>JAFAHS010000226.1 GCA_019237115.1 Deltaproteobacteria bacterium
ATTCCCGAGCAGCTGGGCGGGCTGGGTGCGACCCTGCTCGAGCGAATCAAGGCGCAGGAACGCCTCGCGCAGGGGTGCGGCGCGACCGCGCTCGCGATCAACATGCACTTCAACACGATCGGGTTGCTCGTCGATCTGCATCGAAAATTCAAGGCGCCCAACGTCGAGGCGATGCTGCGCCGCATCAGCGGTGAACGCCTTATCTGTGGCGGTTCGGGTTCCGAGCCCGACAACGCGGTTATCAACCTCCGTCCGCGCACTACCGCGCGACGCGTGGAAGGCGGATGGGTGGTGAACGGCCGCAAGATCTTCGGCACCCAGAGTATCGCGCTCGACCTGTTCTTCGCCGAAGCGATCTGCGAGGACGCGCCGCAGGGACCTACCATCGTCACGTTCTTCATCCCGCCGCGCGAAACTCCCGGCCTGGTCTTCAAGGACGACTGGTACGTGATGGGCATGCGCGCGACTGCATCCCGCAGTTCGGAACTGAAAGATGCGTTCGTGCCGGATGCGGCGATCGTTCTGCAGCGGGGGGTCTCGCCCACCGGCCGGGTCACCAAGGTTTTCGCCAAGGCGCCCTTCACCATCGGTGCACCTTATATCGGTATCGCGGCGGCAGCCCGTGATTTCACGGTGGAGTTCATGCGCGACCGCCAGCGCTTTCCGCTCAAACATCCGATGAGTCATCTGCCTGCCGTCTACACCAAGGTCGGCGAGATGGATTTGCTGCTCGAAGGCGCCCGCGCCGCGATGTGGAAAGCAGCGGCCGAAGTCGACCGGGACGACCCGCGCAGTTGGTCGCGCAAGGCGGTCGCCGCGCGGATGATCGCGATAGAAAACTCGGTTCGGGTAGTCGATCTTGCGCTCCGCGCGGTCGGCGGCTCGTCCTATTTCAAACGCCTGCCGCTGGAACGGCTATTCCGCGACGTGCGCGCAGGCCTCTACCATCCGTTCGATAGCGACGAGACGCTCGAATTCCTCGGCAAGAGTGCGTTCGGAATCCCGCTGGTTGAGGGCCTCGCACCCGATGGTGAATCGCCCCCGCGGGCCAAGGCGCCCAGCCCGGGAAACGGCAGCCGCTGAACTCTTCTTCCCCGGGGCCAAATGCCCGAGCGACGGATTGCTACGGTTGTGGCGGAAAACGGCCTTTCACTCGGGAGAGCGGCAACCGCCAGCAGAGCGCACTAGGCAGTCGCAGGCAGCGGGGCCACCCGGGCTTCCACCGCGCTCAGCGGCTGGCAGCCGAAAATCGAAACCGACGCCGCAAGCCACATCGCAACAAACGCGATGAAAGCGGTGTTGTAGCTCCCGCTGACGTCAAAGATGTGCCCCGCGAGCACCGGGCCAACCGCAGCACCGAGCGTGGCGAACATTCCAGTGATCCCCATGACCGAACCAAGCCGCTTAAGCCCGAGCGACTCGGCCATCACCATCGGCATCAGCACCAGGGGCGCGCCTACGGTCAGACCGTAGAAGATCACGTATCCGAGCAGCGCGCCGGGACGCGCCGCACCGATCAGCATCGCCGTTCCAACCATGGAGAAAGCGTAATTGGTCGAGAGCGCGACTCGCGCGCTGACGCGATCCGCAAACAAGCCCATCGCCAGCTTGCCAACCGAGGTCAGAAAGAAGATTGCACTCAACACGCCCGCGGCGAAGTTGGTCGTGTAACCAACGCCGGTTAAAAACGCAATCAGATGGAGTCCCGCTCCCGCGATCGCGCAGGCATACAGGAACTGCGCCGCCGAGATCAGCCAGAACGAGCGCGTCCGAATCGCCTCGCCGATCTCAAGACCGGGCAGCACAAAAGACGCATGGGGTTGGGTCGGAAGGACGGCAGGCGCGCGATTCGGCGGACGGGATCTCACGGTGAGAAGCACCAGCGGTATCGCGACCAAAATCATCGGCAACGCCACTGTCACATACCCGGACCGCCATCCTCCCCACGCGATTGCATAATTCGAGACCAAGGTCATACCCATTCCGCCGATCGAGGTTCCCGCAAACGTCACGCCCAGCGCGAGACCACGCCGCGCCCCGAACCAGTTCGAGACGATGAGCGAACAGGGGATAATGGTCGCCGCGGTGACGCCGACCGCAATGACCAGATTCGCGATCAGCAACGGGAAGTACGAATTGACCCGGCTCGCAAATATGAAGGCCAGGCCGGTGAGGGCCGCCCCGCCCATCATCACGCGCCGGGCTTCGAATCGATCGACCAGGCCACCCACCAGCGGTCCGACCACCCCCGCGGCCAATGCGCCCGCGCTGCCCAGGGTGGCGAGATGGGCGCGGGTCCATCCGAAGTGCTTCAATAGCGCGGGGAAGAACACCGCCCCCGTGTTAATTCCGCCGCCCCAGACCACAAACAGGACCGCGAATAAACTCGCGACGATCTTCCAACCCGCTCGTTCCTGCTCCGTCATTGGCGATGTCCGGCGACTGCTGCTGCGCGAACCACACGCGCAGTACCACGGAATGCCGACGATCTCCAGCAAGCCGAAATCTTGCCTTCCACGCGCTCGGGCCGGGCATGCGTTGACCCGGGCAGTGGCGGTGGGCCGCCGTGGTACGCCAGGTAACGGCACACAACGCGTCCTGCCTAGAGCCACACGCGCCAAACACCGTATAGCGCGGATTTCACGTGTTGCTGATCACGACAAATGCCGAGAGCAGACACCAACGTTGCTCCAGCTCGCGGCTCTTATCCGCCGCCGCTCGGAAACCGCTCTGTTGAAGATGGCGCCCCCGAAAGCGACCCAGATTCGGCAGGTCCATCTGAGTCCCTTTCTCCTGCGTCTGTTTAGCGCAGAGCTGCCAGAGCTGTATGAGTCGAAAGAAGAATCAGCGGCGCTGGGCTAGCCTCAGCGCTTTGTTAAGCAACGCGAAGCCAGTTTAGGACCATGGCGTGCTTCTGGGTTTCCCGCCCGGTCCACTGTAGGTGGCGGTGTAGCCGGGTTCTCTTTCAAACCTCACCTGCGGCATGGCCTCACAAAGACCCTGCCACGCAGCGATCAATTCGCTCTCCGCTTTATAATCAAACGGGTCCTGGAGAATCTTCTCCGCTGCTCCGCCAGCTTGCGGCGGATTATCGCGAAGCCAACGGGCCGTGTACGCCAGGCCGGTCTCGGGCGCGACCACGTCCGCGTAACCAAGGTCGGCCTTCAATTTGGTGAGGTCGAGAACCCGGTGCGTGGTCCAGGGTTGCGAAATCAGGGGACGCGCGGCCACCGCGAACCGCCATGGCATCGAAACGATTTCCAGGCGGCGGTCGAGGGCGGCTGCGATGACTTCGGCGATCTGCCGAAGCGTCAGCAGGCGTTCGTCACCGCAATTGTAAATCTGTCCACCCGCCTTCTCCGGACGATCGACCGCCAGCAGGACCGCATGTGCCGCGTTCTCCACATAAGCCGAATGATTCAGCGTGAGCCCGTCGTCCGGCATGATTATGGGTCGTCCGTCCAGAATCCGCCGCACGATGCACCATTCGCGCGGGGCGACCTGGTAGGGCCCGTAGAGGAGCGGATAACGAAAGTGGGTAGCGTCCGGGTGGCGGTCAAAGACTGCCTGCTCGGTCTGCACCACGCGCCAGCCTTTCGGGTCCTCGGTTTCGGTCGAGACCAGCGGCGCGTCCTCGGCGGTGGGAATCGGCATGCCCGCGGGGTTCAGCGTCGCCGGGTTCATGTATCCCCGATAGGCAGGAGCCCCACCGATCGAGATGAAGCGCCCGGTTCGTCCGGCCAGGATTTCTGCGATTCGCCGCAGGCGGCCGTAGGCTGCGACCGTAAGGTCGAAAGTTCGAGTGCCGAGGGTATCGCTCAGAGCGCTCTCCGAAAACGGGTCGCTGTGAATGTGCTCGACCGTCTCCGGAATCTCCTTCACCTCGTGCCGGCCGGTATGAAGTATCGCGACCTGGTAGCCGCGTCGTAGCAGGCCGTTGACGACGAAGTGGCCGCTGGGCCCGGTGCCTCCGATAACGAGCGCCTTCAAGCTTGCACTCCAGTCGCACGGGCACCGGTGCGGCGGTGGCCGTGCCTTTCAGAAAGTGGGCTGATGCTGAATCTCTTTGTATTTGTAATAGCCGGGGCCAACGCCATACTCCATGATCCCGAACCCGGTATCGTCCCCGCACCGCCATTCGATCAGGTGATCGCTTAGCGTACTTGCCTCGGCGCGGGTCGCCGGATCGTCGAGGTCCCAAACCTCATGTTCGCAGTAATACTCGCCCTTGTTGTCGCCGTGGTACCAACCGCGATACCCGCCATAGCCTCCGCCCTTGAGGTGCCATCGTGGCTGATGCGTCGCGAATGATACCTGGCGCCGCTCGCCGTTTTTGAAGAACAGCAGGATGTCGCCGCCCGCCAGAGTTTGCACGGGCCCCGACGGGTCCCACCTGAAGTCCTGCTCGGTACGATCGAGAAGCCATTCCGGATCGTGCGGCACTCCAAACGGTGAAACCTTTTCGCCGCTGAAATAGCTGTACTTGCCCGGGGCCCGCTCGACGAAGCGCCAGTGCAGTGCGTACTCTCGAAATTGCGCCACCGACCAACTGAAAAGGAAGGGCGCGAAGCTGGTCCGTTTGGTATCGGAAGCATCGGTCCGAAGCGGTCGGCGCGTGCCCCAGGAGCGATCGCGATGACCCCACCAGCCTTCCTGGTCGAGCGCGATCCTCGCACCGTCGATCTCAAGGATTCCCTGCGCACGGCCCGCCTGATCAAACCGCGAGATGTCCTGCACCGTTTTTCCTCCGCTTTCGCGGAAATCGTGTTCCTCCTCGTGCGGATTCATCGTGGCGGTCCATTCGAGATCGAGCCGCAGGCTGGAGGGATTGTCAGCCAGACGCACCCGCAGGCGCCGCAGGCCCTCGATCACTTCGACCGAAAGCGGTCCGATCTTCACCTCCTCGATGCGCGGACGGAGCTGGCGCGAGGCGCGAAAATTGTACTGCTTTCCACGCCGCCACACGGTCACGAACCCGTCCTGCACGTTCTTGTTCGGGTATTGGCCGACGCCAACGCCCAGGATCGTGTCCTTGTCGCGGACGTTGTAGACGCTGATATAGATGCGCTCGGTCCATTCGGGGTTGTCGGTGTGCACGTGGTCCATCGTGGCCGGCAACTGATGGCACAGCATTTCATCCCAGGCGCTTAGCATTGCTTAAGAGGCCCTCTTTCTCTCGGTTCCATTCCAGGCGGAGGCACTGCGAAAAAGCTACCTCCGTGGTCCGCTAAAACCCCAACGCCCTGGCGGCCATGTCGAGAACCACCGGCACCGAATAGGTAGTTCGTGCCAGCCGCAGGTCTTTGTTTTTGCCTTCGGCGAAAAGTCCCGAGGCGCTGAGCCAGAAAGCCGTACTGCGCATCATGTACAGGATTTCGTAGTAGCGACACACTTCGAGATCGATCTTCAACCCGGTGAGCTGCTGGTAGTAATCGAGAAAGAACTCGCGCTCCACCACGCACGACAACAGCGGCGAGCCCTCGCGATTCAGATCGGAAAGCACGTAAGCAACGTCGTACATCGGATCGCCGATGACCTGCAGCTCCCAATCGATGATGGCGCTAACCGCGTCGTTGCGAATCATCAGATTGCCGGTTCGATATGCGCCATGAACGAACGCCAGCCGTTGCACCTCCGGCGCGTTCGCCTTGAGCCACATGAGGAGTTCGGTCAAAGCCGGCTCCGGCTTGCGAATCGACTGGTCAATTAAACCTTCCCATTTCGCGATTTCGCGCCGCGCGAAATCACGACCCCCTTCGGGCACTCCGATGAAGTCAAGCCGTGCGGCTTTCCAATCGAGATTGTGCAGCGACGCCAATGCTTCGACGAAACTGCGCGGGAGAACACCGCGCCTGGCAGCCGCCGCGTAAAAGCCCTTGCCGGCCTTCGACCAGGGATTGGGTGCTTCACCTTCGACTTTCTCCATGACGAAGAAGGGGCCGCCGAGCAGCGCAGGATCCTCCTCGTACCAGTAGGCGCGGGGAGTCGGGGCCGGGGTCGACTCCAGCGCCTTGATAACCCGGAACTGTTCGTGGAGGGAGGAGAGAGCGCGGAGCAGGCCGCAGCCGGGGTCTTTGCGCACGCAAAAGCCCTGGCGCATCTGACGACCGCCCTGCTGCCAATTCGCGTAGAAGGTATAGATTTCGTGCGACCATCCGCCGGCGGACTGAACAAAATCGGACAGGCTCAGCTCATCCGCCCCCGGGAGCCGGGTCTTTAGATAGCTGGCTATCTTTTCCGCGGCGGCGGGAATGCTCATTCACTCGCTCCCTTTTGCGGTAACCTCGAGGTCGAGATTCAGAAGATCCCTTAACCCTCGACGCACGCGCCGATTTGCAGCTGCAAAAAGGCTTTCGCCGATCTCGCCGCGCGCGTGGTACAAGCGCGCGATCAATTCGGAGAGCGCCGCTTCGTTGCGTGAGTCGACGCGCGTGATTCGCGCGGGAAGACCGAGTTTGCCGATATCCTCGAATAACCCTTCCAGCACGGCCTCTCTTTCTGAATCGCCCGCGCCGCGCTCCTCAATCTGCCGCGCGACGAATTCCAGGATGGTCGCGGCCATGTACGCCTGCGCCTTGGGGTAGGGCTCGGAAATCGCTGGTCCGATGACCTGCCGCAGCGAAGTGACTATCTCGCCGACAAGCAGCTTGGCCGACAGCATCGCCTTCTACCGCGCCCACACTCCGCTGGCATCGGAGCGATACCCGATCGCGCGATAAGCGGCGTCCACCAGGCTCTGCCCGCGATCGTTCATCAGGATTCCGAAGCCCATGCGGTTCATCGTATAGCCGAAACTCATCCGGCATTCCGGATCGGCAAAGCCAAGCGAACCACCCGCACCGACATGGCCGAAAGCCGGCTCCCCAATCAGCAGCGAGCAGTGCGCCGCATTGTCGAGCCGTCGATTATCCATTGCCTTCATGAACCCCAGCGAAAATCGAGTCGGAATCCTAAGTGTCGCGTCTTCGTGGGTCGCCACCGAGCACAGCGCCATTCGCTGCAACGCATCACGGCCCACCAGGCGCACGCCGTTCAACTCACCGCCGTTCGCGAGCGGAGCGTAAAGGCCCGCCAGGCCGCGCGCGTTGGAGATGCCGTTGGCCGAACCGATTTCCGCGGCGTGGGCTTCGCGGCTGTTCGCGTCGAAACCGCCCATGTTGAACATGAAGTAGTGGGTGGCTGAATCCTTCTCTTTGACCGCCGCCTGCGAGACGCGGCTGTTGCGCACCTCGTCGGTTATGGGTGCATAGATCATCGGTGCGACTCGCGACTCCTGGTCCGCCTGCAGGCCGATCGCGAAATCCAGTCCGAGCGGTTTGGCAACTTCCTCGAGGAAGAATGCGCCGAGTCGTTTGCCGCTCGAACGGTGCACCATCTCACCGATGGTCCACGCCAGCGTGATACCGTGATAACCGTTGCGAATTCCCGGCTTCCAGAACGGCTCTTCCCGTTCGAGCAGTCCGATCATGTAGTCGTAATCATAGAACCCGCCTTTCTTTACCTTGCTGCGAAGGTGCGGGAGGCCGACCGAATGATCGAGCATCATCGTGACCAGCGCTTCCTCCTTGCCCCCCTGTCCGAAGGTCGGCCAGTAGCGCGTAACCGGTGCATCGAGATCCAGCTGTCCGCGATCGGCGGCGATATGAGCGCACAGCGCGGTCGCGCCCTTGGTTGCGGAAAACACTATCGAGATGGTGTCACGGGTCCATGCCGCGCCATCGACCGCAACCCGACCGCCCCACAAGTCGACGACCGTCCGGCCCTCCAGGGTGAGACAGCAGCTGGCGCCAACCTCGTCGCGCTGCTCGAAATTCTCGACGAACGCGTCGACTACGCCTTGGAACTTGGGATCGAACTCACCCTCTACCGTACCCGCCCGTGTAGGTTTCGAAATCGTCAAATTCGCCATCTGCCTCTACTCTCCGGATTGGTTGACTAGCGAGACTTTGCTTCGCTGCTGCTGCCACCAGCTATTTGTTCTCGTACCACTGGATCGCGCCCCGCAGTCCACGTTCTTTCTGCACCGCGCGAATCTCCTCATTGCCCGGGCCAAAATGGAAGATCGCATCGAACTCGGCGCCCGCCAATACCGTGGTGCGGAAGCCGCGGATATCCATCGCGCGATTGATGGCGAGCTTCTCCAGCCGGAGTTTCTGCGCAGGAACCTTGGTTACCCGTGTTGCATAGTCGTAGGTCTCGCGCTCGAGGCTCTCGGCGGGAAAGGCCCTTGTTGCAAACCCGATCGCCTCCGCTTCCTTACCGCTGATCCGGCTCCCGGGAAGAAACGCCAGGTACTTGGTGCGATGCGGCCCAACCATCCAGTTCCAAAACGAGCTCACGTAACCGGCACCGGCGGGAATCGAAGGAAACCCGATGCTGGCGTTCTCGGCGACAAAGATCATGTCGGTGGAAATAGCGAGCTGCGATCCCCCCGCCAGGCAGTACCCGTGCACCATCGAGATGACCGGTTTGGGCAAATCCCGCAATCGCAGCCAGTGTTCGACATAGTGCTGCAGCGATCGCTGATCGGAATCCAGCGTGTAACGCTCGCCGCCGGCCCCTGCCAAACCCACCGTCAGGTCATAACCCGTGCAGAAAGAGCGCCCCGCGCCGCGAATAATCAGCACTTTGATTTCTGGGTCCTTCTCGACCTCGGTCAGGGCCTCGCCCATCTCCGCGATGAGCGTGGGGGTCATAGCGTTGAGCTTCTCGGGCCGATTCAGGGTCAACGTCCCGATAAGCTCATGTTTGTCCAGCAAGAGATTGGTGAATGCCATAAGCGCCTCCGGGCACCCGACTCGCGTTCCCCCGATGAGAAACAGTTTGCGCACAAACTTGCAAACGCCAAGGGAGCGACGCTGGATGCCTCCTGCAAGCGTGGGACTCCCAAGTGTCTCTATCGCGGCGGCAAAAGGCCCCACCTGTCGAGGTATGACGTTACCGCCCCCGTGCGGGCGTCCCCATCCGCCAGCGCCACATAACCGTCCGGTCGCACGAGGTAGGCGGCGTTTCGTTGCAGACCCGCCCCACCCATCTCCGGACGCCATCGGAAGACCTCCAGAGGCAGCTTTCGTGCCGCACACATCGCGGGCAACTCAGAGGAGGCGTCTCCATACACGTGGAGCTGCCATTCCCGCGACGACAGTGGCGCGAAGTTGTCTTCGCCGTTTTGGTCCAATTTTACCCACGGCAAGCGATCGCCGCCCTGCACTCCTCCAGCACCGCCTTCACTCAAGCTGCTTCCCCGGTAGTTGACCGCCGTCTGCGAAACGGTGCGAAACAGAAAGCGTCGCACCCGCGCCAACCCGAGCAAACGCGGCATGAGCGCGGGCACCACCTGCAGTCGTAAGAGTCGCGCGATCAGACCCGAACTCGTGACCCCGGTAAAGGCCCGGTCAGTGGTCGCGACCAGTCGCCGGGCAAACGCGATGCGTTCGGGTTCGTAGCTGTCGAGCAGCGACACTTTTGCACGCCGCTGCAGGACCGCGCCGAGTTTCCAGGCGAGGTTCACCGCATCGCCGATGCCGGTGTTCATCCCCTGTCCTCCGACCGGGCTGTGAATGTGCGCCGCATCACCGAGCAGGAATACGCGGCCCTGGCGGAAACGATTAGCGACCCGATGGTGCACCTGGTAGGTCGAGAACCAGTTCACGCGCTCCACTTCAATTCGCATCCAGCCGATCACGCGTTTGCTGATGTCGTCCCAGGACAGATTTTCGTGCTGCGCTTCGGCGTGCTCTCGGATGGTGCCGACCAGCCGCGCGCGCCGTTCGTCCTTCAGCGGAAACACGGCCAGAAAATCGGTTGTGTCCAAAGCGACCTGAAGCTCTCCGCTCATGGGGGCGCCACGCCCTTCCACGTCTGCTACATAAAAGAGGTGCGCGTAGGTCCCGCCGGGGAAGCCGATCCCTAACTTCTCGCGCACTCTCGAGCGCGCACCGTCGCAGCCTCCGAGGTAGGCTGCCTCGCAGGTTTCCAACGATCCGTCGCTCAACCTAAGCCGCGTGCGCACGCTCTCTGGTCGGTCTTCGAAGTCGATACATTCGGTCGACCGCTCGACCTCGACACCGCTTTGGGCCAGCTGATCGATCAACAGGCGTTCGTGCTCATCCTGGGCGAAGATCAGTGCATATGGATACGGACTCAAGCCGGCGCCAAGGTCGCCGAAAACCGCGTGCGCCACACGTTTGCCGGCCACCCACAGATTGACGGCGGAGGCCTTGCGTCCGCGCGCAACCACTGCATCGGCAAAACCGAGTTGACCGTAGAGCTCGAGAGTGCGAGCCTGCACAGCCAAGGCTCGCGAGGTCGTGCCGGCCTGCGCGGTCTTGTCGATAATGCGCACCCGCACGCCGCGGCGCGCCAGCCAGACGGCCAACACCAGGCCGGTCGGTCCGGCACCCACGATGAGGACGTCGGTGGTGCGAACTTTGGCTCCCGCGTCCATCATTTGTCAGCGTATCACCACAAACCGCGCGTCATCTTCAATTCAGTCCGAGACCGGTCCGGCGACGGCACGGATTTCCTAGCGGGGGAATGCCTTGACCCGAGAGGGAATGACTATTTTCGACGGTTGTCGCCCCTGAGTTTGATATTTTGGAAACGGGGGTGCATCAACGCCTCCGCCCGGCGCGCTGCAAATGTCCAGAACGATACTGATGGGCGATCCGCAATTTTTCTCCGTGAGGGGCGGGGCCAACCCACACACCCGCAACGTCCTGGGGCTCAAGAAGAGCGTCGATGCCGAACGGGCCCGACACCAATGGCACTCCTTGGCTCATGCCCTGATCCAGCGTGGCGTCGAGGTTATCGTAATCGAGCCGCAGGAGCTGCTCCCCGGCCTGGTCTATCCAGCCAACGCAGGTCTTTTATTCCCCCTGGAAGGCGTCTCTGCGGACCAGAAGACCTTCTATCTGGCCAACCTGCTACCCACTCGCGCGCCGGAGCGCGAGGTCTATCGCAGGGTGATAGAGTCGATTGGCTTCGTTACCGGGAACCTCGTAGCGCGCTTTGAAGGCGAAGCCGACTTTTTCCCCGCCGGCCCCTATATGGTCTTTACCTACGGCAACGTGGAGCGGCAGCGTTTCGTGCCGCGGGCCGGACTGCCACCCTGGCGGCGCGTCTATGGTTTCCGCTCCGAACGCGGCGCGCTGCCGGAGCTTCAGAGCATCGCCGCAAGCAGGCCGATTCTCCCTCTGGAGCTCTCCGACGAGGCGTACTACCACGGGGATACGGTGTTGTGCTCCTTCGGACCGCGGCGCGAATACCTGCTGGCTTATATGGATGGGCTAACCCAGGAGTCGCGTCTACGCGTGCGCGGCGCATTCGGTCCGGACCTGGTCGAGCTCGACAGCGTTGATGCCGCCCGGTACGCGGCCAACTCATTTCAGATCATCAACGATGGAAAATGCGGTCTGATACTTCCCGCCGGTTTGAGCTTGGGGACGCTCGCCCAAATCCGGGACCGCGGCGTCGAGCCTATTTCGGTTGACGCGAGCGAGTTTCTGGCCAAGGGGGGCGGTTCCATAAAGTGCATGATTCTCGATCTCGGCCCTACCTCCGAGCTGCCGGGCGGCACCGGGCCCACGTCGTTTCGGGCGGGCCGCAATTATTCGGACCTGTTCCAGCCGGGCTAGTGAGCTATGCCTTTTGCACCTTCATTTCTGCTCCGGTCGGCCGGGCCCAACGACCATCGCCAGATTCTGCGACTGGCGCGTGAGCTGGACTCGACCAGCCTGCCGACCGATTCCAGGGAGCTTGCCGAGGTACTCGAGCAGTCCAAGGCGGCGTTCGCTGGAAAAATCCGCGACCGCGCTCGGGCCAAATACATATTCGCCGCGGAGGAGATAGGCCGCCGAAGCATCGTTGCCGCTTCCATGATTATCGGCAAGCACGGCACCCCCCGTTCGCCCCACTACTATTTCGAGGTCGACGCGGACGAGCGCTACTCGCACACCCTCCAGCGCATGTTCCGGCATACCTATCTAAGGCTTCGCCACTCCATGGACGGACCCACAGAAATCGGCGGTCTGATTGTGGCTGCTCCGATGCGTGGTCATCCGGAGCGAATCGGCAAGCAGATTTCCTGGGTGCGCTTCGCGTATATCGCACGCAATCGTCGCCGCTTTGAGCGCCGCGTTATCGCAGAGATGCTGCCGCCAACCCTGCCAGGTCACGGAAATCGCTTCTGGGATCACTACGGCAGGCTGGTGACCGGGCTCTCGTATCGCCAGGCCGATCGGCTCTCCACCCGCGACAAGGAATTCATTCACGCGCTGTTTCCCGACGCCCCGATCTACGTGTTGATGCTCCCGGAGGAAATTCGCAACGCCATCGGCGAGGTCGGCGAGGATACGCGCGGCGCCTTGCGGATTCTCGAGCAGGCCGGCCTGCGCTACCTAAACCAGATAGATCCGTTCGATGGCGGACCGTACTACGGGTGCTCCGTCGATGAGATTATACCGGTCCGGAACTGCTCCAGTTATCGAGCCTCAGCCGGGTCGCCGTCCGGCGATGCGGCGCATTTCCTGATTGCGCGGAACGATGCGCGCGGATATCGCGCACTCGCAGCGACCGCGCAGACGAGGAAAGGACAGATCATCCTTCCTTCGCGAATCTTCGAGATTCTCAAGATCCGTGAAGGCGATCAGGTCGATTGTGTACCTCTAGGTGCTTGACGCCGACTGCAGCGCAGCGGCCAGTGGTGGTGTCGGTCCTCGCCCCGCTTTGCGGACGCCAAATTCGATGGTCAGCCTGGCGCAGCAACGGAGTTCCCGGCAGGTTGAGCGAGCGGCGAGGTCGGGCCACAGATTCTCCTCGGCAAACAGAAGGACTATTTGACGAGGGGGTTCGGGAGCACCGACTCGCGTGTTCGAGGGAGAAAACCATGAGCGAAATCGGATTGTTCGAAACGATCCATTCGGCGCGCGCGATCAGACACTTCCGGCCGGACCCGGTGCCCCACGAACTTCTCACCAAAGTTCTTAAGGCGGCGATCCAGGCACCCTCGGCGGGAAACCGCCAGGACTGGCTGTTCGTGGTCGTCACCGACCACGCACAGCGCCGCCGGATTGCCGACATCTACCGCCGGGCGAGTGCGTGGGTCAGGGAGGTATATCTCGGCAACCGCCGACCAACTCATATGACCGACGAGCAATACAGGAAGTTTTGGGCTGGGGGTGTCTACCTGCACGAGCATATGGGCGACGCACCGGTTCTCCTGCTTCCCTGCCTGCGAGTAGCGCCACGAGTACTGCCGGAATCAATTCCGGCTCAGGTGCGCGTGGAAATGGAATCGACCGCTCGATGGGTGGCAGGCGCTTCCATCTATCCTGCCGTGCAAAACATCATCCTCGCCTGCCGCGCGCTCGGCCTGGGAACGGTGCTTACCACCAACCACGTGATCCTCGAGGCGGAGGTCAAACGCACGCTCGAACTTCCGCAAGATGTGCGCACCTTTGGCCTGATGCCGATCGGCTTTACCGACGACAAGTTCGGCGCGGTCAAGCGTCGGCCGCTCGGCGAGGTGGTGCTCCACGATCGTTTCGGAAATCCGTGGCGCAGCTGAGCGGTCGCGGAGCTACAACATGCGGGGCGGCTTAAGATCGCTCCCCAGCGTCGCTTTGAACGATTTCGAGAGCCGCTCCACTGTCCACGGCTCATCGCCCATCAGGATTCGTTCGGGTGCCAGGTGAGAATAGCGCGTGATCCGGTAGCCCATTGCGCCGAAACATTGCCCATTGACGTACTGGGCCTCGTCGCTCGCCAGGAACACCACGATGGGCGCCACGTTAGCCGGATCCATTATGGTGTTGGCCGCGCTGTTGGACTCCCGGAAAACGCCGCCGGGCGCCCTGGCTGCGGGAATCGAATCGGTCATGCGGGTCGAGGCTCCCGGCATAATCGCATTCACGGTTATGTTGTACTTGGCCAGCGCCACCGCGCTGCTGTAAGTCAGGCCGAGAATCGCGGCCTTGGCGGCGGCGTAGTTGGGTTGACCGGGAGCCCCCAGGGCGGCGCCCGAAGAGAAGTTGATGATCCTGCCGTGCTTGCGCTCGCGCATGTGGGCCGAAGCCGGCCGCATGGTGCAGTAGTGACCCTTGAGATGGACCCGAATGACCTCGTCCCACTCTTCCTCGCTCATGTTGAAGATCATTCGATCCCGCAGGATGCCGGCGACGTTAACCAGGATATCGAGCTTGCCGAACTCCTTGATCGCCGCATTGACGACGCCCTCGCCGCCGCTAACCGTCGCGATGTCCAGTCGATTGGCAACCGCGACCCCGCCGGCCGCTTTGATTTCTTTGACAACTTCGTCGGCCGGTGTGGTGGGTTCCTCTTTGCCATCCACCGTCACCCCCCGATCATTGACCACCACCGCGGCGCCGTTGGCCGCCAGTGCCTTAGCGACCGCGCGCCCGATTCCGCGCCCGCTGCCGGTCACCACTGCTGCTTTGCCGTCAAGGATTGCCATTCCTGATCTCCTGGTGCGTCGTATCTCACCGTCTCCGTCATTGTCGCGGCGCGCGCGACCCCTGTTCGAACAACCGCTAGTTCAATCCGTAAAGTTTCGCGGCCGTATCACGCACGATCTTGCACCGGTCCGCCTCCGAGATCGCGCTCAGATGTTTCGCCACGTAATCCTGCGAGCGCGGAAAGGTTGCCTGCCGATGGGGATAGTCCGATGACCACATGATGTTGTCCGAGGGGTACCAGTCGAGCAGATTTACGAACACCGGATCATCGATGAAAGTCGCATAGACCTGCCGCTTGATGTACTCGCTGGGCTTGAGCGGCAGTTTGAAACCGCGCGACCCGTATTTGTCGATGCGAAACAGGTAGAAAGGGATCCAGGCCACGTCGTTCTCGGCCGACACGATTTTCAGACGCGGATATTTTTCGAACACCTTGCCGAACACCATCGAGGTCAGTGATCGCTCGATGGGATGAACCATCGAAATGAGCCCCGACATGAATTCGATGCCGCGCATTTCGGGGTTGACCACCTTGCTCGCATGCCCCGCGGTCCCCTTGGCGCCGGTTAGAATGTGCAGCGAAAGCGACATGTCGAGGTCCTGCGCGGCTGCCCAAAACGGATCATAGTCCGGCAATGAATAGGGCCGCTCCATGGGCGCATCGCCCCAGATCATCGCTCCCACCATGCCGCGCGCCTTTATGCGCTCCAGTTCCGCAACCGCGGCCGGTATATCTTCCAGGGTGATAAGGCCGAGCGGGATCAAACGCTTGAGATCGTAGGCGCAATAATCGGTGGCCCAATCGTTGAATGCGCGAAAACAGGCCGCGCGAAACTCCGCATCGCCGAGGCCGAACAGCGGCATCCCCATCGAGGTGTAGATAACTTCCGCACTAACCCCGTCGCGATCCTGATCCCGAATACGTTCGGCCGGATCGTGGACCGCCTTGGGCGCCTCGGCGAAGCCGCGTTTCATGAATTCCTGGATTTCCTCCGCCGGCACTCCCGCGCTGAAAAAAGCCGCGATCGGCGCGGGCGCCAGATCCTCGCAGACAAAATATTCACCGGGCCTGCCGTCGAGCTTGACCGCGCGCGGTGCCCGGTCGCGGAATTTTCGATCGAGTCTTTCCGCCCACATGCTGGGCGGTTCGACGAAATGTGAATCTGCCGAGATGAGCCTGCTATCAGACACGGTTCGGTCCCTCCTCGCTGGCAATGCAGTCGATTGGGCTTAGAACTGTTGCGCGACTCCCTCCTTAGCGCAAACCGGGGAAGAACGCACACTGCTGGTTCGTGCGCTTCACCCCTCTCGCATCCCTAAGTTCCTCCAAAGCGAGCAGACTCACCCGGCCGCGCTATGCGACGTGGAGGTCCGCACCGCCGCTGACCGGCAGCGTCGCTCCGGTGATGAAGCTCGCCGCATCGGAGGCAAGAAACACTACCGCATTCCCAATGTCCTCGGGCTGGCCAAGACGGCCCAACGGAACGTTCCCGGCAATCCGCTGGCGCTGTTCCTCGCTGGCGATGCGCGCCATCGGCGTTTCGATCGGGCCGGGTGCGATGGCATTGACGCGAATCCCATGACGACCGACTTCATAGGCCAGATCGCGGGTGAGTGCTACCACTCCGGCCTTCGATGCTGCGTACGGGACATGCGGAACCGTGTAGTGGAAGGCCGCTATCGATGCGATGTTGACGATTGCCCCGTGCCTACGTGCGATCATTTCCGGCAGCACCTCGCGGGAGCACAGGAACATTCCCTTTAGATTGACGTCCAGGACGCGATCCCAATCTTCTTCGGTCTGCTCGATCATCCGTCTCACCACCAGCACGCCGGCGTTGTTTACCAGGATGTCGATTTTTCCAAACCGCCCCAGCGTCTCTCGCACGACGCGCTTCACATCGTCGGCCCGCGCCACATCCGCAGAAACTCCAAACCCCCGCCTGCCCAGACCCTCGACTTCGGCGACTACCGCCGCAATCCGGTCCTCCGCCTGGTCGAGTATGACGAGGTCGGCCCCAGCCCGGGCCAGGCACCGGGCAATGCCGCGGCCGATTCCCCGCCCCGCCCCGGTGACGACCGCGACTCGATCGGCGAGCGCTGGGGAAAACTTTTCGGATTCTTCAGTGGTCATGTTGCGTCTCCGAAACCAAAGGCCATTGGGTCCCCAGTAACCTTGCCAGCCCCCCAAACCGGCGGTCGCTGGCAATTCGATGATAAACCGATCTACAGAGATTATGATGCGCGCCCCGACCCCGCTGCCAGCAGCGACGTGACACTCGTCCGCAGGGAGGCTGTTTGATGGCTACCGGAAGCGAACCCAAATACAAGGTCAAACTCGAAAAGAACCTCGCCATGCGTACCCGCGACGGGGTAACGTTGCGCGCGGACGTTTACCGCCCCGATGCAGCGGGCAAGTACCCGGTGCTCGTGATGCGCACGCCGTATGACAAGAGCCAAGAGCTCGCGCTTGCCGAGAAGGATTACTTTCCGCCGCGAGGCTACGTCTTACTGGTGCAGGACACCCGCGGACGGTTCAGCTCGGAGGGCGAGTTCTATCCTTTCGTCCACGAGGCGGCCGATGGTTATGACGCGGTCGAATGGGCCGCGTGGCTGCCCTGGTCGAACGGCAAGGTTGGGATGGTGGGACAGTCGTATCTCGCGTTGGTGCAGTACTATGCAGCAACCAAGGCGCCGCCCCACCTGCTGGCAACCTGTCCGGTCTCGGGACCGGTGACCTATTTCGAGAACTGCCTCTACCGCCGCGGCGTGTTCGAGCTGGGCTGGGTGCTTTGTTACTTCACCTTCATGGCGCGCAACACGCTCCTGCGCAAGGGTATTTACGATGCGCACCAGGAGCGCCTGGACAGTTATCTGGCACGCCCCGATATTCCGCTCAGCGCGCTCAAGAACGACGTCTACCGTCACCTGCCGGTGGCCGATTGGGCGCAACGGCTGCACGAGGGCGCACCCTACCTCGCCGACATGCTGAAGAACTGGAAAGCGGGATCGTACTGGGGTGAGACCGACTTGCGGCCGCTGTGCAAGAACGTGACGGCGCCCGCAATGCATATCGGCTCCTGGTACGACGCCTTCCAGTTCGACACCCTCGCCATGTACACGCAGATGCGCCGCGATGCGCGCAGCGAAAAAGCGCGACGCGGCCAGCGCCTGATCATGGGGCCCTGGGCACATCTCCTGCCCTACTCGGTACCGACCTCGCGCGGAACCGGCGATATCGACTTCGGTGCAGAGGCCAAGGTCGAATTGCTCGCCGATCAGGAGCGGTTTCTTGGCCATTGGCTCGGCGGAACCGAAAACCAAATCCTCGATGAGCCGCCAGTCAGGATTTTCGTGATGGGCGAGAACCGGTGGCGCGACGAGCGCGAATGGCCGCTCGCGCGCACCAACTACAGCAAGCTCTTTTTGCACAGCCGGGGCCGCGCCAACTCCACCCGTGGAGACGGCGCGCTGTCCTTCGAGGTTGCGCGCGACGAGCCAGCCGACGAATACGTCTATGACCCGAACGATCCGGTACCCACGCGCGGCGGCACGACCCTGGGGCTGGCGCCGGGAGTCTACGATCAATCGCAAAACGAACAGCGCGAGGACGTGCTCGTTTATACGGGTGAGCCGTTGGCGAAGGATCTCGAAGTGACCGGGCCCGTCTCGATGCGACTGTGTGCGGCCTCGTCGGCCCGCGATACTGACTTTGTCGCGAAGCTTATCGACGTGCGCCCGGATGGTTACGCGCAGAATATCGCGGAAGGTGTTATTCGCGCGCGCTTTCGCGATTCAACGTCGGCCCCGACGCTGATTACCCCGGGGACCGTATACGACTACGCGATCGATTTGTGGTCGACGAGCCACCTGTTCAAGGCGGGGCATCGGCTGAGACTGGAGGTCTCCTCGAGCAACTTCCCGCGCTACGACCGCAACGCCAATACCGGCAATGACCTCTTGACCGACCGGGAACTCAAGTCGGCGCGGCAAAGCGTGCTTCACTCGGAGCGCTATCAGTCACATGTAGTACTTCCGGTCATCCCGCGCTAAGTGACGAGAACTTACCAAGCGCGCACCGTCGGTCTTCAGCGATCCGGTCGCTGACCTTTTATTTCCGGTCGGATGCGACCGCGGCGCCGGACTGAATCAGCCGCTCGATCTCCGCCGAGCTGTACCCTGCTTCCTTGAGAATCGCGCGGGTGTGCGCTCCGTATTCGGGTGGGACGCGCGGTTTCTGCTTCTCGGTCTCGGCGAGAAAAATCGGGCTGTTCACGGTTTCAACCGTGCCATGACCCGGATATTCGCAATCCACGATCGCGCCACATTCGCGCATTTGCGGATCGCGCACCGCTTCGTCGAGGGTCGGCAGCGGTGACCATTTGATGTCGTGGAGGCGAAATTTCTCGCGCCAATGACTTAGCGGTTTCGATTCGAATTGTGAGAGCAGGATCGCATGGAGCTCGGCGGCATTTTCCTTGCGCGCCTGGGCGGTCGCGAACAGCGGGCTGCTCGCGAGATCGGGTTCGCCCAGGGCCTCGCACAGTCGCGCGTACTCGCGCTCGGGATCGAGCAGCGCGATGATCATCGCATGCTGATCGCTGCTGGGATACGCCGCGATCAGCGGATTCATCGGACGCGCACCGGGCTTGCGCTCCGGGAACCTCGCCGCGCACAGCTTGGCCTGGATATCGACACTGTTGGCCCACGCACCCGCCGCCATCAGTGAAGTGCTCACCTTGGAACCCTTGCCGGTGCGCTCGCGCCGGTAGAGCCCGAGCATGATCGCGCCGAACAAGGTCGCTGCCGTCGGATGGTCGCCGATGGCCGGCCGCGCGCCGGCAGGGCTCCCATCCGCGCCGGTTACGCTCGTCATCAGACCGGAACGCGCCCAGTACGCGAGCCCATCGTAGGCGGGCGCGTCCGCATCCTCTCCCTTTTCGCCGTAGCCGGTAATCAGGGCATAGACCAGCCGCGGATTGACGGGCTGAAGGTCTTCCCAGGTCAGCTGGAACTTTGCCAGTAGCGAGGGCTGGAAGTTCGTCACGAAGACGTCCGCGCCGGCGACCAGCTTGAGGAGCGCCGCGCGGCCGGAGGTCTTGGTCAGGTCGAGCACGATGCTGCGTTTGTTACGGCTGGTCAGAAGCCAGGTGTAGTGGAAGTCGGTGCTCGGATATCCCGGAACCGAAGAAAAGGTGCGCCATAGGTCGCCATCCGGCGGCCGCTCGATTTTGACCACGTCGGCACCAAAATCCGAAAGAATGGTAGCGGCCGCAGGTCCCGCGACATAGGTGGCACAGTCGATGACCCTCAGGCCGGCGAGGACTCCTGCGTCTGGATCCATGCGAGTTGAGCTCCCAAAAAATGTCCGCTTTGCCCTGGCAGTACTTTGCGCGCGCTGTCACTGCGAGGGCGGGCGGAGGTCGTTCGGCAGAGACTCGCCTTTTCCGCCCGCCGAGTGCAAGAGCCACCTGCACCAGAAACCGAGGAGGCCGACCCCGATCGAGGAACCCTGGGTGGCGCACCAACGCCACTCAACGCTGCGGTTGATCAAATTGCAGAATCGTTCCGTCGGGATCCTCAAACAAACAGGTGAGCACCTTTCCGCCCCCTTTTTCACCATAGGCGATCGTATCGGCGGCGTAGGGCGGCACGAGGATCTTCACCCCGGCGCCTTTAAGCTTCTCCACCCTCTTCTCGAGGTCGTCGACCGCGAAGGCAAAGTGATGAAGCCCGACCTGATGAAGCCGCAGCGGTTTGCCCGAAGGCTCCCGACCCAGGGTTTGCGACAACACGAGAAATCCGCCGTCCTTCCCCCAGCGCAGGTAGACCGCGTGACGAGAGCCCGACCCCACCTTTTCTTCGGTGTCGAGCATAACCTCGAGCCCTAGTAGATCGCGGTAGAACGGGAGCGAGCGCGCCATGTCGCTGACCCCGATAGCGACATGCGAAATTCCTTTCATGAGGTTCTCCTTGGGGAAGGTGCTCTTCCGCCTAAAGCCGATCAGATTAACACTCGAGATTCCTCAAACCATGAGTTTCGCGGTGACATGTCTGCCCAGGCCCTGATCGAAATCAATCGCGGTAAACGAAGGGCCGCCGCGCGCGGCCCTTCTATCGGTCAAAAATCGGTGTGTGTCTCCTTCTTGGGGCCTCCTCGGAAAGGGACCACCCAGGGAAGGTGGAGCTCCTAGTTGAGATCGATGTTATAGAGCTTGGCCGCGTTGTCGCACACGATCTTGCGCGTAACGTCTTCCGGCACCCCCTGGAAATCCTGCTGGATGACCTTGAGCGAATTCGGCCAGGTCGAATCGGTATGTGGGAAGTCCGACGCCCACATGTAATTGTCCTCGCCGAAGAAGCGGTAGGTCATCGGCCCGATCGCGTCGTCCTGGAAGGTTGCCCAAATGTTGCGGCGCACGTACTCGGACGGTTGCATCTTGAGCTTGGTATCCTCGCGCATGGTGCCGAATTTCCCGTACATGTGGTCGCTGCGATACATGAAATGCGCGATCCAGCCCGTGTCGTTTTCCGCCGACACGATGCGCAACCCTGGGAAGCGCTCGAACACCTTACCGAAGATAAAACTGGAGAGGGTGCGCTGCACCTGGTACACGGGCTGCATCGTTCCGATCAGCATCCTGACGCCGCCCAGCAGGACATTGCTTTCCTCGCGGTTTTCCCGCTTCTCGTCCCGATTGCGCCCCTTCTGGTCGCGCTGCGTGATCACGTGCAGCGACAGGGGCATCTTCATTTCCTGCGCCGCCGCCCAGAACGGATCGTACATCTCGGCGTAGTAGGGCTTGTCTTCCGGCGGCACTCCCCAGATCATCCCGCCCTTCAGTCCCAGCTTCGCGCAACGCTCCAGTTCCTTGACCGCCAGGGGTATGTCGTCGAGCGAGATGAGCGCGACCGGATGAAGCCGCTTGGGGCTGTACGAGCGGAATTGCCCCACCCAGTCGTTGTAGACGGAAAAACACGCCCGGCGCAGTTCATCGTCATCGAGCCCGAATAGCGGCATGCCGAGCGTCGTATAGATCACCTCGGCCTGCACGCCGTCGATGTCCTGATCCTTGATGCGTTCGGCCGGGTCCCATCCGCTCGGCCGAGCCGCCTCGTAGCCTTTTTTCAAATGCTCCTTCAGCTCTTCGCCGCTCTTGCCGATCCCGAAACCGCCGGCCACAGGAAAGGGCCGAACCCCGGGCGCGATGAAGAGGTAGCCTTTGCCGCTTTCGCTCTTGACGACTTTGGGCGCTCGGTCGCGGAATTTGTTATCGAGGCCCTTCTCCCATAGCTCGGCCGGCTCCATCATGTGAGAGTCGGCGGAAATCACCCGCATTGTCATTGGAGTCCCTCCTGAATTTTAGTGAAGGCTGTTGGTCTTGCGGCACTTGCCTAGTGGGATGTATCGCACCTCACGCCGTTAACGGCAAGGCTGCCGCTTCGCGGCGATTGACAGAGAACGGCGACCGGGACTAGTCCCGGTCCAGGGAGAACTCCACATGGAACGAGCATCGCAGGCCGCGGCCCCTACCTACGCTCCTCTCGAAGTGGGACCCCGCACGATCCCAATGCCTACCCATGTCAGTCCCGAGGCGCAGCAATACATTGCGATGCCGCGACTCAACCTGTTATCAGCCGACAAGTATCCCGCCCCACACGACGAGGAAGGGTGGCGCAAGAATATCGCCGAAGTGAACGGGATGATGAAGATGATGGAGGACATGGTTCTCCCGCTCTGTCCGGTCACGGTTGAACGCACTACCATGAACGGCGCACGGGTTGCAGTGGTAACTCCAGATAGCATCACACCCAGGCACCAGAATCGGGTGCTGATGAATATTCATGGCGGCGCGTTTGTATATGGTGAGGGAATGATCGTGGAGGCCGCGGTCGCGGCGCATCTGGGAAAGATCAAGGTGATTGCGGTGGATTACCGGGTCCCGCCGGACCATTGCTTTCCCGCCAACCTGGAAGACACCACCGCGGTCTATCGCGCGCTGCTTAAGACCCATCGTCCCGGTTCTCTCGCTATCTTCGGCACCTCGGCCGGAGGGACCTACACGGCGACCACGCTCCTCAAGCTTCGCGAGCTCGACCTTCCTTTGCCTGCGGCCGCGGGAATGCTCACCCCGGCCGGCGACCTGAGCGGGGACGGCGGCGACACCACGTTTACCAACGACGGAATCGACAGTGCCTTATCGGGAGCCCGGCCCCGCGAGGGCACCGGACCGAGCGCGCTGTTCATCGGCCGCCACGATCCCAGGGACCCGCTCATCTCGCCGATCTATGCGGACTTCAGCAAAGGCTTCTGTCCGACCTACTTCCTGGCCGGGACCCGCGACTTTCTCCTCTCTTCGACGGTCCTGCTTCATCGCGCGGTGCATCGCGCCGGAATCAAAGCGGAGCTGCATGTGTTTGAGGGGATGTCGCACGGCTTCAACATCATGGCGCAGCTTCCGGAAGCCCGTGAAGCAACTCTGGACATGATTCGATTCTTTGACGAGTGCATGGTTGCGGCGGCCGCGGTTTGACCGCTGCCCAGGTTCAAATTCAAGCGAGGTGCACAGACCATGAAAGCAATGGTGATGGAAGAAATCGGGAAACCCATGGTGGTGAAGGAGTGGCCGGAGCCCAAGTGCCCTCCCGACGGAGCGATCGTGCGCGTCGAAGGCAGCGGAATCTGCCGGTCGGACTGGCATCTCTGGCAGGGTGATTGGGGTTGGATCGGTTTCAAGCCCCGCATGCCCACCATTCTGGGACACGAATTCGCCGGTGTGATCGAAGAGGTCGGCAAGGACGTAAAGACCCTCAAGACCGGCTCGCGTGTCGTGGTTCCTCTTGCCCAAGGCTGCGGCGTATGCGACGACTGCCGCACCGGCCATTCCAATCACTGCATGGGCGCAGGCATGGGGGGCTATGCCCGCTACGGCGTCCTCAGCCACGCCGACTACAACTACGCGCCGCTCCCCGACAAAATTAATTTCGTGGAAGCGTCGGCGATGGGCTGTCGTTACGTTACCGCCTTTCACGCGATTCTTGACCAGGGGCAGGTCAAGGCGGACGAAACGGTGGCGGTGTACGGATGCGGCGGCGTCGGCCTGTCGGCGATACAGATCGCTTCGGCGCTGGGCGCGCGAGTGATCGCGGTCGATCTCGACGATCGTAAGCTGGACCTCGCCAAGCAGGTCGGTGCCAGCGATGTGGTCAACGGCAAGAAGACCGACCCGGTCAAGGCGGTTATCGAGCTGACTCGCGGAGGTGCCGACGTGAGCGTGGATGCCCTCGGAATCGCGGTCACCTGCCGCAACGCAGTCCTAAGTCTCCGCAAGCGCGGTCGTCACGTTCAGGTCGGGCTCACCACGCAGAGCGAAAATGGCGAGGTCGCACTGCCGATCGATCAGATCGTGTTTAAGGAAATCCAGTTCACCGGCTCGCTCGCGATCCAGTCGTTCCGCTATCCGGCGATGCTCAGCATGGTCGAACGCGGGCTCCTGCAGCCCAAGAAACTGATCACCGAGACGATTCCACTGGAGAAGGCATTCGGCGTACTCGAGCAGATGTCCAAGTTCGAAAACGTCGGTATCAGCGTGATCAATCAGTTCTAGCCCCGCACGGTCCGCCGTGCCTGGACATCCCGGCTAACCGCGAAGGCAACCGGCCACCGCGACGCGAGGACCCCGGGCGGGGACCAGTGCGGCAGAACCCGATTGGCCCTCGGGGTCTTCGGAATCTTGGCGGTCGCTTTTTCTCGCGCGGCTCACGGGAATCGTCGCGGGGCTATTTGCGCGGCGTCATTCCCTCGAGAATGTCGACTTTACCGGCGAAGTCCTCGAGTTCGACCTCGGTGGTCTCCAGGATACTGGCGGTTTGCCGCCAGTGACCGATTATGATCAGCAACTCGATTATTTCTTGCGCACTCAGGTGCCGCTTGAGAGCTTCGAGGGTCGTTCGCGAGGCTTTGACGTTCGCGTTTACCTCGTCGGTAAATTGCAGGACCAGGCGCTCAACCTCGCTGAAGCAGCCGGCGGATTGCCAGTTCTCGACCGCCGCAATCTGCTCGTCGGTCACCCCCACATGCTTTGCCGCCGGCACGTGCTGCGTCCATTCATAGACCGAATGGCAGTCCTTGGCGGTGCGAAGAATCGCAATCTCGCGGAGCTTTGGATCGATCGCGATCTGGGTGAAGAGCGCATTGCTCAAGCGGCTGCGTTGACGAAATATGCCCTGCGCGTTGGCGGTCATCCTCTGGACGTTGAGCACAACCCGTCCGGATTTGAGAATCTTGAGAACTTCCGGAGAAGCGTCTTTGTCGTCGAGATAGGGTAGCAGTGCCATGGTACCAGCTCCTCCGGATGGTGGTGATTCGGCAGCCTCCGCGTGCGGCCGCGCCGCGGCGGCGCTTCAGACATCTCTGTAGATCGGTTCCGCATCGAATTACCAGCGCGGGCTGCGCAACCGATACCCAAGTGGTAAGAAAGATCTCCGTCAGATGGGAGAGCGGATTGAACCGACACGGAGGAAGCAATGTCACTATTAACCGGCGGCGGGGACTACCTCTACGAAGTCATCGAAGAATGGGGCGAAATGCCCAACAAGTGGACCTACGACATCGCCGGGGTCGCCATCGACTCCAAAAGCCGCGTCTATATGTTCAACCGCGGCGATACCCCGGTCGTGGTGCTCGATAAAGGCGGGAAGTTCCTTCACAGCTGGGGCGACAAGAAAATGTTCCCGCGCGCC
Source organism: Deltaproteobacteria bacterium (assembly GCA_019237115.1). GTDB lineage: Bacteria > Desulfobacterota > Binatia > Binatales > Binataceae > JAFAHS01. The sequence continues at coordinate 25,218 of JAFAHS010000226.1, forward strand.
CACGGAATTACCATCGGTCCGGACGACAGCGTTTGGCTGACCGATGTTTTCGACCACACGGTGCGAAAATGCACGAGCGACGGGAAAGTTCTGATGACGATCGGGGTGAGCGGCCGGCCTGCCACAGCGATGAGCGGCGAACCTTTCAACCAGTGCACCCACGTCGCGATTAATCCGCACACCGGCGACCTCTTCGTCTCCGACGGCTATCTCAACCCCAAGGTGCACAAGTATTCTCCGGATGGCCGCCTCCTTTATTCCTGGGGCCAGCCGGGCAACGATCCGGGCCAGTTTAATTTGCCGCACAACATCGCTACCGACCGCGACGGCTACGTGTATGTCGCCGACCGGCACAACAATCGCGTGCAAGTTTTTACACCTAACGGCAAGCTCGAACACGTCTGGACCGGGATGGCGATGCCGTGCGGCCTGTGTATCGACACGCGCAGTCCGGAGCAGCTCTGCTACATCGGTGAGCTCAGCTCGGTGTGGTGGACACAGGGGCTGGCGGATTTCTGGGAAGCATGGAACCGTCCAGGCATGGGTCCGCGCGTCAGTATCTATTCGCTCGATGGGAGACTGCAGGCGCGCCTGTGCGACAATGGTCAGGGCGACGGTCGCGGTCAGCTGGTCGCGCCGCACGGGATTGCAGTGACTCCCGAGGGCGACATCCTGGTCGCCGAGGTGTCCCACACCATCCTCGGCAGCAGGCTCAAGCCCTCCAGACCGGTACGAAACTTCCTGCGTCTGGCAAAAGTCAGGAAATCAGAAAGTCAGACCCACGTGTGACGCCCAGCGCAAACAATCCGACCGCCGCCAAAAAATGGCGGGCCAATGCCGGTTGAAACGGGGAAGTAACCGTAATGGACAATCCAACGGTGGTATTTCCAGGTCCGCGCCAGGTTACCATCGAGAATCGCGAGCGGCCCAGTCCCCACGAAGGTGAGCTCCTGATCAGGACCGATGTAACCCTGATCAGTATGGGGACCGAGCTGACCATTCTCTCCGGCCAGTTTCCTGAGCGTTCGGCCTGGGCGAATTACGGACGCTTTCCCTTCTTGCCCGGCTACTCGAACGTCGGGCGAGTGGCCGAGGTCGGCGCGGGCCTTAAGAAGGATTGGATCGGCAGGCGGGTCGCGACCCGCACACCGCATGCGCGCTGGGTCACGGCGCCGGCGCGTACCGCAACGGGCGTTCCGCCCGCCGTGAGCGACTCGGATGCGGCACTTTTTGCGATTGCCGCGATTGTGATGAACGGAATCCGCCGCGGGAAGGTGGTCTGGGGAGAGTCGGTGGTGGTGTTTGGCCTCGGCATTCTTGGTCAACTCGCGGTCCGTCTGGCCGAATTGGCCGGCGCGAGCAAAGTCTTCGGCGTCGACGTGGCTGACTCGCGCCTGGAGCTACTCCCGAAATCGCCGGCGGTCGTCGGCATCAATCCGCGCGCCGACGACCCGGTAAAGACCGTGAAGGAGCGCAATCACGGCCGGCTCGTGGACGTCGCTTTCGAAGTGACCGGTGACCCGACGCTGATTCCGGCCGAATTCGAAGTCCTCCGCCGCCAGGGCCGTTTGGTCGTGCTGAGCAGTCCGCGCGGTTCGACCTCGATAGACTTTCACGACCTGTGCAATTTCCCCGGCTTCGCGATTGTCGGCGCGCATGAAATGACCCATCCAGCGGCCGAGACACTGGAAAATCCCTGGACCCATCGGCGCCACTTCGAGCTGTTTTTCGATCTGATAGCCGCAGGGCGCCTGGAGGCGTCATCACTGGTACGGGATGATTTTTCTTACCTAAAAGCAACGGAAGTTTATTCCAACCTGCTGGCCGACCGCTCCCGCTTCATGGCAGTGACATTCGACTGGAACAGCAAGTAGCGTTGCGATTGCGGCCAGGACAATTCGCTGACCAACGGCGAGACATCGACGCTCCTGCTTAACGGTAGGCAAACCTCTCATGGAGACCTGCCAGTCGTCGGCCCGCCACAACTGCCGAGCTCTCCGCTTAAGACGACTTGACCGTGATCCGAGCGAGGCGCTACGAGATTGACCATGCGCTCAAAGACACAGTGTGGATCCGTTTTTATGCTCGCGCTGCTGGCGGCCGCGCTGGTGGGGCCGCAAATGGCCCACGCCGAGATCTCCGCGCGCGATGCGCACGCGCTCGCTGACGCCAAGTTGATCTACATTGCGACGGTCCGCAAGGACGGCAATCAGAGTAAGGCGGCACCCGTGTGGTTCACGCTAAGTGCGGACAACCACGCGATATTGATCCAGACCGGCCCTCAGACCTGGAAGGTCAAGCGCATCAAACGGGGCAGCCCGGTGCTGGTTTGGATCGGCACCGCCGAAGGACCCGCATTCATCGGGAAGGCGGAGATTACGCCGGATCCCGGCGTGCAGCAGAAAATTCTGACCGACATGCACGCGAAATACTGGGAGAATCGGGTACTGGGGGTGGGTCCATCGGCCGAGCGCTTCAAGAGCGGGGACCGGCTCGCAATAGTCATAACGCCGGTACGCGACTTACCCGACGGCTTCAGCTCCGGTCCCGGCACCCCGGCGCCCAAACTCGAGAGCTCCGGCTCGAACTCATAGCCCTGTTCCGTCCTCGACTAGGCCGCCACAGCGAGACCGTAGCACTCGACCAGGTTGTCGTGCAGGACCAGGTTTCGCTCCTCTTCGCTGAGTTCGGCGGTGTGCTCTTGAATGACCTCCCTCGAGCGCGGCCAAGTTGAATCGAAATGCGGGAAATCGTTGGCCCACATCAGCCGACGTACGTTACACAGATGGCGCAGCTTGAAGGCCATCAGATCATCCTGAAAGGTCAGATAGACGTTGTGACGGAAGTACTCGCTGGGAGCCTTCGATAGGGGTTCGGTCTTGATGTGATGACGGTGGTGATCGTAGGCGTAGTCCATCCGATAGGTAAAATGCGGCACCCATCCGGCATCCGCTTCGGCGCAGATCAGCTTTAGCGTGGGGTGGCGTTCAAAGACGCCACCGAACACGAACATCGCGAGCAGATCCTGATTGCCCCGGACCAGGTTCATCCAGCCGTTCAGCTTGGTATTCACCCCGCGGTTACCGTCGGAATACGGGCTGTCGGTAGCTTCGTTCGGGTTGCGACGGCCCGCCAGGTGATGGAACGTCACGGGCAACCCGAGGTCGACGCACGCATCCCAGAACGGGTCGTAAAGCCTGCCGTCATAATCTTCCTCGCTCGGCCACCCGGGGAGCATCACTCCCCGCAGTCCGAGCTCCTTGATCTTGCGCGCCTCCGCAATCGAATCGTCCACGGTCCGCAGCGAGACCTGGCCTACGCCGAGCAGGCGGTCCGGCTGGGTTGCACAGAACTCAGCCAGCCACAAGTTATACGCGTCCATGCAGGCTTTTCGGTAGTCGAAGTCGAGGTGCTTGCAGAGCAGCATGCCCACGCTCGGATACAGGATTTCGGCGCCGATGCCATCGCGGTCCTGGTCGGCGAGCCGTACCGCCGGGTCCCATCCCCCGCGCTGCAACCACCCGCGGTTAACCCGTTCAAGATTCGCGATCGCGACCGGATCCACGCCTGCCGCCGAAAGCAGCGTCACCGAGATCGGGCGGTCGATACCGTCGATGATGTAGATGTCGCCACGCCGACTATCGTGCTGCATGCGCGGCGCCCGGTCCTTGTAGCGATGGTCGATGCGGGACACATAAGCATCGGGCGGTTCGGTTACGTGCGAATCTGCGGAGAGGACCGGCTTCAACATTGACGGTTACCTCCTGAACTGCGATTTGATGTCCGGCTTCGACGGGTACGCTCGGAGTACCGAGACCTCACTTCATTCGACTTACGCCGACGCGTGATGTTGAATCGAATCTGCAAAAAGGACACCTCAAAGTCAAATCAGGCTTCAGTAGTCAGCATGGATGGCTGCTCGGCAAGCTGCCGGGCGTGCGAGCAACGAGGGAAGGAGTCCGGCTATGAAGCGAAGCATCAACCGCATCCTGGTTTCGCACGCGGGCAGCCTGCCGCGGCCCGAAGACCTGCGCGCGATGCTGGCAGCCAAGCAGGCCGGGCAGGCTGAGGACCCGGACGCTTTGCAGCGGAAGATACGTAGTGCGGTCGCGGAAGTCGTGCGCGCACAGGCAGCCGCGGGGATCGATATAGTTAATGATGGAGAGTTATCGAAGGTCAATTTTACCAGCTACGCACGCGAGCGCCTGAGCGGCATCTCGCAGCGGCGCAACGATTCCGGTCAACCTGCATTCAAAATCTGGGGGCGGGACGAGGCGGAATTCCCGGAGTACTTCGCCAGGATAAACTTCGGCATCGGTGGAGCAGTATGCGACGGCCCACTCAAGTATACGGGGCACGACGCGGTGCGGGCCGACATCGAGAACTTCAAGGGTGCACTGCAAGGGGTGCAAGTGGAGGAGGCGTTCCTCCCCGCGGTGGCACCGGGAACGATCGAGCACTGGCTTGGAAATGAGTATTACGCGAGCGACGAAGCCTATCTCTCGGCGATCGCGGACGCCATGCACGAAGAGTACGCCGCGATTACGGGGGCAGGCTTCATTCTACAGATTGACGACCCCGACCTCGCCGACGCCTGGCAACTCCATCCGGAAATGGACGTCGCCGCTTACCGCAAGTTTGCAGCGTTGCGCATCGAAGCGCTCAACCACGCGCTCCGCGGGATCCCCGCCGAGCGGGTGCGTTTCCATATGTGTTGGGGCAGCTATCACGGTCCGCACAAGTATGACATCGCGCTCAGAGACATCGTCGATCTGGTCCTCAAGGTGAATGCCGAATGCTACTCGATCGAGGCATCCAATCCGTGCCACGAGCACGAGTGGCGGGTCTGGGAGGAAGTGCACCTGCCGGAGGGGAAATCGCTGATGCCGGGGGTGGTTGGGCACGCAAGCGATTTTGTCGAGCATCCGCAACTGGTGGCCGAGCGCCTGCTCCGCTACGCACCACTGGTAGGGCGCGAGAACCTTATGGCCGGGACTGATTGCGGGCTGGGCACCAGGGTGGGCCATCCCAAGATTGCGTGGGCCAAGTTCCAAGCGATGGTCGAGGGCGCGCGGCTGGCCACCCGGCAGTTGTGGAAGAACTAGCCCAAGCAGTGGATAGAATGCCCTCTAAAATAGGTAGGCGCGACCGCACCTAGGGCAAAAGGCTGCTAGTCGCCGGCGGAGGAATGAAAAACTAGTTCGCCTTCCAGTTGTCGGGCAAGTTTGCCGGCGAAGGCTCTGGATCGACTCCGAGAGGCCCCGCGAGTCGCACCGCCGCCCCGGGTGGGGTCGGATGGCGTCTCCCACCGGGGAGGTTTCTTCCGACGACGCGCAAGAAGCCATCCACGTATCGAGCCGCGTATTTGAAGTATGCGCATTGGAACGAACTCAGGTGAAGTTTCTTTTGATTGACCAGCAACACATCTGAGTTGTCTCGGCGCGAAAACACGTCGGCAACCAACCCAAACCTGTCAGACGGTTGAGCGCGGCTCTGACCCTCGCCGTCAAATCGAATTCAGGCTTGAAGTCATGAAATGCGACCGTCATCTGATCGATCCGGTCCAGCGTGTCGTTGGGCAAAGTCTCGAGAAGTTCGACCTCGGAACCCTCCATGTCGACTTTCATCAAGTCTATTTGGTCTATCCCGCAGGTCTTCATGAACCTTTGGAAGGTGAGTCCATCCACTTCTATGGAACCAACTCCACTTCGAGGTAAGGGACGAAGACTGTGAGACTCTGAATAGGCAGAGAGGTGCAAGCGGACCGGAGCGTCAGCCGGGGCGATGGCACAGTTTACAACGGACACCAATTCGGATTGGCGAATGAGTGAATGTGACACCGGGTGGGGTTCGGCCCCGTAGCATCGGCAACCGAATCGTCGGCTGATCTCGGTCGAGAACTCTCCTAGATGCGCGCCGAGATCCACGATGATCGACTTAGCGCCAATGGGAGTAGACAAAAAGTGATGATCAACGATCGACGAGACCCAGGGGCTGTGCAGCATAGTCATTCCAGAACAAGTTCTTGCCCTTCCTGCCCCTGAGAAGGGAGTTTCGTTCACAAGGGGGCCGAGCTTAATATGGCATCGTCGACATGGAGGTCAGGAATGACGACCGCCGCGCCCGATTCCGATTTTCCTGACGTGTCTCACGCCAGCCTACAATCCATCCCGGGGGACGGGTCCTCAGTTGATGGAGTGCACCAAGGTAGCTGCACGGTTACGCGCTTCACTTCTGCGGGCCGGTGGATCCAGCCTAGCTTCGCTGAGATGTTCACGATCCAAGGCGCTTTCGGATCCGCTCGCGCGGTGTCGAAAAAAGAAGGCCGTGTGTCGGCTCAAGTTGGAGGCCGCTTGCTGTCGAATCGAGGAGGCAAACAGCGCATCGTCTCAGTCGCGGGTTTCTTCGGCCGCGCGGTGTCTGGCGGGTTGACCTGTTGAAAAAACGGAGCGTGCTTTCTTTTTTGTGATACGGGTCGAGCTTGCAGAGGACGCCCAACTCCTGCATTGCGTTGCATGGAGGGTTAGTGATGCCAGGCGACGATTACAGCTTCAGCACGGTCGGGAGGGTTCACGGGGAAGCGAAGTACATTACCCCGCTGCTCGGCGACATTGCCGCGCAGGCCGCGCTGGCCGATCGAACCCGCTCGATATCTGCGGGGGTCATAGCCGCAATCAAGAAGAACGACATCATGCGGCTGTCCGCGACGCAGCAGATTTCGGGTCTCGGGGAATCGATCGTCGCGATTGCAAACGAGCTCCGTGCGATCGCTCCGCGGTGTGGCTCGACGGCGTGGTGCCTGTGGAATCATCTGTGCGTTTTTCACTATTTCGCCGGGTTGCTTGGGCCGGCTCATACGGCTCTCTTGGCCGAGCTCGTTTCGAAACGCGAGTGGGTATGTCTTCCCGCCGGCGCGGCATCCCAGGTTTCCGGAGTCGACGAGGGCGATAACACCATCCTGTCGGGCGTCGCCACCTTCGGGTCCGGCGGCCGCTACGCTGAATGGGCCGGCGTGGCATTTGTCAGGGACGGCAACAAGACGCCCGAGTTTGCGCTGGTCGATCTTCGGCATCGGAAAGTTCGGATCAGGGAAACCTGGGATGGCAGTGCTCTGCGCGCCTCTGCGACCGACCATGTTTACTACGAGGGCGTCGAGGTGCCGCGCGAACGCGTGGTACCCATGCTTCCGAAGTATCGCGCGCTCTTTCGGCGGCGCGACTATCCGGTGATACATGACCGCTATCGGGAAGACTGGGTCGCGCTCTCGGTGATGTGGCTCGGTGCGATGGCGACCGGCGTGGCCGAGGCTTCGCTGGAGGATACCGCGCATAACATACGCGAGCGGATCGCGATCCTCGGGACGAAGATGATCGAAAAAGTGACCATCCACGTGAACCTCGGCCGCGCCCGGGCACTGATCAACGCGGCGACCGATACGGTCTACGCTGCGATGGCAGAAACCGACGCGCGGATCGCCGCCGGGGTGGTGCCCACCGAGGGCGATTATTTCCGCCAGACCGCGGGCGGCATGCAGGCCGTGCTGTTGTGCGACGAAGCGATGAAACTCATCCTTCGGATCCTCGGCGGCAACGGACTACGTGAAGGTACCGATTTCGAACGCCGATATCGTGATTTTCAAGCCATGCCGTTGCACATTAACGGCCACATCGATCGCATCACGGAGCAACTGGGACGTATTTCCCTCGGCCTCGATTCGCAAAATCCATTCTAGCCGCGGGGCATTTGCTCGCAGGGGTGTTCTGAAGACCGCTCTCGGATGCGAACCGAAGACCTGCTCATTGCGCATCCATTCCAGGCATCCGCTTGCGCTCCTTCCGACCACGACGGCCGGTACCAATCTTTCATGGTCGAGACTCTATGAAGCAGGAGCGGCCCGCCGAGAGCTGTCCACCACACCGCCGTCAGAATGTGGATGCAAAGCTGACCGGCAGCTTGCAGCCGGGGGAAGTCGCGTGCGAAGTTCCAACGACTCCAAAGGCAAAGGGCGTTCAGTGCGAAACCGCAGTGGGAAGGAGCGAAACTGGCGGCGGTCGCTCGTAATATACACGGATCGCCGGGTTCTGTTAGTGCTGGTGCTCGGCTTTGCAAGCGGGCTGCCGCTGCTGCTCACCTTCTCGACGCTGTCCGCCTGGCTGGCCAGTGTGGGCGTCAAGCGAGCGGCCATCGGCGCGTTTGCCCTGGTCGGCACACCCTATTCGCTGAAATTCATCTGGTCTCCGCTGATCGACCGGCTGCCACCGCCGCTGCCGCTCGGACGTCGGCGCGGCTGGGGAATTTCGATTCAGATCGCGTTGATCGCGGCAACCCTGGGATTGGGTTCATGCGATCCAACTCACCACCTCGGTGCGATGGGTGCCCTGGCGGTGCTGGTCGCGTTTCTGTCCGCCAGCCAGGACGTAGTTATCGACGCTTGGCGTGTAGAAATTTTGCCCCTCGAGTACCAAGGACCCGGCGCGGGAGTGATCCAGACTGGTTACCGGATCGCGATGTTGGTCTCGGGTGCAGGCGCGCTGATAATTGCTGACCACGCCGGGTGGTTCGCCGCGTATGCAACCATGGCCACCCTGTTGATCGGCGGCCTGCTCGTGTTTCTGTTCGGCCCCGAACCGCAACTTGCGGGCATCGCTGACCACGGCAGTGAAACTCAGGGTGGGCAGGCGATCTCCGGGTGGTTCGCGACCGCGGTTGGCGGTCCGTTCACGGATTTCATGAGTAGGCCAATGTGGCCACTGATCATCATTGCAGTGGTCGGATACAAACTGGGCGAGGCGTTGGCGGGTGTGATGGCCACTCCGCTCTATATTTCGCTCGGCTTCACCCTCACCGAGATCGCGGAGATGTCAAAGCTGGTTGGATTTTTCGCGACGATTGTCGGTGCCTTGATCGGAGGAGTTCTCGCCGCGCGTTTCGGGATCTTGCGTTCGCTGCTGTTGTGCGGCGTTTTGCAGTCGGCGGGCAATCTCTTCTATGTGTTGCAAGCGATCCAGGGTCACCGGATCTACTATCTGGCGCTGTGTGTCACCGCAGAGAATCTGACCGGTGCGATGGCGGGAGCTGCGCTGGTCGCGTATTTGTCGAGTCTGTGCTCGCCCGCTTACACCGCAACCCAATATGCGTTGCTCTCTTCGCTGGCTTCTCTCGGACGCACCCTGTTCGCCTCATCCGGCGGGGTTCTCGCTGATGCTCTCGGATGGGTGCCCTTCTTCCTGTTGACTACTGTGGTAACGATTCCGGCCTTGTTGCTCATCGCATGGATGGCTCAGCGGCAGTCCGGAGATGCCCGACTCTCCTACGCTGAGGCAAGTCCGTAATCGCTCGTCCACGGCGTGGTCCCTTGCAAGACCCGACTCGCACCCTCAAACACATCTCGATTGGGCGATAGCTTGAAGAGGTTCCTGTCAGGACTGGAATTCTGAATGGCTACTCACGCCCGAGCGAGAAGGCACCTTGAACGTATGAAATAGAAGCACTCTCGACCCGCCCTGCCCGAAGGCTAAGCGGGAACCTTTGATTTTGCCCGTCACGCATGGCTCCGCTTGCGGGCGACCCTTGGCGCACTGGGCAGAGCCCGACCTGCTCAAAACGCATATGCCTACCAGAATTGAATGGATAGCCAGCGAACGGTGGAGTTCGCATTACTGAGCTGAAGACTCTACTATAGGACGCTGCACGAATGCTTAATCGCCGACTAGCGACTACTGGGTCGGCTCCGCAGAAAAGATCCGAACGTTTGGTCTTTGAGGAGCGAAACTTGAGCCAACATAATAGGTACAAATATTTCGCGGCGCTGATGATTTTGTTGGCACTCGCCGGTTGTACCACGGACGATCATGCGACCGGCGTGATCGAAAAGAAGTATGCAGCGCCCGGTCCCCATGATGTAACAGTTGCGCGCACTACCCAACCCTGTGACCACCGCGGCAATCAGTGTGACCAGTACTACCCGACCGAGCTCTCGGTGGGCGCTCCGCATCCGATTATAACCTGGGGCAACGGCACCGGCGGCGTCTCAAGTGCGGCCGAGTTCTTTCTCAAACACCTGGCGTCCTGGGGCTTCGTAGTAGTGGCGACGCGGGATCGCTTCACCGGTGATGGCACCACCATCCTGGACGCGGCCAACTTCATGGTAGGAGAAAACGGCAACCCGCAAAGCATCTTTTTTCAGAAACTCGATACCAATCACGTCGGCGGCATTGGCCACTCTCAGGGCGCGGGCGGCGTCACCCGCGCGATGATCGCATCGAATGGGAAAATTTCAACGATCATCCCGCTGGAACTGCCCGGACAGCAATTCTGTTTCTGCGCCCCCAATCAGGTGTTGGACACCGCAAGCATTCAGCAAGGATCGGTTTTCTTTGTCGACGGCACCAACGATATTCCGATTTCGCCACCGACCCAGCTTCAGCCACCCCAGCTGGTGGGTGAGCAGTCGCTCGCTGCCTTCTACGCCGCCGTGCCGAGCACGGTGCCGAAATTGACCGCGAGCTTGATTGGCCCGACCCAC
>JAFAHS010000248.1 GCA_019237115.1 Deltaproteobacteria bacterium
GCATAGCCACATCCAGTATGAGGCAGTCGGCTTTGCCCAGTTGATCGGAATTCACGAACTCTTCCGCCGACGAGAAGGTGTTCACTGCGTAGCCGACGGACCTTACCAATCCCCAAAGGGCTTCGCGGACCGACTCGTCATCATCAATAATCGAAATCATAGGCGGACGGGGCACCCGCGAACATAACAGCGCGACACGCCTGTCCTCTATTATACGTTGGTATGTTATACTTTCGTATAATCTGCCGGGAGGATGCGGCGCGTTGTGCGGTCGCCACGGAAATGCCATCCTGTCCAAGATGGATTCTTGGACAGCACTGGGGGATGCGCCCCTACCAGCCAGATCGCTCCGGCCTCACTTCAAAAGTGTAAACTGAAACGTCGCGCCGGGGCCGTCATTGGATACAGCCCAAAGGCGCCCGCCATGGCCTTCAACAATGGTACGGCTGATTGAAAGTCCCAGTCCCAAACCGTCCGGTTTAGTGCTATGGAAAGCATCAAAGATTATCTCGCGCCTCGTCGGATCAATGCCGATCCCTGAGTCTTTTACCGCGACGGATACTTCATCGTCATCTTCACCGCGCCGCGTACTGATGACCAGCTCCCGTGAATGGTCCTCGACGGTGCTCATAGCTTCGATGCCGTTCAAAATCAGGTTCAGCACCACTTGCTGTAATTGAACCCGGTCCCCGGTGACGGAAGGGAGATTGGCGGCCATGTCCATTTTCAATTGAACCCTCTTCCTCCGCATCTCGCTCTCCGTGAGTATAACAACCTCTTCGATAGCAGCGTTGATATCCAGCAATTCTTTCGCGGCACGAGTTTTGGTAAAAAGTGCGCGAATCCGTTTGGTGACGTCGCCAGCTCTTGTACCGTCGCGAATGATGCGATGAATTGCTTCGCGCGCTTCGGCCAGATTCGGCGAATCTCCAGCCAACCAACGCAGGGAAGCATTGGCATTGGTCACGATGCCGGCGAGAGGCTGATTAACTTCGTGGGCAATCGAGGCAGCCATCTCTCCCATGGTTGTTAGCCGGGTCACCCGAGCTAACTCGCTTTGAGCTTGGCGCAATGAGGCTTCGCTTCGCCGCAGCTCCTCTTCCGCCCGCTTGCGTTCCATGTTTTCCTGTTGCAACTCGGCATAGAGGTGAGCGTGCTCGAGCGAGATCGCAGCTTGTGAAGCCAATAGCTCTAACAATGCGATCCGATCAGCCGTGAAGGCGCCCGCTGTCAGGTTGTTTTCGAGATAAAGTACACCAACCAGTTTCGCCTGTTTCACGATCGGCAGGCAGAGCATGGATCTGATTCGCTTGCGTCCCAGATATCCATCCTTCGAAAAAAGGTTAGCGACTAAAGCGTCGTCGAGGACGACATTCTCCCTGGTGCGAATCACATATTGGAGCACGGATTCGGGCAGATCAGCGCGCGCGATCCCAGTATGGTGAAAGGCGACTTCAATTGCGCCGTCGTCTGTCCGCGCTTCCGCCTCGATGGTATATTCATCGCCGCGACTGGCGATCAACACGCCCCGTTCCGCTCCCGCATGTTCAACCGCGATCCTCATCAAGGCCTCTACAAGCCTGTCGAGGACAATCTCGCTGGACACGGCCTGCGAGGCCTTGACTACCGAAGCGACATCTAGCTGCGCGACCGGCGTTCCGAACGTTGTAATGGGCGCGCTAGAATTGCGCTCCGCGTAGAGTGGAGGATAAGATTGGTCGAGTTGCCGCACCTTGCCAAAAGCACCCCAGAGCAGGAAGCAGTAGCGGGCGTTTCGCAGGTAGGCATGAGCAATCGTCTCGAACCCGCGCGTCGAGTAAAACCGCGCCGCAACTTCATGTGCAATGGCTTCATTTTGGACGAACCCATGCTGTCGGGCCGACTGAATAGCATTTTCATATAGACTCTCGGCGTCCAGTTGGCGGTCCTCAATCCTGGCGATTTCGGCGGCCATCAGCGCCGCGGGGCTTCCGAAGTTCTCGGGGCAAGTCTCGGCCAATACGCTCATCTGGCCGTAGTGTGTGGCTAGTTTATTCCTATGCTGCGCCTGCTCTTCGGATGATGCAGAATCGTAGTGCGCCGCCCGCGCGAGCGCGTCATAGAAACAGTACTCAGCTGATTCGAAATGTCGCGGTCCGATATGTAGCAGCACCTCGACTTTTGATGCTGCCGCGAGAGCGGACGGGTAATCTCCGGCGAAAAAGTGCGCTTCCAGCTTACGGATCCAGTACCAGCAGGTGGCAAATGGAGGATACGGATGAGCGTCCAGATGCTGCTCGAAGCGGTGCTCATCAAACTCTGGATCACTGAAGGAGGACAAGCTCGCGGTCAGGCCCACAAGAGCTCGGATGAACCTGAGTTGTCCGATGATGATGTCAACCAGATAACTGAACCCGGATTTGCGTGCGAATTCGAGTGCGTGCTCAGCCTCCCTCCGCACGCTGCCAAGCGGAGCCCCGCTGGCGAGAAGAATCGTTATTAAGCGGTCGCATGCATATGCCGCATACTTGAGGTCGCCGGCTTCCTGCGCTGTAGTGAAGGAGTTTCGCAACAATTCGAGACTGGTATCCAAGTGCCTGGACCAGGGATTGATAAAGTACGCGAAGCACTGGGAGACGCGGGCCCTGAAACGCTCAAGGCCGCGCTTCTCCACCAGGTCCAGGCCCAGCTTACCGAAGCGGAAAGCTGCCTCATAGTCGCCGAAACGCGGCCCCACAAACCAACCCAGTTGAACGTAGGCGACGCATGATCCGTCGCTATTACCGCGCTCGAGGCTGAGGTTTACAATCCGCGCGACAACGAGGCATCTCAGATTCATATCTGTAAAATAGGCGGGCTCCTCGACCGCCGTCAGAACGTCCAGAGTCGCCAGGCAGGCCGGGTCGGTCATCGGAGGGAGGTCGACCAGCGTTTCAATCGGCCGGTTTCCGAGCTGTCGCCAGATCCGCTGGTATTCCTGTCGCACCTCGTCGTTCGTCGGGTGCGGGGACCAGTCGATGCCTAGGCGCCGGAGGTATTCAAGGCCAACTCCTACAGCGCGGTCGCTCTGATCCAGGGCGGTGTAAAGTTCCGTCTGCAGGCGCGCGACCGCAGCACTGTCGCCAAGGATCCTGGCACGGCTTGACAGCATCGACAACCGTTGCTGCGCCGCCGGGAAATCGCCGGTCAGGAATTCGCACTCGGCTCGCTGGAATTCCAGCGCGAAGATCAGCGCGAAGCACTGCTCCCAGCCTTCCTCCGCCAGAAGCGCGCAGCCGGAAACAAAATATCTGAGCGCCGAGGCATAGGCCGTCGAAGTCCTTGCCCGCTTACCAGCAAAGAGATTGAGTTCAGCGACGCGTTCTCGCTCCTCCGGCGAATCGATTAACGCCGTGCCACGGTTGAGCTGGTTGACAACCTCGAAGACCTTCTCCTCCATCCCTTCCGGCGGTGTCCGTGCCACGAGCAATCTCCCGATCCTGAGGTGTACCGCAGCACGTTCGCTTTCGGGGATCAGCGCGTATGCCGCCTCCTGCACGCGGTCGTGGACGAATCTGTAGGCAGTATCCAGGCGGAAGACCAGTCCCGCCTTGACGGCCTCTCTTAGAGCTGCGTGGATCTGAATCTCCGACTTGCCTTGTACCAGCGCCAGAGTGGCGATTTCGGCGACGTTCCCGAGACAGGCTGCCTCTCCCAAGGCCTCCTGGGTCTCATGCGGCAAGCGGCTTAGCTTCCCCGCCATGAGATCCAGCACGTTATCGGTGAAGCCCTTGGCCCGTATTTGCGCCAGATCCCATTTCCAGGTCGATCTGGCAGAGTCGAACACCAGCAGCTTCTCCTCAGCTAATGCCGTCAGGAATTGGATTGCGAAAAAAGGGTTGCCGCCAGTTTTCTCATGTACCAGTTCAGCGAGGGACCGGGCGGAGGGTGGATCGCAATGGAGTGAATCAGCCACGAGGCAAGCGATATCGTCGAGCGCGAGAGGCGCGAGCATGATTTCCTGAACGCTTGCTCCGGTCTTACGGATTAGCTCAAGAGTTCGCATCACGGGGTGTGAAGGGCCAACCTCATTGTCCCGGTAAGCGCCGACAAGCAGTAGATGCCGCACCTCCTGCGCGGTGATCAAGTGCTCGAGCAGTTCAAGCGTCGCCGCGTCCAGCCACTGCAAATCGTCGAGGAACAAAGCCAGGGGATGCTCCGGCCGGGCGAATACGCTCAGAAAGCGTCGAAACACCATCTGGAACCGGTTCTGCGCGTCCTGAGGCGAAAGATCGGGAACGCATGGCTGTTTGCCTATGATGAATTCGAGCTGAGGAATCAGGTTCACGATGAGCTGCCCGTTGCGACCCAGCTGTTCCTGAAGCGTGGTCCGCCAACCCGCCAGTTCTGATTCGCTTTCTGCGAGGATCTGTCGTACGAGGGTCTGGAAAGCCGCTGCCAAGCTCGCGTATGGCACATCGCGCTTGGAGCGGTCGACCTTGTTTGCGGCGAACAGACCGTCCGCAGGGACAAGGACCTTGTGCAATTCATTAACAACCGAAGACTTCCCGATACCGGAATAGCCGTACACCAGCACCAGCTCTGCTTTGCCATGTAATACGACACGGTCGAACGAGGCAAGCAGGGCCTGAATCTCGGATTCTCTTCCGTACAACTTCTCCGGGATAAGCAGCCGATCCGAAGTATCGTGCGCGCCCAATGTAAACTGATCGATCCGTCCGACGGACACGAGGGCGGCGAGGCAATTCCGCAGATCGGCCGCCACTCCTGCGGCGGTCTGATAGCGCTCTTCCGGCGTCTTTCGCAGAAGTTTCATGACGATCGCCGAAATCGATTCCGGCAGGCCCTTCACCCGTTCACTGGGAGAAACCGGCTGCCTTGCGACATGGCAATGGACCCACTCCATCGGGTAAGTGGCCGTAAAAGGGAGCACTCCCGTGAGCATCTGGTAGAGTGTAACGCCCAGAGAATAAAGGTCACTTCGCGAATCAACCGAGCGATTCATGCGTCCAGTCTGTTCGGGCGCCATGTAGGCCAGTGTTCCGGCGATCTCCCCGGGCGGTTCAGGCGGCCGGCGCTCGCGCGGAACAAGGGAAGCAATGCCGAAACCTGTCAGCCAGACGTGGCCGGTCATGGCCTCAACGAGTATGCTGCCTGGCTTGACGTCTCTGTGGATAATGCCGCGGTTATGCAGGTTCCCCAGAGCGACTGCAGTGCTGATGGCAATCCGGAGGAATTGCGCGATCTCAATTGGTCGGCCAATGAGGCGTTCCAAGGGATCGCCTCCGGGATCCTTCGTCACAAGCGCCAGGCGCCCTTCGTGATGCACAAGCTGCAGGGGTTGAGCCGCCCAGGCAGGATCCACTTCTGCAGCGAGCGAATAGGCGTGCTGAAGCCGTGCGATGGTTTCAGGTGCCGGCAATTGAAGAGCCGGCGCCACCAGCAGCACCGGCGCCAAACCGGCACCACGCGTACCCCTGAACAACACCAACTCCCCATCTTCCGATAGCCTCTCGAGAGTGAAGTTTGCAAGATCGGTCATCGCGAGAACTCCATCCACGCCAGATTATGAGTCGTGTACGCAGCCCTTTTTTGCATACAACGCGAAAATACACTATTCGCTATCATTGGCTCCTTATATTCAAAACCCCGGGAGTCCGAAATTTCGTACAGAGATTCGCGCTGCTTCATCTTACGCATAACTATCTGAAAAACAGGCACAAGCAGCGCAATATAGCGGTTGGCACGCAATTTGTTACACAAGTTGCTGGTTAGCTTCTCAATATCTATGCAGAGATCCACCTCGAACCCAGAAGAGTACGATGTGGTTGTGCTTGGCAGTGGCGAAGCAGGGAAATACTTAGCTTGGACCGTGGCCCGTAATGGAACGCGAGCAGTCGTCATTGAGCGAAAATATATCGGAGGGTCCTGCCCCAACATTGCGTGTCTGCCCAGCAAAAACGTCATCCACAGCGCCAAGGTAGCCTCGTACTTCCGACGGAGCGAGGAATTCGGTATCACTAAGGAGAATTGGAAAATCGATATGGCGGTTGTGCGCGAACGCAAACGAAAAATGGTCTCCGGACTGGTCGATATGCATCTCGATTTGTACAAAAAGAGCGGAGCGGAACTGGTTTTAGGATCGGGACACTTCGTTGGACCCAAGACTATCGAGGTTGCCCTCACTGGTGGCGGTACGCGCTTCTTTCGCGGCGAGAACGTTGTCATCAACACGGGAACCCGCGCGACGACAGATCCCATCCCGGGGCTTGCCGAAGCAACTCCACTTACCCATATCGAGGCGCTCGAGCTAGGAGATATACCGACGCATCTGTTGATTATCGGCGGTGGTTATGTCGGTCTCGAGCTGTCACAGGCCATGCGCCGTTTGGGCAGCGCGGTGACTATCGTCGAACGTAATGATCGTCTGGCCCATCGAGAGGATTCGGACATCTCCGAGGCCCTCTATGAGTTGTGCAAAGATGAGGGAATCGACGTTGTTACAAGCGCGCGAATTACGCGGGTGGAAGGGAAATCGGGCAAATGGGTCAGCCTTCGCGCGGTCCGGAAAGAATCGGAGATGATTCTCGAAGGCACGCATCTCCTGGTCGCAAGCGGCCGTACTCCTAATACGCAGGGGATTGGCCTGGCGCTTGCCGGCGTTGAAACAACCGACCGCGGATACGTGAAGGTCAACGAGCGTCTGCAAACGACAGCTCCAGGCGTCTGGGCGGTTGGGGATTGCGCGGGCAGCCCACACTTCACCCATATTTCCTTCGACGACTTCCGCATCGTGCGAGACAATCTGGTAGGTGGTCACCGGGTGACAACCGCACGCCAGGTCCCTTTCTGTATGTTTACCGATCCGGAGCTCGCGCGGATTGGCCTGAGTGAGACAGAAGCCAAGGAGCAAGGCATCAACTACCGGTTAGCGAAAATTCCGATATTCGCGGTATTGCGAACCCGGACATTGTCCGAAACGCGAGGATTTTTGAAAGCCCTTATCGATACTGAAAGTGATCGCATTCTGGGTTTCACGGCTTTCGGAGTGGAAGCCGGAGAAATCATGGGGACGGTTCAAGTTGCTATGCTTGCGGGACTGCCCTATACCGCATTGCGAGACGCTATCTTCACCCATCCCACCATGCTGGAGGGGCTTATCCCGCTGTTTTCAACCGTACCTCCCAGGGGCGGGATTTAAAATAAATGGACTGGAACAGGCTGGCTCAAAAATATTACGAAAAGATTTTTACAGAAAGCTAAAGCCAATCTAGTAACTGGGCATTAACCATGAATATCCTATACAACTCGCTGGCTGCTGCCGGTGTCGCGGCCATGGTGGCAGTCGCCGTTCCGAACCCTGTGTATGCATCCGAGAAAGGCATACTTGACCCTGTCCAGATCGCAAGATCTGGCGGCTCGATTATCGTCGCGCAAACCGAGGGGAAACCGAAAAAGGTCCATCTAACCCATGTCATTCTGAAGGGGTACGATCCTGTTGCATATTTCAAACAGGGCAAAGCCGTGCCGGGTAACCCTAGAATCAGGAGCGAGTACAAGGGCGCGACCTATTTATTCGCTTCAAAGGATGATAAGGCCGACTTCGACAAGGATCCGGCAAGATATGAG
>JAFAHS010000468.1 GCA_019237115.1 Deltaproteobacteria bacterium
TTTAGTATGGACCACAGACAAAGATCCATTTTGCGATATTGACTGTACCACTTCGATGCCCAAAAGAGTCACAGCTTTCGAGCTGATGTTGTCCGCGCGCGATCCAAAAACGCCAGCGTATCGTTGGATTTATGGTGCTTTGCGCACCGAGATTCTGGAAGGCCGCTTACGACCAGGCAGCCGTCTACCGAGCAGCCGGGATCTCGCACTTCAGTACCGGCTTTCGCGCGGCACCATTGTCACCGCTTTCGAACAGCTCAAGTCCGAAGGCTATATCGAAGGGACGATCGGTTCGGGAAGCTACGTCAGTAAGGTCGTACCAGAGCAGTTACTTCAGGTGGGAACCGCCGGGGTGGCGACCCCTTCGGCCTCGCAAGCGAGGCAGCGCTCCACGGCTCAGTTGCATCTGTTTCGGAACGGTGTGCGACGGCCCCAGCGAAATTTGTCGGACTACGCTGGCCGTTTAGAGCTCTTTCCTCCGCTGGACCTTCGCCATAGCCGGGCATTCCGCGCTTATATTCCGGCATTAGACCTGTTTCCGACGACGTTATGGGCCAGGATCGCGGCCCGCAGGGTAAGAACAGCTGCCGCAACCCTGTTATTGGGCTGCGATTCTTTAGGATACCCGCCCCTGCGAGAGGCAATCGCCGACTATCTCCGGATGTCGCGTGGCGTTAGATGCGTTGTCGAGCAGGTCGTGATTGTTTCCGGTGTGCAGGAAGCCCTCGATTTGACGGTCCGGCTATTTCTGAACCCGGGCGATCGACTTTGCATGGAGAATCCCGGGTATGTCGGCGCGTCTTGTGTGTTTGAGGCTATCGGCGCCAAAGTCGTTTCGGCGCCAGTAGACGACGAAGGCATTGTGCTGGACAATCGCAGCGTACGAGGAGCGCGTCTCATCTATGTCACTCCGGGTCATCAATTCCCGCTCGGGATTACGATGAGCCTCGCGCGCCGGTTGCACTTATTGGAGTTGGCGGAAAAATCGGATGCTCTAATTTTCGAGGACGATTACGACAGCGAATATCGCTATTCGGGGCATCCCATGCCGGCGTTGCAAGGACTTGATCGAGCTGGCCGCGTTCTTTACGCCGGAACTTTTAGCAAGACGCTGTTCCCATCCATCCGGTTGGGATATATGGTTGTGCCAACAGATTTAATATCTGTTTTCCGGAGCGCGAAAGCGGTGACCAATCGGCATGCGCCCGTGCTTGACCAAGCTGTGCTCTGTGACTTTATCAGCGAGGGGCATTTGGGCAGGCATCTTCGCCGTATGCGCGAAGTCTATTCCGAACGGTTGTCCGTGCTTTTGGAAAACGCCCCGCAGAAACTGGGCGGCTTGCTCGAAGTCTCCAATATCGAAGCGGGTTTACAGACCGTGGGTTGGTTGGGCGATGGAATTGATGACGAGGCTGCCGCAAAAGCGGCGGCGGCGCGGCAGGTTGAGGTGATTCCGCTGAGTTGGTATGACGCGGCCAACCAAAAAGAAGGGGCCTGCAACTGGGGTTTGCTGCCTGCACGCCCAATGAGATTCGGCGCGGCGTCCGTGAGCTTGCGATGGCGCTGGAGAATGCGAAGGCACGGCTATGATTCGGTCGGGTACCGTGGAGCGCTGCCTCGCTTGCGAGGCCGATCGGTCGGAACCCTTGGTAGGGGGGCGAGGCTCCCGAACGGTGCGACACACAACCAGCGCCAAAAAATGATCTAGATGTCTTGCGCCGCATTAAGCCGGGTAATTCGCCGAGCCGCGGGTCTAAGACATGGCACCGCATAAGAACCGAGAACACGTCATAGACCCACGGCTCGGCGAGAGTCGAGGTGTAATCACGCGAAGTAAACCCTTCGAACAAGTCATCTCCGGTAAAATCGTTAGGTCGTTCAGGAGCCTCGCCCTACCAGTCTCCGACCGCATCGGCCTCGCAAGCGAGGCAACGCTCCACGGGTGGCGACTCCTTCGCCCTCTCAAGCGCGGGCTACAGGTTCCGCGGGAAAGCCTTTTTATTCGCGTCCATTCGCGGTTTTAATGTTTTGTCTCCTGGAATTGTCTGCGTATGTCCGCGTTGATCTGCGGTTGAGATTCGTGGTCGCTATAGAGATCACGATCCTCGTCTTCTGTTCTCTCCTCACGGCGCGCTACGATCGAGAAAAGTTGCATCCAGAATTCCTTTTCGTCGAACTCAACTAGAGCATTCATAATTAATTCCCGGGTGGAGGTGACTGCTGCTTTAAATGGCTGGCGCCGAGATCATGGAAAGCGTCGGAAATCGGCTGCAGAGAGGATGACAAGCTAACAACGACCGTGTCGAAATACCAATCATAGACAAGTACTCCGGCCACTGAGCTACCCAAGGCGATACCGGCCGCGACCAGCATGATATGGAGCCAATTCGCGCGACCTGCCTTAGGATGCCGGGGGAGTTCGTCCGCTGGTACAACGCTGGAAACCGCTTGCCGGGGTCTCATGGCCGACAATGAAAGACGTCGACCCTGTCGAAACCAGCGATTCAGGACCGGGCGCGTTAGAAAGCGGACGAGCGATGCGATTGAGCGGTCGAACGCGCGAATCGGCGAATGGGCGACGCAGCGATTTTGCGCGGAACAACGATTCTGCTGCGCTTCAGCGCTAGGCGCTCTTTTTCTGCGATTTCCTGGGCCTAGCAGCCGAAGTCTAGAATGTGTCTTCGCGCCTAGGGCCGCTGATAAGGCGATCGCCGTATCGCCCCTTCGCCCCTTCGCCGTTTCGCCCATTCGCCCATTCGCGCTCGCGTACGCGCTGGCCGCGTTCGATACAATCAACTCCGCGTTCGGTCTGTATCGATTGATGGCGGCGGGCTGGGTCTTACCCTCTGGATTACTACGCTGCT
>JAFAHS010000323.1 GCA_019237115.1 Deltaproteobacteria bacterium
CGCGGGCCTCCAGGCCCAGATGGACTACGGAACCTACGACATCCATTTCACCGATGAGGGCAAGCGGCGCGTGCATGCCTTCAGTTATGTCCTGGGATTCTCGCGGCGCCAGTACTTGTATTTTGTCGAGCACCAGGACTTCACCACAACCATTCGGCAACACGTTTCGGCCTTTACCTATCTCGGCAGGCTTGCCGCCGAGTGTCTGTATGACAACATGAAGGTCGTCGTTAACAGCCATGATGGAGAGCAGCCGATTTACAACACGCGTTTCCTCGCCTTTGCCACTTACTACGGTTTCCGGCCGGTCGCCTGTCGGCCAAGACGACCGCAAACCAAGGGCAAGGTTGAACGGCAGTTTCAACTGGTCGAAGGCAACCTCCTGAATGGCCGGACCTTTTCGTCTCTCCAACACCTGAACGAAACCACGGCCTGGTGGCTCGCGCATGTCGCCGATCTACGTCAACACAAAACCACTCAACGTACGCCGCTGGAGCTGTTTCACGAAGAGTTCCCCCACTTATTGCCGCTCCCGGAGAAACCGTACGACACGGCGGAGGTCGTTTATCGCACCGTCAATCCGGAAGGTTACGTCACCTATTTGCAGAACTTTTATTCCGTTCCCTGGCAGCGCATTGGCGAACTGTTACCGGTCCGTATTACCGAAACCGAAGTCATCATTTACGATCCTGACATCTGCGAGATCACCCGCCATCCCCGATGGACCGGTTCCCTGACGGGGCAACACCGTACCGATCCTGCACATTGCCCCGCTCCGGATCTGCGCCGCAAACAGGAAGTACTCCGCCAACGGTTTGAACAACTCGGCCCCCAAGCGGCTTCGTTTTTCGATCAACTGCTCCGCACCCGACGCTACGGCAAGGATGAGGCGGTGCGCATTCTGAGCTTATTGGTGATCTATCACCAACCGGATCTCCTTGCCGCCATCGAGCGCGCCAACCGCTTCCGGGCATTTTCCCGCGCTGCCGTGGAACGGATCTTGGCGGCCTCCGCTCAGCCCCGTTCCGCCCTGGACTCCCTCGACGATCAGGCCCGTCAGCACCTCGATGAACTGCTGCGCCAAAATCCGGTGCCGCCGCGCGATACCCGTGACTATCAAACACTGCTGGCCGACCATGATCCGCCGCCCTGGGATGTCCCGGAAAAGGGGGAATCCGAATGAAGAAATCACCGCCCTCCTCGCTTCGGGATCTGTGCCTGCGCCATTGTCAGCTCCTGCGCATACCGATTACCCCCGACGAACTGGATGCGGTCCTGGACCGCGCCGACAAGGAGAGTCTCTCTCATCTCAAGTTCCTCGACCTCCTGCTCGGTCAACAGGCCGCCGCTCGAAACGACCGCTCCATCGAACGACGCGTCCGTGCAGCCCAGTTCGACGAACGCCAGTTACTGGAGACCTTTGACTGGAAGTTCAACCCTCAGATCGATCGCCTCCAAATCGAAGAACTCGCCAGCGCCGACTTCATCCGCCGACAATCCAACATCATCATTGTCGGTCAGGCCGGCGTCGGCAAATCTCATCTCATTCAAGCCATCGGCATGCGGGCCTGCGCGGCCGGCTATCGCGTCCTCTACCGTACCTCGGCTAAACTCCTCAATGAACTGAACGCCTCTCTGGCCGACAAATCCCTACCCCTGCGTCTGCGTCACTATCAGCGCCCCGAACTCCTGATCATTGACGAGTTCGCATTCGATAAAGTCGAACGGCTCGATTCTCCCGAATCCGCCCACCTGCTCTATAAGGTTATCGTCGGCCGCCACCGCCGCCGCTCTACTGCACTCCTCACCAACATCGACTTCGACGCCTGGGCCGATTACCTGGGCGACCCTCCTCTGGCTATGGCTCTGCTGGACCGCCTCGTCGAAGGTGCCATCATTATCAAGATCAAGGGTCGCTCCTATCGCGCCTCCAAAGCCATAACCGCTAAATCCTCGGAAAACCCCACCCCATAAACCCAAAACCGGTTTCCCCTCCGCCGCTCCTTATCATCAACTTCCAGGCCGCAACCCTACCTATGGCTCACTTTATCCCGCCACAATGGCCCACTTTTTCGCCGCCAGCGTCAATCAATCACCACGCGCCGCGTGCATCCGCCAAAAAACTCGAATGCTTGTTCGAAGCAATCGATGACCGTGACCAGATCCTGCTGGAAGACGGGAATCACACAG
>JAFAHS010000171.1 GCA_019237115.1 Deltaproteobacteria bacterium
CTAGGTTTCCCCCAAAATAGACTTCGATTGCGGTGATCTTCCCTTTCGCAAAGCGAAAATACTCCACATTGCGGAACGATGTGCCTTTCGTGGTCCGGCAAAGATACTTCACGAACGCCTCGTCACCATGAGCGGATATCGTCTCCAACTCAAACTGCTTAATGAACTCCAACTGCGACAAAAAGCATCTTTCTTTGAACACAGACTTGCTGATGTGATCATCGTCGTTTGGACTGGTGAAGGTGAAGCTGTCGGCAAGCACGCCACCAGACACGCTCCAGTTCTTTTTCTCATAGCCCGAGTAATAAGTGCGAATGAGCTGTTCCTTCGCGTCATGCCCTCAGGTTCGGCGTTAGACATGTTCTGCTCCGCAAGGAAGATGGTCGAGCCTATGAGGCCCGCGGTGCTTAGCAAAGCGCGCGTCCCTGCCCTAAGCTGGACTTTCCGTTTCTAGGGCGGGTGGCAGGCGCTATCCATTTGCCGACCTCGGTAACCTGGCCGTCGGGGCTGTCCTCAACCACAGTCGTTGTGGAGCGGGTTAGTCGGGTCAGCAGGGCCCTCGATGCAGGGGATCGCGCTCAGATATTCATAGATGGCATCGAGATCATGGTCGGTCATGTGCGAAAACGTTGGCCATGGCATGACCTGGAGAAGGTCGCCATCGACAGGAGCAGGAATGCAGTTTGGTGGTTCCGGCGTCGGTCTCACCTGCGTACAGGTTGGATGGAGACGATCGAAGTCTATGCCGGTTCTCATGATCTGCTTGAACTGGGCAAGCGTATGCCCTCCTTCCGGTAGGCCAGTCTTATCCGGAGTCAGGTTGCGGGAGATAATGTCCGGACCAGCGTAGGCGCCTGGTGTCGCTGGAGGCACGGTAGGACCGAAATCCTGACCTCCACTCATGTAGACGGTCGGATCGGTCTTCTGCGGCTGGCCAAAGTAGGGATTTCCTCCAGCGGCATAGTTGAAATTTGGAGGCCCGCCTCCGGTGTGGCAACTATTGCAGTCGCTCACCGCGTTGACGATATAGCTGCCCAGTCCGACCAAATTCAGGTTTTTTCCGGCGAGATTCAATGGGACGGGCGATATCCTCAGACCAATCTCGACCTCCGACGCCTCATCGGTGGGTAACACCTCTTGGTTATCTTGTGCTTGTACGGGCGATGAACCGTTCAACATTGTCGCCAGAACCATCACACCCAGTATTGCGACAGCTCTCGCGGCTGTTTTGACAAGTTGTTGTGACTTCACTTGTGGTCCTCCTTGATCTTTGCAAACGCTGTTTTCTTCAGAACGTGTTCCAGAAAGAAGAGCATTTGTGATCGGTGTCAAAACTCGCATCCGATTCAGGCATTGGCGTCGGCGGCACGATGACCAGCAGTCACGGTAAAACCCCGGTTGCAGATGCTTGGGCGATCCCGCTGTGAATCATCGCAATGCCTTCGTCAGGATTGCCAATCTTGCCATCGCCCAGCCGAGGAACAAGCGCGACCGTTCGATCTCAAATGCCAGACCAGCCCTGCTCCGCCGATTCGAGGGCCGCCCCATCAGCTCACGGACGCGATCGGGCCTTTGCATGGGGAGATACAAGAATGAAGTCCGAATGGGATTTTTGACGTACCGACCGACGATGACGTCGAGCGGCATGATCGGTGGCGTTGGGCCAGTACAGGCCATAGATCAACTTTGCCCTCTTGATGTTCCGCGCGTCGGCTCCTTTTTTGGGGAAACCAACGTGTCTGTCAGCTCAAAGCCGAGGCTATTGCACCGGAGGTCCCTTTGGCGGTTTCGGCATCACCGTGCCACCGCCGCCGTCTCCTACTGGCGGTGGCGCCACAGGCAGGCAATTCGCATTGTAGTAGTGGCAGCACCCAGTCGGATCACTCGCCCCGTAGCCTATACCGCCTGTGATCGACGCGTAATAAAGACACGTTCTTAAAGCACAGTTGCCGCTGCACGGGTCTCCCGAGCAAAAGAGATTGCAGGTGTCATACTCCAGCGAGGGCGCGACCCGCTGGGCTCCAGGAAACGAACCGCCCCTGCCAGCCATCCTATAGGGTTTGCTCGTTCCGTAGAGCGATGCTTCCGCGCTAAACATCGGCATGTTCATTGTGGAGCGCCTCCATCTTCCGCTGTAACTCAACCGATTAATAGCTATCGTAATAGTATAGAGAAAGCTTGGTCACCGGGAAGGAAAACTCTTCGGTCACATCTGCACCAGCGCAAACCACCCCTCGTGAAATCCATCTTGCGGCTGTTGCAGCCGCCTCGCGCCTCCCTCTATAGAGTCCCGGGAAAGCCCTTTCCGTCCTCAGTGGGGCAATAGTTACATTGATTTGCGGAAGCGGATTCAGAAATATTGGGCCAGGTAAAACTATTGGAGGAAGAGAAAGCGACGTAACAATTCCTTGCTGACCTATTGACCGGTCTGGAATCTTCACCAGTGCAGTAGTGCCTTATCACCGTGTAAATCGAAGCTTCCGCAGTAAATCCACGCGCACTCATTTCGATTACCTCTTGGCTTCCCAAGCGTAACGGTTATTCGCGACTCTAGGCAGGGTTCCTTATTAAATGGTCGCGGCTTCAGCGATGTTACGGAAAACCATTGCCCCCTCTACCTCGGCAGCGGGACGCCTCCGACTCCAAAAGGACCACAAACGCAGCCGCCCGTGCCTCGAAAGTCTGGAGCGCACCCGGGAGGGCACTGCGGGCCCTGCGGTCCCTCGCCGGGAGGAGGCGGACACGAACTGAAACTGCAAGGTACAGTGGAATTCACACAATGGCTGACACACACCCATCCGCCGCCCTGCGTGGGTTCCAAATTGCACGGTCCACAGATGTCGATTGGTGGGAGAGATAGCTGGAACCTGACGCCATCGACTTGAACCAAAGCACCCGCCAGTCGGTAATCGATTGTGGTCTTATATAAGGAGCTGTCCGCGTTAAATCCTGGTATGGTCAATGCTTTTCTCCTTTTCATTGATTATGGCGAGGCCTCTATTCATGTCTCGGAGGGCCCGACCGGTAGTTCGTCCCTTTAGCCTATACACCACAAAAGGTAATGCACTCGAGGAAACACGATCGTTGCAATCCTGTAAGACATACCCCGGACGGACAACACATATGATGACAGCCGCACGGGTCAATGGAGGGGGGCAGCAGCAACTGGAACCTGAGGCCGTTAGCTTGGACCATAGCCACTATCAATCGGTAATCGACAATGGTCTTATACAGCGAGCTCTCCGCATTGAACCCCGGCAATGTCATGGCTTTTCCTTTTGCTTTCACCGGTCGTAGTATGGCGACAGCTTCGTGATTAAGAACGGAAACTCTTCGGTTACATCCACACGAACGAAAAACTTCTCGGTAAAATCGGAGTCGCGGTTGGTGAAAGCGAAGATCACCTCCAGTACCCCCCGCGTCCCACCTAATGGTGAGGGGCGCACTTCGACCCCGGTCAGCGAGAAACTCCGCGCGAACTCTTCGGCCGCCTTGCTGTAGATGGCGGGGTAGCGTACTGCGAGGTAGTTCAAGGCGCGCTGTTCGTCAGTCGAGCCGGCATTGTCGGTCATCTGCATGATTCTATCGAACAACTCGCGGGCCGCTGCTCCAAACTCTTGGGCGGGTACCCCCTCAGGCCGAGGGATCGCCTCAATGAGGGCATCGCGCGAGAAAGTGTAGATCTGATCGAACGTTACGATCGGTATCATAAGCCCATTACAGTATTCCGGCGGAGCGACCGGGCCGCGAACGCCGATGACCGTGCTGATCCACGCGGTCTCATGGGGTTCAATCGCGCTGATGAGAAGATCTAGATCGGCCGGATCGCGCTGCAGCAGGATGTAGGTTTCGAGTCCTTGGACCATCAGGACCCAACATAGTTGTCGTGCAAGATAGTGGTTCTCGCGTTTTGATAAGACCTCATAGAAGGCCTGTCGATCCGTGCGGCCAGCGGTCTCCGCGCGGCCGGTTGCCTGTGCGAGCTCTTTTTCTACCGAGAGGCGCGGGAATCGCGCCTCGATCTGGCCAAGCGAGTAAACGTAGGAGCTGGGGGTTGCGCCCTCGACGCCCGCCCCGCCGCAAGTGGGACAAGGGGGAGCACCAATTTGCGCGGGCAGTGCGCTCCGCCCAGATTTCGCTGCCGGATCGACAGTCACGGGCTGCGCGGACTCAACAGTATCCATTGCGGCGCTCATCGATCTCGCCGGCTTGGCTCCCGCCGCGACCTCTCTCGTCTCAGCAGACTCGACTACCGAATCCTCATTCGTGGCTGCTTGTTCCATTCTATTTTTTCCTCTATCAAGCGAGTTCGCGCGAAACCCATCATCGGGTGAAAACCACCCACCGGTTGAGGGCGGCGGCGCGCTGCTCGCAGCCACCGCACGGCCGAATACCCGCCGCATAGGTCATGCGCTTGATAACATCGCCAAGGCCGACTTCCTCGTCGCTGATGAAACCTGGAAGACGCACTCGAAAAGGCTCCCCTTTGGCAGTGGTTTGAATGGCGTCCTTTCTCCGCTGCATTGGTTCACCTCGTCAGATGGGCCGCGAGCATAACTCGATACGCCCCCCACGCATTTAGTAACGGAGGTGTCACTCCGCTTCGCGCCCGGGCACGGGCACGCATGAAGGCCAAGCGCAACGCGGCGCCGCTCGCAGAGGGAAATTGCGACCACACCAGGGCGATTGCGCCAGTCACAAAAGGCGCCGCGGCGCTTGTCCCCCTCAATATAAGCGGCTCGCCCTGAGCGCCAAGGCTGGTTATCTGTTCGCCCGGCGCACGGAAACCCTGCCTCCCGATCGAATGACCCAGGTTGGTCTGATCGAGGGGTTTGCCCTGCAAATCACATGCGGCGACCGGGATCACCCAGGGATGAGCGGTGATTACCGTGCTGCCGACGGTGCCCTGATTGCCCGCAGCAGCGACGACGATGACGCCACGCTGGGCGGCACGGCCGAGGGCCTGGGACAGCGCAAGCTGCGCTTGCGAAGACGAGCGCATGAGGGCAAGACTCAAGTTCAGGATCCGCGCTCCCGCCTCAATGCATTCAACGATCGCGTCGGCGAGTTCTTCGACCGCGGCACCAAGCGACTCCACACTGTCTTGGACCATGTCCGTAAAGACGGGACGTATCAGAAGAGTGCAGTTGGGGCAGATGGCCGGGGCGTTGGAACCTCGCTTGGCGCACAATATGCCGGCGACGAACGTCCCGTGCAGGCAAGCGGTGCTCGCCGGGCGCGCACACGCGCCGCGGGTCCCTCCCTGCGCCTCCCGTATATTGTTTCGCGCGAGATCGGGTTGGTCTAGGGCGACAGGGCCGTCAATCAAACCGATCACGACGTCTGACCTCCCCGCAGTGAGCTCCATCAGTTCGGGAAGCTTGACTAGATCGAGAGGCGCCATGGGGTCCTCAATGCTTTCGAGATATTTGGTTCTCTCAATCGCCGCTGGGAGCTGCAAAAACCTGCGACCTCTCTAGCGCGTGTTCTCAGCGCGGGTCTCTCTCGTGTCCGGAACAAGGTCCGCGCCATTTCTCGCGACCCAAATTGTTCGCGCCCCCAACCCCTTGTTTGTAGTAAGCATCCAGCCATTCGCCACGCCGTCGGGTCGAGCGCAGCGCGCAGTCCATTCCAGAACCGATCAAAACGGCTTCGTAGACGCGTCGAGCTCCTCGAGAAATCTCACCACCCTCGCCTGGTTCCGCGGGCTTGCCAGGATGTCGGTCACCGATCCCTTGACGGTGCGATGATTGGCATCCGCCAGCACGCAGGCGAGCGTTTCGCAGGCACCGTTGTGGTAGTAAGGGGGAAATGCGTAAATTCCCAGCAGCGAGGGCGGACTGAACCCGTTACCGTGCCCGTCGCCATTGAAGTCTTTGCCTAACGCATCCGGAGGGGTCCCCAGGACGCCGCCGGACACCACTCGGGTTGCTTTCTCAATTGCACCGATCTCGGGTTGCCCCGCGATCGTATTTCCAGCGCCAGGTACGTTCCGATCGAACGAGCCAATGTCTCTTAAGAAGCGATCGAGGAATTGATTCGGTACAGGATCGCCGGTAATTGGTGCGGTCTGGCATCCGGGCGGCGCGCCAGCACCAGCGTTGACCTCGCAGAAGATGTCTGTCAGGGCAGGCGGCGGAGTGAAGTCCCGGATACTGGAGGTCCATTGATCGCCGCCATGGCACTTGGTACAGCCAGCCTCTTGGAACAGCTTCGCCCCAGCTCTCACGTCAGCATCGGACACGCCGCCCGGCACCTGGCTGCTGAGAAGGGGGGCGTTGGGCGTCCGTATCGCAACTCGAACCCACTCGTTCAGGGCCGAGAGGGCTTTTACTGGAACGCTGCTACCGGGCAGAGTCACCGTGATTTCATTTCGATTCTCGTTGGGTTTTTCAAAGGCAACGATCTGGCATGGCGCCAGTTGTGCATTCACGTCCCCAAGCAGCAGACCATGGTTCGGGTCAAAAAGGCTGGCGGCCGGTGGAGGTTCGCTGCAGGTCGCGGCCGCCGCTAGGTTGCCAGGACCAGAGACATTTCGAACATTCAGATCGAAGTCGTGCACCTCGTCGAAAATGGCCGAGTAGTTCAACACTCGTTGCGAACTGCTTGTCTGACTTCGCTGCTGTGGGTCAAAAGTGCCGTTGAGCGGCACGGATTTGCGCGGGCCGGTATTGAACACCCATACCACGCCATCTGTCAGACCTTTGAAATGGCAGCTGGAACATGCCTGCCAGCCCGCCTGTGAAAGGCGCTCGTCCACGGAGATTGTCGTTCCTCCAGGCTGATCGAAATGCCCCCTTGACGAGAAGAACATCTGGGCGCCGACCAGCGCCACTTCCTTCGCACTTCCTGGCGCGGGCAAATCTGTCGCCTTGATAACGGTGCTCACACTGTCGGTACTCAAATCCACAACCGATACGTTGCGCGAGACAAAATTTGAAACGTAAGCTGTCGTACCCGCGTCGTTGATCACGATACCCTGCGGATTCTTCCCGGCGTTCGCACCGCTGGTGGCTGGGTTGGCGGGATCGTTCAGGTCGATATATCGGGTGGTCGTAGCCGTGCCGCTAGTGAACGAGAGCGTGCCGTCTGTGGCAACGTTGAGCTTGACCAGGAGATCGCTGGCCGCCGAGACGACGTAGGCCAGTCCCGCTCCCGTTTGATTTGTAAAAGCGATCGCCCATGGGTTGGCAAAAAACAGGGTCTTCTTCCCTGTCTCAGGCACTCGTGCGCCCAGTTGCAGATTGGGACCGATGTTGCTCAAACCCGGGAGCGAGAACTTGGTTAAACTGGCGTCGGTTTGAGAAGCATCGTTGGCCCCATCGATAATATTCACGAAGGCTTCCGTATCGACACGGAACTGGAGCGGGTCCCCAGGCGAAGCTGCGATATTCGGCAGATAAGCCTGGTCGCCGCGGAGGACTACGCTTTGCAGTTGATTGGGAAAAGCGGTCGCCTCTACTCCCCCGGGAATGGGGAACTGAAATCCCGTGTCCCTCGGCTCGAGTACGATAGCAGCCGACGGCTGATAGCCTCCAATCCTGCTGTTGCTGGTATCGATATTGAGCCGACACACCAAACCCACCCTCCCTGTATCCGTCCCCTGTACCCCGCCGGCCTGGGTAAAAGACAAGAAGCGCGTCGCATAGAGCTTGGTGTTGTCCTGTGTAACCGCCAGGCCGCGAGGCTGGAAGTGGCGAGCGCGGTTCGGATCATTACAGAGGCTATTGCGAAGGTCCACGCTGCCGATGATCTTTTGCTTGGTCGCGTCGATCACAGTGATGGTGTCTTGTGAGCTGTTGGCGACGAAGATCCGCTTGCCGTCGGGAGAAATCACGATATTCCAAGGTTCCGCGCCGGTCACAAGATGGCCTTCATGGCCCGCGCGCGTAAACACCTGAGCACTGAACGAACCCGGACTGGGATCGGTAATCTGGAGCACGGTGACGTCGCTGCTCGCCGCGTCGGCGACATAGGCAAAATGATTGTTAGGGTCGAGCGCAATGCTCTGCGGCTCTGTGCCCACGCTGATATTCTCGATCAGCGCATTGGTATCGGTCCGGATGACGGACACGCTGTTGTCGTTGGGGTTTACCGACCAGACTAGCTTGTTGTCCGCTGAGATGGCGATCGGACTGGAGTATGTGGGATGAGCAAAGGTGGCGGCCACGCAGGTCCCCGGTCCTTCGAAGACAGCGAGGAGCACAATCATTGCGAATAGGGTTTGGGCGGCATTTTTGATAGATGAAAATCCAGTTTCGGAACTAGGCATTGGAGTATCATCCCTCCTAATGTTAGCTTCCGGTGCGATTTATGCGAATAAAATATCTTGAGAGCTGATCCCCCAGCGAACTGTACCGGCTCTCGAGCTAGTACTAAAGTTCCATTCATACGTCAATATTTCTAATACTCAGGCGTCAATGACTAATGTCGTGCGGGAATCAATTTACGGACTGACTAGTCCTTTTCTCAGATTTATGGACTGACGAGTCCTTTTTAAATTTAACGGCTGAGTCTTCTGTCATAGGTCCGCCGAAACTGTTTGTATGATCTGGTGTTGATCGGGATCTGCCTCTACCCATGCTGCATTTGAGACTGGAGATTGATAGTGTCAGCCCCTGACTTTGGCTGCAGCTCGTCTGCGTCCATGCCGCGCGTCTCTCCTATCTCAGGTCGCCAGGTAAGGGTATTTGTTCAAGCCTATATCGTCGCAACGGCGTCCGGCGATCGGTAACCCCTCGAACATGTCGCATTTCATTACAATTAGATTAAGCGCGCAATAAACTGCCATCCGAATTTCCGTATCGGGAATTGCGCGTCTCGAATCATTAACCGGGAGTTGCAGGACATGAAACTACCTTAAGTGGGAGGACACGAAAGTGTCGCGGACAAATAATTGTCGTAGCGTCGAGCGACTCTTCGATTGCTACATCAACATTTCAGGTATCGAAAGGGGCGCCACCGCCGCTGGATCCCAACATCGAAGTCATTGGCTACCACGTCTGAACAACGTGATCTGAAAAAGGGAGAAAATCCCTTTTCTTCCCTTGACCCTCGTAGATCCGCGCGCCTATGCTCACTGCCGGGAAGGATGCCGTTCCTCATAACGATCCCATTTCACGCCCTGGCTGCTACGCCAACAACGCGGACGCGAGCTGAATTTGGAACGATGGCGTTATCTGCAAATTCAAATCGACCCAGCTGAAACAACCCAAACAAATGGAGCCGTAGGAATGGAAAAAACATTAATCGCGATCCTGTTTGCCGCTGCTCTTACTCCCGTCGCGGTCGCTACCGCGCAAGACTCGAGCCCCTATGTCGTGGGCCATTGGAATCTCAACGATTCGTTTAAGGACTTCACCCCGGGCGCTGCGATCACCACCGACAACACGGATTTCACGTTCCTGAACCCGACCGACCTGACATTAACCTTGGAGTACGCTTTTTTCGCCGCGCCGGACGGAAAATTCTGCGGATGCGATCGAGACACCCTGAAGCCAAACGGGCGAACTCGCTACACTATGCTGGGTGAACAGCAGGGCGGTCAGTTCTCGACCAATCTCTGCCCGACGCAGACCGAGGGCGAACTAAAGTCGATCGTGTTCGAGTCGACAGACAAAAAAGGCAATCTCGTCATTGGTGACGCGGTTCAGGCCGGCACACAAATTCACGTTTTTGGAGGTAGCTCAGACCAGCGCAGCGAATCGAACCTTCAGGGTGTGACTATCAATAAGACCACGCTTCGGGAGATGAACGAGATTCATCAGCAATGCGTCAAGTTCATCGGGTCCTGATTCGATTAGCCCACTTAGCCTGCAACCCCCGATGTGCTCCAGTACGAGCCGAGAATCAAAGATGCACCACCGCGACATTTTTTTCTGGCCGCCACCCCGTTTTCGTCTATTGAGCAGCATGCTGGCACGGTCTCGCGCTCCCGTCCCACGAACTTGGTGTAACCGCGCGCCGCAGCTCGTTGCAGGCGAGTGCGTAGCGGTCCCAGCCCGGTCACTTCGTACACCGTGACCGGTTCAGTGACCCCCTTGACCTTGGTCGGTCCAAGCGATTTGAAGAGTAAGTAGCCCTCACACAGCTTGCGAACCTGTTCGGTTGCCGCGATTGATCCGACCGGCGCGAGCGTTTGCATTCGCGCGGGATGCCGGTCGAGTGACCGATGGGCGCATATTCGGCGCGACCTTCGCCGGTCGTGATGGATCTCACCACCACCTCGCTAGTATTCACCCCTACTCGTGCCTGATCGGAAGACTACCTTCGGCGCTGATGCGTCCGAGTAGCGTTTCAGCTCCTCCTGCATTCGGAGTGCTGCGAGTAGCGCGCGCTGCGGATGGTCTTCATACGCGGCAGGTGCGCCGAACAGGGCGAAGATGCCCTCGCCGGTGGATTGTGCAATGTAGCCGTCGTAGTGATGGACGGCGTCAATCATTAGCTTCAGCGCCGGGTCGACGATGGCGCGGGCCTCCTCGGGGTCGAGGTCCTCGATCAGCTCCATCGAGCCCTTGATGTCGGCGAATAGTGCGGTGATGGTCTTGCGCTCGCCCTCAAGATTCTCATGGGCTGGTTCGTCGGCTATGTGAATCGGCGCGCTACTCGGTTTCTTTGCTGACGCCGCCGGAGATTTCCCGAGAGGGGCGGCGCATTCCCCACAGAAGTCTTCGCCGGGTTCGTTCGAAGCACCGCATTGCGGGCATAAACGCGTGAGTGGAGCGGCGCACTTCGCCGCAAAACTTGCGCCCCTCGCGGTTGTCGGCTCCGCACTTCGAACAGCGCATCAGGGCCCTCCTCCCGGTCGCGCTTTACCGGCCTTACGGATGCTACATTGGATCGTGGGGTATGCAAGAGCGGCTAGGCAGCTGACCCGGAGTCAAACATGGCGTGCGGAATTCAAGTCGTTCACGAAGCGTGGCTGCGCAGTTTCTCGGGTGTTCGTCTGTGGCAGTCGAGATTTCCGCCCCTCTCCCAGCTTCCGATCGATTTTCGAAGTTGAGTCGCAGGTGTCTATCTAGCCCGCGGAGAAATCAGATGCGCCAGCCTAAAACTGCTCATGAAGCCGCGATCCTCGAAAGCGCTGTGTCGAGGTGCTCGAGCAGTATCGGCAGCCGACGATAAGACTCCAACCGCGCCGCGAGATCAACGCTTTCAAACAACGCAGTTGTCGCCGGGTTCAACGCGGCGAACTGGACCGCCGCCCGAGGTGTCAGCAAGGCCGCACGCTCAGCGGATTTTGTCGATTCAAGCTGTTCGATTCTGGATTCGAGGGCATCGCAATATTCGCTTCCGAACGCGGAGCAAAGCTCGACCACATGCCGCGGTAGGGACGCTTCTGCTCCAGACAATCGCGCCCTTGCGATTACCTCGAATCGATACGCGATTCGAATCACCGTCGAAGCCGCATCGAAACCGCTCGCCGAAATTTCCCGGCCACTTTGCCCTTCGAGTCTCGCCTGGTCTGCGAAGTTCAGAACTTGGAGGAGGTTTGCGCTCAGGCCCTGCGCCAGGGCCGCGATACGCCCCTCAGTGATCGTTCCTTCAGCAACCTCTCTTGCGAAAGCAAGGGACGCCTTCATCAACTTCGCAAGACTATCAGTGACTTTGTGGCCGGCGTACTCCGGCCACAAAAGCAGAAATACAAATCCGTTCGTGAGGACGCCCAGCACGATTCCCCATAAGCGCCAGAGCGGCTTGTAGACGTCGGACGTCGGTCCCATTCCGACATAGCAGATGAGAAACGTGATGCCGACCTGGATGCCCGCGTAGTTCAGCCATTCATCGCTCTGCGCCACGTAAGCTCCGAACAGCGTCACGATGAAGATCGCGGCCAAATAGGGCGGCAGCGAGTAAAAGTGCTGCGACACGAGGATCATCGCGCCCAACGTCGCAATTCCTCCCACAATGCATCCCGCCAGCCGCAGTAGAGTCTTGCGCACCACCGCGCCGTATTGGTTCGGTCCGCCCGCAACCACGATGCTCCAAAGAATGGTTTGAAGATCAGCGCGCTGCGTGGTTAGTCCCACCAGCAGGCCCAGCACAATCGTGGCGCCCAGCTTTACGGCGTAGCGAAATCGATCCGGATCGATTCGCGGACGAGACTCGGCGGAATCTTCTGCCGCAGACGGCCCCGCAACCTCGATGCGAACCGGCGGAGGTTCCAGCAGATTCTCGATTACTTCCAGCGCGCCGACAAATCCCGCGAGATTCGATCCTCCAACAACGGCTGATCTCTCTACGAAACGCAAATCCGCGCCGCTCCTTGCAGGCCCGGCAGGATCGAGAAGGCCTGAAAGAATTTCCTCACTACGTCTCGTAAGCGCCGCGTCTATGCTCCCTAGCTCGTCTTCAACTCGATCCCCGTATCGTTGCTTGAGTTCGTCCGGCAGTGGTTCCTCGGCGATCACAGCCAGCCGCTCCACTTCGAGGAAAACCCGCTCGGAGATCATCACGGCGTTCAACAAATGCGCGAACCGCTGCGGCGCCGTGCCTCCCTGGATAGACTTGAGCAAGGCGAGATGCGGCGCCAGCCGCGACGCGATCTCAGTGGCCGGCAATGGCGCTGCGGCCGGATCGAGATAGTGCCGTCCCACCATTTCAAGGCGTCTGCGGGAGCGTTCCAAATCCCCAGCCACAGACTCCAGGAGTTTGGGTTCCGGTGGAGACGGCCAGATCAAGGTGTCGATCGCGACCATCACCAGGGTCGCAGCCAATATGCCGTCGAAGGTGTACGTCGATCCCCAACCAATCTGTCCCGGTTCAAAAATTGCCACATACACGGTGGTGATCGTCCCTATGGCTACCAGACCGAGAATCAAAAACAGCTTGGGATTGGCCGCCAGCACGTAACCGAGCGAAGCGAATACTACAAACAGGAAGGTCATGATGAGGCCGGGGTAGTCCAGCAACTTGCCGGTTATCGGCACTATCGCCGCCTGCACTACCGCTGCGGTGACGATGGTCAGTCCGCCTTCAAACAGGCCGAGGGAAACGCCAGGTTGACCGATTCGAAAGGCGAAGAGCGGGCCGAACGGTCCCAGGATCTGCAGGATGGCGGCAATCCCGGTCGTCAGCGTCGACTTCAGCGCCGTTCGCGTGGCTTCGACCCACCGCCTGTGAGTTGGAGCCAGCTCTTTAACGAAAAAGCCGACCAACGACATCGCCGCCATTCGCCTCTATGCCATGGGTACCCAACGAAGGTGTCGGGAAAAGAGATGTGCCGGTAAGGTACCCCGAACTGGGGACCCATTTGGATATACGGGCCAATTTCGAGTTGCGTGACCTTTCGACGGATAACGGGGCTACCTAGCCCGATGGTCCATCGCCACGAGCCTCGACGCTCGCAGCGATGTCTCTATCATAAAGGCCTTCGCGACAGCGATGTCCGCGCGTGGGCGGGGACATATCGCGAGGGGGAAAAGCCATGACGAAAACGGCTGTGAACGACCTGAGACCATGCTGGCGCTGCGACGGAATTACGTTTTGGCGGGCACGCGACGGCGTGGTCCACTGCGCGACTTGCGAACCGGCGCGCGCCGCCTGGCTCATCGCCGAGCGCCTGCGCGCGACCACCCTGACGGACACGCAGTTGCGCCGGGGTATGCGTCTAATCCTGCGCGAGTTCAACAGCGCCACCACCGTCGATGCGAAAGTGGCCGTCGCTGCCGCCGGCCGGGCGAAGATTTCGGTGGCTACTCTGACTCGAGCGCGGACGCTGTTGCGGATTCGCTCGCAGAAGCAACGCTCGGGCTGGATGTGGGTCCGGTCGCCGCACTGAGCGTGCGCTTTTGCCGCCTCACCTCCGCACTGCGCCGGCCCCATTCGGAGATTTGCTGCGGGGTCGAGCGCCTCAACCGCGCCATCGCGACGGCGTGCAGGTTCTGGCCGCGACGGTTTCGGCGACCGGCGAGGAAGCTTTCGAATGCGCCGCTCGGAGCATCGAGAAATATCTCACCAACCCGCGCCCAGTACCTGTACTGCTTGTCGATGTTTTCGAGTCTCCGGAACTTGCGCGCCAACGTCGCGATCGCACCTCGCACCTGGCGCAGGGCATCCACATAGACGCCAAACTCGCGCCGGGTGAGGCACTTGCGATGGGTCGGAAGCATCTCGACTTGTTTCGCCAGCGCTTCGAGCCTAGCGAGTTTCGGGACCTGCACGTACCGCGGTCGCAGCACAATTTCTTTCCTGGTGCGATGGGCGAACGCGCGTTCCAGCCTCGCACGCCGAATGGACAGCTGGCGCTCGATGGCAGTCAGCGAGCGGTCGGCAAACACGGGCCTCGGGAGCAGATTCAGGAAATCCGTCAGCGACAGGTGAACTGCTTTACTATTCCGTCTTTTCCGGCGGCTGCTTGTGCCGGGCTGGTGCTCCTCGCTTTTCGGCGGTCTCGAATTCTGATCCATCGCCACATTATCGCGCGCTCGCGGAATAATACGAGCGGGATCACTTGACACGGGGTAACTACCCTCGTGGGATTCCCGCGGCCGCAGGAAGAGCATCGCGGGAGATGGTCGAACACAAAGGTCAGACGGCGGCGATGATTTCTTGGCGCGGGAGTTCCTGACCGTGCGGCGATACACCCCCCCTCGCGATATGCAGCAGCGCGGTTGCTGCGTGAGGGCGGCCCGTCAATCGATTCCTGGCCGGTGTGGGCCACGGCGTGCGAGTTCGAAGAGGGGTGGGCCGCCCGGCGCTGTAAAGTTACCCGGGCAGATATCGCGTCGGATACTCAGCGACCGTCTCGGCCTACGATGCGCTTCCTCCGGGTGGTGGACGGGGCTTTTCGGGGCATCAAACATCGGGTGTCGGTCAGGCATCGCCGGTTGGTTTCCGGCGGTTGGGTCCGTTGCGAAACTCGACCCATGTCACATTTTCTGCTCTCACATATAGTCGGATTTTGAACTGACACACCGCCACAATCGTACGGAGAGTAAGACGAATACAGCGATTTTCGATCCGTCACAACTTGTTCGTGTTACGGATCGAAAAGCGGGACTTTCTCCTAGGGAGAGAATGAATGTGGCGCTGTTACGGTTCGAAATCCCATATACGTGTGTGAAAATATTTAAATAAATGAGATTTATCCGTAATTGTCGGTAACACTGATTTCATCTTATGATGCTATATAAAGGGGAGAGGATTGTCTCCTCGATTATTGAAGTCATTAAGACCAATTAGATCAGTCGTAAAATTACTTTTAAGGCAAGGCCTTCATAAGATATCTCTTAGGCCATCTTAGGTTCACCTAGACTGGTCTTGACATCAGACTCGAGGTCGAGGACATGTCGGCCATTTGACTATTGAAGTTTTGCTCAAGAAGGCTTGGCGAACCCGTCGCTCCCGGGGACCGCCAGCAGGCAGATTTGCGCGGGTGTTTTCGGCTCTCATCCGCATTACGAATGGGCACGGGTCCCAATGGGACCTGGAGTATCCCAGTTTTCAAGGGAGGATCGGTGATATGAGTGCTCGAGGAATCAATATGCGTGGAAGCTGGTTTCGCGTCGGCGTGGTTGTACTCGTCGGCGGACTTTTGCTCGCGTCGACCGCTCGCCCAAGTCGGGCCCAAGTTACCAATGGGCTGTGGGTGGCAAACAGCGGCGGCCCAAACGTTCTGGAGTTCTCTTCTGGGCAGACTGCGGTGGGGGGCGTTAGCGATCCAAAGCCGACATTGGTCAATATGAGCGGCTCGTTCTTTTCTCCGCAGGATACGGTCTTTGATAGCCACGACAATCTGTGGGTCATCGACGGCGGCGATGGTACGGGAGACACCACCGAAGGCGTCTTCATGTTTACCAATGCCCAACTGAAGTCTCTCGGCACTGACTCCACCCCGACGCCGACCTTCGCGATTACCAACTCCGGCGGGGTGCCCGGCTTCGTCTTTCCCCAGTTCGGCGTATTTGACAGGTTTGGCAACCTGTACGTGGCCGACCCCGGTGTCGATCTTATATTCGTTTTCACCGCGTCCCAATTGACCTCGGGAAGCGGGACTGGATTAGTGCCCGCAGCGGTATTCCAGATAAACGGTTCTACTGGGATCCTGGGATTGGCGTTCAACAAGGAGAATCTGTATTTAGCGGACAACGGCGACGCACAAATATTCGTGCTTGACAGCGCCCACATTCCGACCTCCGGGGGCACTGTGGCGAGCCCCACGGTGGTCTCCGCGGACGTGACGCTGAGCTCCAACCACGGCGCTACCTTCGCGAGCATCGACGGGCCGTGGGGTCTAGTCTTCGGCAAGGCCGGTGGCCTGTGGTTTTCGAACGAGGGCATTATTCTGAACAGCGGACCTTCAGTGGTGTTGTTTGCTCCCAGCTCCCTTACGGTGAGCGGCACACCGAGACCCAAGACTCAATTCACCCCGTTGACGACCAGGACTGGCGCAAGCATCGCGGACCCGCAAGGAGTCAGCTTTGATAATTTGGGCGATCTGGCCGTCGCCAATGATGCCAACAACAGCATCGCGATCTTTAAGGCTGGGCAGCTCACAGAAAGGGGCGCGGTAAATCCAGGGACCTTCCTGATGGGCGCCGCTACCACACTCAATGCACCGACGGGTCTCATCTTCGGGCCCGACATCCGGCCCACGCCGTAGGTAACGCGAGCCGCTTCTGGTAAGCTCAATTCCTAGGAGTGGTCGCGACCGCTCATTAAGACCCACCTCGGAGAGCCAGCGCGGATAGGACCGCGCTGGCTCTCCAGCAAAATCGGTAACCTTCGGTAGTTGGCGCCGTTCCATTCCGGCAGTGTATGTGCCGTGGTCTCATTCGGCCGATCTGTATACTAGGATCCGTCGCGAAGCTCCGCCGCGGAACAGAGATTTTAAGTATTTAAGCAGGGAGGCGCCGGGCGAGAGTGCACCATTTGAAGAAGGACGCCCGAGGAGGTTCGAAGATTCCCACGAATGCGCCGATTGGTGGACTCACGCGGACGGATATCGTGCGTGCGCAGGGGAGTACGCAGCAGAATAATGTTAACCGAGGCCCTTGGGCGAAGGGACAGGGACCCGCGCTGGTGTTCGCCGAGAGCAATGCGCCTGGCACGCTGGGTACCGATTGGAATGAAGGTATCACCTGTATGAACGTGGTGACCGTTGGCGGCACGAACTGAGCGACGATTTGGAGGTTTGGGGTATTTCTGACGTCTATTGAAATCTACTTTAATCCGCGGAATCTGCGGACTCTCGGCTCCTAATTCGTTACTGTGTCAGCGAACTTCTGTGTGTCGACGTACTCGCGGATGCGGCGGACCTTGCCGTTCTCGAGTTCGAACACGAAGCAGTACTCGTTTTCATACTGCTTGCCGTTCGAGACCTTGCCGCGATTGGTGAGTTCAACGATCACCGTGTCGCCATCGCAGTAGGTGCGGCGAATTTCAATCTTCATACCCTCAGGAAAGACCGCGCCTACGCCGGACATGAACTTAAGGATTTCATCCTTGCCTTTCTTGACCCCCGAAGTGGTCATGTTGCCGGGGACGAGCCAGCTCACGTTGTGATCCATGTTGGCGAACGCAGCCTCGATATCTCCCCTGCCTAACGCGAGCCAGGTTTTGGTCACCAATTCTTTCTTCTGGTCAGCAGTCATCGCGAAATCTCCTAGCTCGGACGCCTGGCAATAAGTACCGCGTTTGATGGCGGTCGCGCGAACGTTCGCTAGTCTCAGCCGCACCTCGCTCACTGAGCACCGTTCGTGCTTCATTGCGTGTTCTATTGCGAACCACTCGTTTTTCGGCAATCGATCAGGCCCCCGGCTGGCCGAAAAAACCCGGCTGCTACACCTGATGCACTTACAAGTTACTCAGCGGAGTAACGCGCCAGGCCGAGCGCCCCAGCCGGAAGATTCGCGGCGGTGTATATGGCACCGATAACAACCCGGTTGCAGCGGCTGATGGGGTAGTGGCCCACGACCGGCCGCACCGCGACGTGGCCGTGGACCCGCGGACCCGCAAGCGGAGTTCGCATCGCAGACCGGGACCCTCCCGAAAGGGGACCCCGTTCGACAAGCAGACTCTGAAATCGCCGGGTAGCCTGTGTGGTGGTCGACCGCCCCTAAGCGATATCGGCGCGCTATCGCCGGCGCAGTAGGTCAACTACCGCGAGAGCCCGGACCCACAACGCACGCACGCCCAGGTGTCGTCGTCGACTCGCCGGTATTC
Organism: Deltaproteobacteria bacterium; assembly: GCA_019237115.1. Classification (GTDB taxonomy): domain Bacteria; phylum Desulfobacterota; class Binatia; order Binatales; family Binataceae; genus JAFAHS01. The sequence goes on from JAFAHS010000171.1 coordinate 18,166, forward strand.
GTGCTCGTCGGGGTAACAGTACGGGCCCCAGTTGGGGCAGTAGGTGAGATGCTCGAAAGGCTGCTTCCAGACCAGCACCCGCACCAACAGCGTTCGTCATCCATAGCTTCAGTTGAGATCCTTGCGCACCGCGGCTCAAACTTCCATCGGGATCCTTGGTTTCCGATCGGAACCGAATTCAGGATGAACCCGCCGACGAGATCAGTACTAGGGCACCACAGTTCTCCTTCCTGGGCCTGCCGCGCGCCCCAGGGGATTCGAATCCATGCAAGGGGACATGCACCGCACCCTGAAAACCCCGCACAACGCACCGCAACGCAATTGCGGGCCATTCCTGAACATGGAGTCGTCCGAATCTGACTACTCCACTCCAATACTCACAGACTGCGGGGCGTGCCGAAGGAGGGAATGACAAGGACTATAAAAGAATTCTTCGGGGAAAGGAGGTGTATGGCCAAGGTATCCCCGGCGAAGGGCCCCCTGGGCGGTGCAGCCACAATTGCAGCCACGGGGGTTGGACACCCAGTGTACAGTGTAGACACCGGCGTACTGGCTACTGAGGTGAACGCCGAGAAATGTCAACAGAACAACCGAATATTGACTACTGTGGACACCGGCGGGCAATACTCAGTTGACTAGCTAGTCGACCTTACAAGCCGAGAGTCGCAGGTTCGAAACCTGCACCGCCCACCAACAAAATCAAGGGTTTTTTCGGTAATTCCACCCGTCCGGTCTGGTTTTTGAGCCCCAAACTGAGCCCTTCCAGTTTTCGCTGCTTCGACAACCCCCGGCATTCCCTCGATCTTTTTCACGAGAGCTTTTCGCCAGCGCTAGCTAGCGTCGTGCCAGAGCGACCCCGGTGGGCGCCGGTTTGGTTCCGAGCCTGCCACGAGAGAGCCACCGCCGCTGGCGGCGACCGGTACCTAGCGTGTTCCCGAAACTCGCAACCGCTCCGGATTCCTCCGTATTTCCGGGGACTTTTCATAAGTCACCGGGGGTAGGCACCCGAACCTTGGGAAGTTGGCCCACCGGGTGGGGAGAATTGGTTGGGAATACCACCTTGCCCACCGCGCGATGCGACCTTTGCGCAGCTCCTGCGGTATGGTGCGCTCCACTCTTCCGGCGACGAATCGTGAAGTCCTGCACTCAAGCACCGTGCGACCGGCGTGCAACCATTCGCGGCTTGTGCGACCGGCATAGGCCGGTCCACTTCCGCACATGCGGCGCTCGACCGTTTTCTGAAGTAGGATTTCCCTTTGGTTACGGGCCGTCCGGCCACGGGGCCCGGCGCCAATGACGCCAAGCCTCACCCGGGGTGGTCGTGTTTTTACGGCGGAACCGGTACCTTCTTTTTCACCGCCGAACCCAGTTTGATGGCAAGCCTTGATCGGGTCCCTCCCAACCCGCAGGCGGGTCCCAGTCGCCCCCGCCGCGCTGCCGCCGCAGCAGCGCGGTCATTCCCCCGTTTCCGGTCGGTAGGACCTTCCCGGCGGATAAGTCGGGTATTTTGGGATAGTGGGGTTCATGTGATCCCAAGGTTGGGCGCTTTTGACAAAGATATCGGCCTCCGCCCGAAACCAGCTCGGATCGTCGAGGCTGACGACACGAATGCTGACCAGATCGGGACGGGTCGAGACCTGTGCATAAAGCGGGCTGCCGCAATCGGGGCAGAACACGCGCGTGATTTCGTTGCCGCTGTCGGCTTTCGCGATGTAGTGCTTCGGCTTGCCCTTGGTGATATGGAACTCCGTCGCCGGAACCCGAACTGCGGCGACATAGGCACTGCCGGTCTGCCGCTGACAGTCGCGGCAATGGCATTGCAGCGCAAACACCGGCTCTCCCGAACTTTCGTAGCGGATAGCTCCGCATAAGCAGCCGCCGGTTCTGAGCGTCTTCATTGTCAAACCTCCTGTGCGCCGGGTTAAATCGGCGAAGTGTCGTGAATGAAAAAAGTCACACGTTAAAGGGTCAGCGACCCATAACGGCCCCGAGGCATGCGTGGCTTACCGCAAGGGAAGTCCCGAAGCGTTGACAGCACCTTCTTGTTCCACCACCGAAACCGGTTTGACGCCAAGCCATGATCGGCCCCTCCAACACGTAGGCAGGTCCCAAGGCTAAGCAAGCTTTCGCATGTCGCTTTCGAGAGGCGAGGTCGTTGGAAACAGAATCCGTCTGGCCCAGCGGGACACTTCTACCAAGCCGATCATCACTGGAACCTCGATGAGGGGGCCGATGACAGCGGCAAAGGCCGCACCGCTGTCGATCCCGAACGTGGCAATAGCCACCGCAATGGCAAGTTCGAAATTGTTGGAAGCAGCCGTGAACGAAAGCGTCGCACATTGTGGGTAGGTCGCTTTGAGACGCCGACTCAACGCAAACGAGACGCCGAACATGATAGCGAAATAGAGCAACAGCGGAATCGCAACGCGGACCACATCGAGTGGTAGTTCGATAATGCGCGAGCCCTTGATTGAGAACATTACGACTATCGTGAAGAGCAGGAATACGAACGTAAGGGGGCTGATCTTGGGTATGAAGTGCTCGCGGTACCAGCTCTTTCCTTTCCGTCCTGTGAGGACCTTCCAAGTGGCCAACCCCGCGACGAATGGGATGCCGAGATAGATACCTACGCTCTCTGCGATTTTGCTTATAGTCACGTTAACGGTAGCGCCACCCATCCCGAGCCATCGTGGCAGCAGTGTTACGAATACGAACGCGTAGAGCGAAAAGAAGAGCACTTGGAAGATGGAATTGAACGCTACTAGTCCAGCGCAGTAGTCCGTGTCGCCATCGGCCAGATCATTCCACACGATCACCATCGCTATGCATCGCGCGAGTCCCATGATGATCAGACCGGTCATGTACTCGGGCCGGTCGCGCAGGAAGATCAGCGCCAGAGTGAACATCAGGACGGGGCCGATTATCCAGTTCTGCACCATCGAAAGCGCGAGAATTTTCCAGTCGCGAAACACATCGCCGAGTTCGTCATAATTCACTTTGGCAAGCGGCGGATACATCATCAGGATCAAGCCCACCGCAATTGGCACCGAAGTGGTCCCGATACTCAGGCTATCGAAAACCGTCCTTATGTCAGGGGCGATTGCACCCAGAGCAATGCCCGCGGCCATCGCCATGAAAATCCAGAGTGTAAGAAATCTGTCGAGAAAAGAGAGCCGCCGAAGAACTGGCACTGAGGCGACGGTCATGCTTGCGCTCATGAATGGGGTCCTCCACCCGTCGGTTAATTGTCAGCGAACTGGCTCTTCATCGGCGAGCCGAAGTTTCCCGATCTCTCCGAGTCGCTGTTCGAGGGCGTAGCGGTCCAACGTTTCCAAGCGCAGGCTCGTGAAGATTTTGATGCGATTTTCTAGTTCGCCATAAATGCGCAGAAAGACTCTGCGCTTTGCCTCTTCCGGTCCAGCGAAACTCGCTGGGTCGGCGACGCCCCAGTGTCCTGTGATCGGTCGACCCGGCCAAAGTGGACACGCTTCCCCCGCAGCCTGATCGCAGACCGTGAAAACGAAATCAAGCGGAGGGCTGTCCACCCGAGCAAATTCATCCCAGCTCTTACTGCGTAGACCGGCCAAGTCGTAGTGAAGGTCGCGCAATACACGCAGCGTCATCGGATTAATCTCGCCCGTAGGATGACTCCCCGCGCTGTATCCCCTGAAGTTGCCCCTGCCCCAGCGTCCAATCGCGCATTCGGCCATGATGCTGCGCGCCGAGTTCCCAGTGCATAGGAACAGGACGTGGTATTCGCGTTCGACCATCGCGAAGTCTCGTCGCTACTGCACCTTGGTCGGTGTCCCACAGCACGAACTTGCTGAAGGCGCGGTAGGAGTGCAGCACGATTCCGCGGCTTGCGACTGCGCAGTTTCGACTCGTGGCATCACGTCGCTGCCGAAGACAGTACTTTCTCCGAAGGTGTGAAAGGTTTCCCATGAGATTCCGTTTGGGTCGCTGACCCACCCCTTGTCGCCCTTCGCATAGCAGCAGGTAGCATTGAATTGTTCGCGCACCGTCTCGCCCGCGGCCTTGAGCCGCGTACCAATAGTCGCGACGTCCTCGCTGGATTCCACCTGTAAACCCAAGTGATCAATCTGAGGTTTCGACGCTCCAGAGGTGATTGCGAAATTGACACGCGGGTCCTCAAGCATCCACTTCGCATAGTCGCTTTTGACCACCACTGGCTGTTCGCCGAAAAGTGTGGAGTAAAATCGCACCGAGGAATCCAGATCAGCCACATGCATGTGAACGTGAAAGCGTTTCATACCGATACCCTCCGGTTTTTCTTTGCTGTTGGGGTCATTTGCTGGGGCGTACATTCAGACTCGCATCCGGATGCCGCAATGGGAGCGCACAGCTCACCTCTCCCGCCGCAGCAGTTTTCAGTAAGGTACCCGAGGAGATCGCTCATCGTCTTGAAATTCGCTGTGTAGATGATTGAGCGGCTCTCGCGCCGCGAGCTGACCAGACCCGCGAATCTGAGTTGGTTCAGGTGAAAAGACATGGTGGGCGAAGGCTGCCCAAGCCTCGCGCCGATATCACCTGCGGGCATTCCCTCCGGTCCTTTCTGGATTAGCAGACGAAAGATATCGAGCCGGGTCTCCTGTGCCAGTGCACCGAGGGCGCCGATCACAACTGACTTCTTCATAGTTCAATATTTATAAAACTATGGTCCCTTGAGTCAATCTCCCCTCTAGCAAACCTCAGTGCGCCGAGATTGTCTTGGCGCGGTTATTTCGATTCCAAGCCTTGGATGCGGGTGGTCGGCGCTCGCCGCACGGACCGGTAACCTCTTTGTCTCTGCCGCCGAGGTCATCCTTGTGGATACCTTGTGGATAACAAGATCAGATGGGGTCGAGCGTCGATAACTGATGGGAGCCTCCGCGCGGGTCTCGTAAGCGAAGAAAGGTCAAAATTCACCCACAAAAGCCCCACGTCGTAACAAATTTGCTGCCTATCTGAATAGTCTTCGCGTACAAACGCCTAACGGACATTAGGCAGCTACCGTTTCGCGGCTGCGACTACGACCGCGCCTAACTTCCGGCGCGACTTGACCGCCTTCAGCTCCGCGAACGCGACGCACGCTACCCAATTGAAGTGCTCGCGCGGCTCAACGTTGGCGCGAGCCTCCTTTTGCCCCCGGGTGCTAAATGACTGTCCCGCAATGTCAAATCAGATCGGAGCCCGGCCACGTCTAGATAGCAGAATCAACAAAGAAGCGAACTTGCGAGGCGCTGGCCGGGCTACGAGCGCGAGGCCCCGCCGGCAGGTAAGCCGGCACTAACAAGACCCCCAAAGGGGGGACGACGATGAACGCACAAACTACACGGATACTCACCTCAACCGCAGTAGCACTTGCGCTGCTGGCAAGCCCGGTGCTCGCCGGGGAAATTCGCTCCCAGCAGGACGCCGAGCACTATGCTTGGCATCCCGCCGAGTCCGAGCAGTTGCCGGACCTGCCGGCATCAACCCCCACGCTGGAATTACCGATGGCGGTCCACCTGCCCCCGGCACTGCAGGGGTGTTTTCGAGGCGAGTCGGTGTTCGAGGACGCCACCCGGCTATACGGCAAGGGCGACCCCGACATCGCCACCTCGACGGTCACCACGGTCTGCTACACCAAGCTCCCGAGCGGGAGGTACCAGTTGAAGCTAAACACCGCCATTCAGGACATGGGCAAAACCGCCGGCCTGACCTCGCTAACCGGGGCCCTGCTCAAGAGCCATCTGCTGAAGGTCAACTCCCAGTTGTCGGACGTCCAGCTTGAGGCGGTCCCGCAGGACGACCCCGAGCGTTTTGTAGTTAAAGAGCGGGCCAAGGTAGCCAGCGCCATTTCGCTGGTCGGCCTGCACGGCGAGGCCGATACGGACGTCTCGCTTACCACCCGATGCCAGATGCGCTCGAACGACTGGGTGCACTGCCAGACCGAGGAGTACGACACTGACGAGAAGACCAGTTGGGAAGTTCTCAGCCACTCCCACGTCGAGTTTTACCGGATCAGCGCCGAAATCCCGGTGCAGGCCTCCCAGCAGGCCGAGCCCCCGGCCCCGGTGCAGCCGCAGGTGGTGTCGCAGCTTGAGGTACCGCAGCAGATGGTGGGCTGCTGGCGCGGCCGTAGTTCAGGGTCGGCACAATTCGTTTCGGCCGAGATGGCCCTCTGCTTTGCCCCCGACGGTCCCCGAATGCACGGCGGTCGCCAAATTAACCATCTCAACGGCGCCACAGTTGTCATGGACTCAGACAACCCGAGGATAGTAGCGGCCGGCCCCGACTGGGTACGGTACACCCAAACCCAGCAAAATCAATGGACCGGTGTAAAGACCGCGACCGGCACGGATGCCAGCCGCGACCAAGCAGCGGTTACCTGTCGGATCGTCGATTCGGGGTCCATTTTTTGCGAGGGGTCGACCGAGACCTTCTTCTCTAACGGGACCTCGAAAACCACGCCCTTTACCGGCCTGCTGAGCCGCCAGTAACCCCCGCCCCCTAGCCGCCCGTGGGCGCCGAGTCGGTGGACAACGAGACCGGCGCGCTCAAGCTCTTCGAGCACGCCTTCAACACCGCCGCCGGTCTGGTCAGCAAGAACTCAAGCCGCCCGACACCCCGTCGGGGCCGACGACCTAACCATCGCAGCGTGCTAGGCTCGGCCGCGCCATGACCCGCCGCCTTGAACCCCACGAACGCTCGCACCGCCACTTCGGCGGCCTCCAGCTGCCCAACGGCCTCGTCCACGGCGTCGCCGACCCCGGTCGGTGCGGTTGCATAAACAGCAGACGACTTTCATAAAAAGTTTCTCCGTTCGTCGGCGCCGCCGGCAGGGCGTACTCCGAGCCCCCCAAACAGACGGTAATGAATGTCTGACGTGGGAACCAGGGTGGATCACTTTTTCGGCGCGATTTGGATCAGTTTTCTAGCGCGATCTCCACCTCGCATACGGCGTAATCGCCTCCGCGGCCTTTCCCGGACTATTCCAGTTCATGACTTTGAAGGACTTCAAATATGCTCCGAAGCAGCACTATTTACATGTCTTCGACGGCGGTACCGTGGACAACCTTGGATTGGGGAGCGTCAAGACGATCATCAAGATGAACTAT
>JAFAHS010000314.1 GCA_019237115.1 Deltaproteobacteria bacterium
TTCCGCGGTCAGCGTATCGATCTTGATGCCCATGGAGGCCAACTTCACCGAGGCGACTTCGTCTTCGATCTCGATCGGTACGTCATGGACTTTGATCGCGAGGCCGTCGCTCCTGGCGGCCCACTCCGATGCCAGCGCCCGGGTTGCGAAGCTCAACCTGCGCGGGATGCCCCTCGGCGCAGGCCAGGTTTCACCAGCCGCCCCTGTCCCAGCACGTAGAGCACGCGCCCGTCCGAAGTCCGTCCGAAGCTATGGTGGTTGGCGGATTTGTGACTGCTTCAATCCCGCTGCGTACAGTGATCGTGCGCGGTCCTCCAATTTCTGGAGCAGGCTCGGAATCGAGTCCGCCCCAAATCCGTTGAGGTTTCCATCGATTCCGACAATTCGATCGCTCGGGGTGAGGTTTGCGGTCGAATTGCGGCCGGCCCTCAGTGCCAGCGGCACTCACGGCCCCGACCTGCGCGGGCCTCACGACCTATCCAGGTACTAAATCGTTCGTTAAGCGCTGTTCCAAGTTCCAACGCGTGCCGCGCGAATCGGAGCTGTCACCGTCGTAAATCTCCGCAGAATTCGCGCCCAAATCGATCACGCCTTAACAACCTGGAGTCTTAGCCTCTCTAAGCGTCCAGTGTAGACTTACACCTGCCAAACGGGCACGAAATCGCCACTGAGGCGCTGGTAAACGGGCGGTTCGCAAACGGAAGTAGTGATGAAATTAAGTATTCTGGCCGCCTTGTTCTTTGCAGCCAGTACGGTGGTTCACGCCCAGGCAACCCCCGCTCCTACACCGCAGGGTTCCGCACTTTGGAATCCTAATGTCACCCAGACCCACCCTGGCTTTCTTACCGAGTACAACGGTTCTGCTCTTACCGGCGTCGGGTCACCGAACCCTACTATGACGTTTAATTCAGTAACCCCGCCACCCACTTATCAAGTGATAAGCAGTCCGCAAGGTATTGTCTTCGACAGTAACGGAAACATGTTTGTTTCCTCTCTTAGTGGCCCGAACGGTGGCTGCAACAACGGCGATTCGATCCTGTATTACAGCTTCCTCACCCTCGCAGCGGCGGGTCTCGGCGTCAGCGTGCCGGTTCCCGATGCTGCGATCGTGGATGATGGCAGCTCCAACGCGGTCAACTGTCCGATCGGTATGACTTTCGATACCAGTGGCAATCTCTGGGTCGCCAATGGTTTGTCGAACGGACCAAATGGCGCGGGGGATATAGCAGAATTTGCAGCTGCGGCCATTGGCAATCTTAAAGGTGCCACCCCAATTACACCAGCGAAGATACTTCTTAATGACGGCGTGGTTGGCGCTTTGAATTCCACGTCCGGACTGAAGTTTGACGGCCAGGGTAACTTGTGGGCTCCACAGACAATAGCGAATGCCAATACGGTCTGGCAGAACCTGTTTTGCCCCGGGACCGGGTCGTGTGCAGACCCTCAGAAACCGTTCTCATCGTTCATCGCGGAGTTTTCCGCGACCCAGCTTGCCAGTGCCACTTCGGCACCACCAACCATAGTTCAGCCCGCACTGATTCTTGTGAGCCCGGTCTTTGGCCCGCAGCAATCGGACAAATTCATAGTTTCCCTGTTCGATATAGGAATTGACTCTACAAATAACCTTTGGGTACCCGCCTGCGATTTGGGCAATGATGTACCGGATGCATTCGATGACCTATTCGCGTTCGAAGCGAATACTATATCTTCGGCACCGGCTGCACCTACTCCCGGTTCGCGTCCAACGCCATCTCCTGTAACTACCAAGTTCATAGTACCGCCGCCTGACGTAACCTTAAGCAGCGTCAATATTCAGATAGGCGCCAATACCATAGCGTCGATGGACTGCCCATTCACCGCAACCTTCGATTCGCAGAAGAACCTATGGTACGGGAACGGTGGTAGCGCGCTTAAGACCGTGTTTGGTGGGACGAAGGATTGGTCTCGCCCAGGCAGTCTTATTCAATTTCCGCAACCGTTACCGACCGCCAACGGCGCACCTACTCCAGGGAGTGTCGTAGCTCTCAACAGCGCGCCCGGGTTCATAACTTTTGGTCCGTCCTTACCGAATCCAACCTCAACCCCTACACCTACGCCGACAACCTCACCGACCAGCACGCCCACCGTGACCAAGACTCCAACCGCTACGCTTACTCCTACCGTAACCAAAACTCCGACCGCCACGCTTACACCTACCTCCTCGCCACCTACCCCCACCCCCTTGCCTACCCCGACTGGTACACCGACAGCAGCCCTAACCAACACTCCGACAGCGACCTTGGCGCCCACTCCGCAGCCGACCGACCGCGCGGGGAGAATGCAAGCGCCCGTGCCTCTAACCGTCAGTGCGGCAGGTGGCCAGAGTATCGGTGCCGGCTCATTTAGTTACAAAAACCTCACCGAGCAGGTACAGGTCATAGGTACTCTAATTGTATCGGTCAGCGACCCTTCCGCACTGTCCGCATTGAGCGCCACCGCGTCCCCGGGCGGTGAGAGAGCTACTACATCCACCATAGCATCGAGCACTGTGTTGACTTTCGCGCCCCCAGTCACCATCAGCCCAGGCGTCAGCGTCACCTTCGCCCTGACTGCGACGACCTCGAACGGTGCTGCGATGAACGCCCAGCCGTTCGCCTATGCTGGAATATTTACACGTGAAGGTGCTTCGCCGATTGGTCAACCGGGCGCCGAGATGCTGTTGGTAGGTTTGCTGCTGATGCCACTGGGAATCGCCCAGCGTCGCCGTGCAGCGTTGATTGCATTCGGAGTCCTGGCCCTTATGGCGACGTCAGCCGGGTGCGGGAACAGCGGGAGTGGGGCACCCTCGCCGCAGACCGTCATAGTCGACAGCCAGGGCAATCTGACTAAGCCGCTCACACTGAGCACTATCAAGAAGAAGACCGGCGGGAGCTCATCTCAGCAGGTGACGGCGGTAAGGTACCAGTGAGCAGGGTGTTTCACCGAATTGGTCACCGCTTGGACGCGACAACTCAGGCAGGGTGAAAACGCGCCAAGGTTTACGCGGAACTTCAGAACTCGACTGGCACCAATCATTGCGGTGATCGTCAGCGGGTGACGCTCCCCTCTCCTGTGGGAACCCCGCCAGGGCGAGCCAGGGGAGAGCCGCGCGCCTTGCCTCACACCGAGGATTGCGCGGATTTGCGCCCGCTTGAACCGCCCGCGAACAGCGATCGTGCGCCATCCTCCAGTTCCCGGAGCGCGCGCTTGCGATCCAATCCACCCGCATACCCGGTGAGGCTTCCGTCGGACCCGACGATTCGATGACACGGAACGATAATCGTGATCGGGTTGCGCCCGGTCGCGGTCCCGGCCGCACGCACTGCCTCCGGATGTCCAGCGCGCCGCGCGAGTTCCGAATAAGTAATGCTGTCCCCGTATTTGACCGAGGAGATCGCTTTCCATACGCGGGTCTGAAACGGTGTGCCCTGCGGAGCGAGGGGCATGTCGAACTGTTTTCGCGCACCCGCGAAATATTCCTTCAGCTGCCGTGCAGTCTCTTGGACAACCTCGTGATGGTCGCCGCGCAGCCAATCGCGCCCGACCGCGCGGTAATATTTCTGGTCGACAAAATACAGACCACTCAAACCCGGATCGGTGGCTACGATCAACATTCTGCCCATTGGGCTCTCGTAAAAGTCGAAGTAGTGCATTTCAGACACCTCTCTATGCATGAAGAGATCTCCACAGATGCATGACGGCGTAAGCGCGCCACGGTCGCCACGGCTCTGCTGTCTTCAGTACCCGCCCGGGATTGGTCTCGCCCAGGGCCTTCATGACGCCGAAATCCGTGTGCGGAAAGGCGTCTGGCCAATCGAGTGCGCGCATCGCGATGTACTGCGCGGTCCATTCGCCGATTCCCGGCAGTGCGCGCAGCTTCTTAAGCTCCGTGGTAACGTCGGCTCCTGGACCGAGCTGAACGGTCCCATCCACGGTTGCGCCTGCGAGGGCAATTATCGACCGCGAACGCGCCGCGAGCACTCCCAAGCGCGCGATGTGATCGACCGTAAGCTGGGCGATTTTCTCTGGCGCAGGAAAAACCGTATTGAGCGAAGCGAAGGGCGAGCGGATCTGCATGCCAAACGCACTCGCAAAACGGCTTGCTACCGTGCGCGCCGCCGCCACGGTAACTTGCTGTCCGAGAATCGCTCGCACGCCGATCTCGAAACCGTCAAATGCTCCCGGCACCCGCAGCCCGGGGTTTGATTTCGCAAGCCGCCCGAGCCCGGCGGCAATCTCGACCGGATTCGCCGATACATCCATCAGCCGCGTCACCCGATCCAGAATCTCCGGGGCAGTCTCCGCCAATGATGGCGACATGACGACGCGGAGGGCAGATTTTTTCTCCGCCTGCGAAACCTCGAGCCATCCACTATGCTCGCGGCCATCGCACCGCAAACCCACGGTTCGACGATACGCGCGGTTGTCGATTTCCTCGATGCCGCCTACTGCTCGGGCGGCCAGAAACTCGAGCATCGATTTCCAGTCGTAAGGAGGTCGATAATCAAGCTCGAAGGCGGGACCCTGCGAAGACTTGAAACGACGGACGGACAGTTTGCCGCGTCTGCCATTGGCGAGTGCGTCCGGGCTCCCGAAGGAGGGCAGCTTGGGACGGCAGCGAAGACACGCTCGATAACCCGCGGCCTCCGCGGCCGCGACGGTGGCGTAAAACTGGCAATTCTCGCGCCTGGGCGTTCGGGCGGCGCATGCAGCCCGGCAGTAGATCCGGGTTGACGCGACCCCCACGAAAAACCGCCCGTCGAAACGACGATCGCGCGCCCGCATCGCACGATAACAGGAATCGTCATCGAGAAGCATCGCCATACTGGATATAACCCCGAGCGATCGGCGATGTGAGACGGGCAAGGAGTGAAGTCGACAGACGGCGGTACACGAATGAGGGATTCGGTTGCGCGCAACCAAAATCCGCTCGGGTTTAGTGGAGACTAATTACGCGCCGGGCTGCGAAGACGCCGCTTGTTGGTCATCGGGTTTTTTTTCGGGCGCGGGTGCCTTGTACCCGCATTCTTCGGTCTTGGCACACCGCCAGGTCGTGCCTTCGCGCTTGGTGGTTTTTTCCAGCAAATACGGCGCACCGCATTGGGGACAGTTCTCCGCCACCAGCTTGTCCCACGATGCAAACTTGCACTTCGGATAGCGCCCGCAACCGTAGAAAAGCTTTCCGCGTCGGCTGCGCCGTTCCAGCATCTCGCCTTCCTTGCACTCCGGACACGGCACTCCGGTCTTCACCGGTTCAGCCTTGAGCCGTTTGATTCCGTCGCAGTCGGGATACCCCGAGCACCCGAGAAATTCCCCGAAGCGCGAGCGTTTCAGCACCATCGGCTTGCCGCACTTGTCGCAAATCTGATCGGTGGACGGCAGGGCGGTGGGCTCCTTGATATGGATGCCGCCCTGGTCGTCGCGGGTGAATTCCTTGGTGTTGGTGCACTTGGGGTAGTTCGAACAGGCGAGGAACTCGCCGTTACGGCCCCACTTGATTACCAGCTCGCCGCCGTCGACGTCGCACTTGAGCCCGGTCGGCAACCCCTTGCGCTTGATGACGGGCATCTTCTTTTTCGCCTCGCCCAGCCGTTTCTCGAACGGCCCGTAGAAACGCTTCAGGGTTTTGACCCAGTTCTCCTGCCCCTCCTCGACCTTGTCGAGGTCTTCTTCCATCTGGGCCGTAAAGCCCACCTCGATTATGTCGGGAAATGACTGGACCAGCAGGTCGCTGACCGTCCGGCCCAGCGTGGTTGGACGCAGGCGCTTGCTCTGGTCTTCCTCGACGTATTCGCGATTCAGGATGCTGGTCATGATAGCGGCGTAGGTCGAGGGCCGGCCAATCCCCTTGTCCTCCAACTCCTTGATCAGGGTGGCTTGGGAAAAGCGCGGCGGCGGCTGGGTGAAGTGCTGCTCGGGGTCCAGTCCAAGCAAGGTCAGTCGCTCGCCTTCGGTCATCTGCGGCAGATTCTCCGCGTCTTCATCCGCGGGCGTTTCATCCTGCCCCTCGATGTAGACGCGCATGAAACCGTCGAACTTCATCACCTGTCCGGTCGCGCGAAACACTGCATCGGCGGCCTCGATATCGACGGTGGTCCGGTCGTACACCGCCGGATTCATCTGGCTGGATACGAAACGATCGTAGATCAGTTTGTACAGCGCGAGCTCATCCTTCTGCAGATAGCGCGAGAGCGATTCCGGGTCGCGCTCGAGCGCGGTGGGACGAATCGCCTCGTGCGCATCCTGCGCCGACTTGGAGGATCGGTAGATAATGCCCTTTTCGGGCAGATAGTTGGTCCCGTATTTGCCCTCGATGTAGGCTCGCACCGCGCCGAGCGCCTGGTCCGACACGCGTACCGAGTCGGTTCGCATGTAAGTGATGAGACCGATGGCTCCTTGATCGCCCAGCTCGATACCTTCATAGAGCCGCTGCGCGATTCGCATGGTGCGCGAGGGCTGGAAGTAGAGCTTGCGCGATGCCTCCTGCTGCAGTCGCGAGGTGATGAAAGGGGGCGCGGGGCTGCGGCGCACTTCCTTGCGCTCGATGCTGCGAACGACGAACGGCGCCTTCTCGACCGCCCCGACAATCTCGCGGGCCTCCGCCTCCGGCAGCTTGTAGGCCTTGTTGTCGATGCGCTGGTCTTTCCAGCTGAACAGACGCGCCTTGAAGGGAGGAGGGTTGGCCGCCTGCAGACGTGCATCAAGCGTCCAGTACTCTTCGGCACGAAACGCTTCACGCTCGCGCTCGCGCTCCACGATTATCCGCAGCGCGACCGATTGGACCCGCCCGGCGCTAAGTCCTCGTTTCACCTTGTCCCACAGCAGCGGGCTTATCTGGTACCCGACCAGCCGGTCCAGCACGCGACGGGCCTGTTGGGCGTCGTACAGATGGTTGTCGAGCTCGGCCGGATGTTCGATTGCTTCCTTGACCGCGTTTGCGGTTATTTCGTGAAGCAGGACCCGATGGATCTTGGTTCCGTTAATCTTCCCGAGGCGCTTGGAGAGGTGCCAGGCTATCGCCTCGCCTTCGCGGTCGGGGTCGGTAGCCAGGTAGATGTTCTCCTTGCCCTTGGCCGCCTTCTTAATCCCCTCAATAACCTTTGTTTTGCCCGGAATAACGCTGTACTCCGGCTCAAAATTCTTCTTGATGTCGACACCCAGCTTGCTCTTGGGCAGGTCGACCACATGCCCCACCGAAGGCGTCACTTCGTACGCAGATCCGAGATAACGCTTGATGGTTTTGGCTTTAGCGGGAGATTCGACTATGACGAGGTTCTTTGCCACCGGGGAGACTTCCTCTCAACCCATCCATTTTGGTGTAGATCGCCATGTTTAAACTGATCCTGTTAGAACCGGGCCGGTCAAGCCAGCGAAAACGGCTTGCCGGGGTGCTCGGAAACTATGCCGTGTAGCCCCAGCTCACGCAATAACCTAACCATGAATTGACCCTCGCTGCGAATGGCCATAGGAGAAGGGGTGAATAGAGCATTACTAACGGATATTGAACATTACTCTGATACTCTTAGACTAATTAAGATAATCGTCGTCCCGAACTTTCGTAATCCCCGCGTCACCGGGAAGGGAGCAGCACCGACCGGGTCCGTCCGGAACTCCGTCCTCGATTGGGGTGGCTCGGAGGCCATCTGCTGACCCGCCCCCTGCACCGCATCGACAGTCCGGAGAGGACGGGTCGCCCTCTGGGCGAAGCCCGCAATCCCTTCCACCCTGTATCCAGGGATTTTCAGCCGAGGACAGACCCGAATAAGACCAACCCGATGAAGCGCGGAAAGCCGAGCCGTCCCCAACCATTTCAAAGTCCAGGTTCATGGGGCACCCGGGTGCATACGCGCTCGATAGAGGAGATCGCCGGCCCGGGAGATCGTGGACGGACGATGAGGGCGAGGACCCAGGGCGAGGTCGGAAAGCGGTGCGCATCGGTCCTCGACGAAGCGTATGTCGCAACGAACAAGATCCCCGATTCCGGATCGAGCTGGCACCTAAATCTTTTTCGACAATGTTAAAATTAACCAGCGCAAGAGCAGACGGCCTACCGCACTCGGATGAAAGACCGACCAGCTTGCGACTGCACGCGCTTTCCCTGCTTGGTCATTACGGCTACCGGACAAATCTCGCGGCATACGTGTTTACAATAAGCGACGCTTAAGGCCGACGATGTGAAAACTATGGAAAACTTTCGCCGGTTTCTTGACCGCCCGAGAGCAATCAAATACTGTTCACCCAAACCGCTTTTGGCCCGTTGCGCCTTTGGACTACTCCGAACGCGAGTCCGTCTTTCGATTTTTCCCTACATGGTTGCGTGGGTTGAGGAGCAGGAGAGCTAATGGATTTTAGAGGAAAATCGGCAGTCGAGAAGCAGATCATTATTTTCAGCTTCTACCGCGATGCCGAACTCCGAGGTGCGAACCTACTTTTCAAACTGCTGAACCATCTCAAGGATGCGGATGCGCAGCTCAAGATGGCAAAGCATCTCTCCGATGAAACCCGCCACGCCTGGCTGTGGACCAAACGCATCGCCGATCTCGGCGGTACTCCGATCCTGATCGAGGACGGTTACCAGCGCCGGCTCGGCCTGCGGGTCGGGGTTCCCAAAACGGTTATCGACCTGCTCGCGCTCACGGTGGTGGTCGAGGAACGGGCCCAGAGCCGCTACAACGCCCACTCCGCGTTGCCCAATGTCGATCCCGAGACTCGTGAAGTTCTCAAGGGAGTCACCGAGGACGAGACCTGGCACCTGTCGTGGATCGAAAAGAAGATGCGCGAGCTGGCCGAGAAGCAGGGCTGCCTGGAGCACGCCGAGCGTGCGCTGGAGCGCTACCGCCAGATCGATCGCGAGGTCTACGCGACCCTTGCGGCCGACGAAGCGGAAATCATGCGCGGTTAGTTACTCTTCCTCTCGTTTCAAGTTTACGACTTTCTGCGCGCGGGCGCTCTCAGCCCGTCGCTGCAATCGCAGTTCTGCCACTTATTTGCTAAGCGGTGGGTAGTGACCGGTTTGAGTGACCGGTAAGGAGAGAGCCCTATGAAATTCGGATTGCTGTACGAAATGGAAACCCCGCGGCCGTGGCATGCGCTGAGCGAATACAACGTCTATTGGGAGGCGCTGGCGCAGATCGAACTCGCCGACCGCATCGGTATCGACTACGTGTGGGAGGTTGAACATCACTTCCTCGAAGAATATTCGCACAGCCCCGCGCCCGAGGTTTTCTACGGCGCCGTAACCCAGCGCACTCGCAACATTCGCATCGCGCACGGCGTGCGCCTGCTCCCCTTCAATTTCAACAATCCCATCAAGGTCGCCGAACAGGCCGCGGTGCTCGACATCATGAGCAACGGCCGCGTCGATATCGGCACCGGTCGCTCCACCACCTCGCAGGAACTCGACGGGTTTGGTGTCAACTACGAACGAACCCGCGCCGAGGTGCGCGAGGCGCTCGACGTTATCGTCAAGGCGTGGACCGACGAGATTCTGGAATACAACGGCCAGCTCATTCAGATTCCGCCGCGGCGCGTGGTCCCCAAGCCCATCCAGAAGCCGCATCCTCCCATGTGGATGGCGTGTGTGGCGCCGGATAGCTATCAGCTGGCCGGCGACCGGGGCTTGGGCGTGCTCAGCTTCAGTCTGAATTTTGAGTTCGTGCAGGGCGCCATCGAGAGTTACACGAAGGCCTTCAACAATCGCACGGACCAGGTGCCCAAGGTTCCGAACCAGGCGTTCGGCTCGATGCTGATTTTGCACGTGGCGGAAAACCAGGAAGACGAGGCGGTCGGCATCGAAGGCGCGCGCTGGTTCATGCACAACGTCGCCAAGCTGTTCCAGCCACTGATGGCCAAGAACCAGCTGTATTCTTACGAGTACCTGCGCAATCTGATGGCGGTCGACATGGATCCCAAGGACATCCCCGACTCCCAGTTGAAGCAACACCCGATGGTGGTGGTCGGGAATCCCGACGAGGTGGTGCGCAAACTCGAGGGATTCGAGAGGGCCGGGGTGAGCCAGGTCATCTGCTTCAAGCAGGCCGGGCGCATCCCGCACCAGAAGATCATGAATTCGCTGCGCTTGATGGCCAAGCACGTGCTGCCGCATTTCAACCCGCACAAGCGGGTCGCGGTCGATGAGCTGCATACCGGCCTGGCGTCATAGCGATGAAGCGCGACTACTGGGAAATCGTGCAGGCCATGCCCGCCGCGGAACTGGCCGAGCTGATGCGGCGCTTCGAAGATCTCGGTCTCTACGGCGTGTGGTCGCCGCAAATACATTTTCCTCCGTTCGTCACGCTGGCCGCGGCCGCGATGGCGAGCAAACGGCTCAAGCTCGGCACCGGCATCGCACTGGCTTTTGTAAGGAGCCCGGTTGAGACCGCGCTCAGCGCGCTGGACATCGATCGGCTGAGCGGGGGCCGGATGGTGCTGGGTCTGGGCACCAGCGTTCGGGATTGGAACGAGCGGGTACACGGCGTGGTTTACGGCAAGCCGGTCAAGCACCTGCGCGAGATCGTCACGACGGTGCGCGCGATCGTCGAAAAGGGTCACACCGGCGAGCTCGGCGAGATCGAGGGGGCGTACCACCGGTTCGATATGCGTGGCTTCAGCATCCGCAAACCGGTGCGCAGTTCGATTCCCATCTACCTGCCCGCCTTGTTCGAAAAAACCGTGGCGCTCGCCGCCGAAACGGCCGATGGTTTGCTGGGTCATCCGGTATGGTCGCAGAGATGGGTGGAAGAGCAATCGCGGCGTCTGGGCGAAGCCCTGGCTGCCAGGGGGCGCAAGCGCGCGGACTTTCACGTCAACCTGTGGAACTACGCAGCGATTGCCGGCGATCGCAAACGGGCGATCGATGACATGCGCGGCACCGTGGCGTTTTACTCGAGCATCGCGCAGTACCGGAAATATTACGCGGCGCAGGGGTTCGGCGCCCAGGCCGACGCCGTCATTGCCGCCGCCGCGCGCAAAGATACGGCGGCAATGCTCAAAGCGGTGCCCGACGAGATGGTCACCACCTTTGCAGTCGCGGGCACGCCGGATGAGGTGCGCGAGCGGGTAGCAAAGTTGTGGCAGCACGCCGACTCCATGACCCTTTCACCTCCGCAGTACTTTGTCGCGCCGGCCCGGTTCAACGAATATCGAGCCGCGCTCGTGGAGACGCTCTACCAGGCGGCCTGACCTAAGCCAGCCAAGCGGGTTTGCAAGGTTGGATCCCGGAGAGAACGTGGGTGGTCGCCTGCCCGGAAGCTCCGGGGTTAAGAGGAGATGGTTATGTCCGATCGGGTCAAGCAGATGAAATTCGGATACATGCTGGATTTTCGCAATCCGCCCGGTTCCGGGCTGGCTGCCGACCGGTTTCACGCCGCGATGCTGGAGCAGGCGGAGTACGCCGACCGCGCCGGACTCGATTCGATTTGGCTGACCGAACATCATTTTGTCGCCGACGGCTACCTGTCCGCGGTA
This sequence comes from Deltaproteobacteria bacterium, assembly GCA_019237115.1. GTDB lineage: Bacteria > Desulfobacterota > Binatia > Binatales > Binataceae > JAFAHS01. Next base: position 11,485 of record JAFAHS010000314.1, read on the forward strand.
ATGCCGGCACTCGCCGCCATCGCGGCTCGCACCACCCGCGCCACCATCGGAACCTATGTGTTGCTCGCGCCCTTCTACCATCCGCTGCGCCTGGCCGAGGACACCGCATTCATCGATGTAATCTCCAACGGTCGGCTGCGGCTTGGAATCGGACTCGCTTATCGGGACGAGGAATTCGATGGCTTTCAGATCTCACGCAAAGAACGCCTGGGCCGCACGCTGGAGACAATCGAAATCCTGAAGCGCGCGTGGAGCGGCGAACCCTTCAGCTTCGAGGGCAAGCATTTCCGTTTCCACGACGCGCACATACTGCCGCGCCCCGCCAGCCGGCCGCACCCCGAGTTGCTGTGGGGTGGAATGAATGCCGTGGCTATTCGGCGCGGCGCCAAGCTAGGACTTTCGTTTGCCTGTAACCTGGGCAGGCGGGAAGTCGAAATGTATCGGGAGGCGCTGCGCGAGTTCGGCAAGGACCCGGCCAACTACAGCATCGTGAACAATCGGATCGTGTACGTGGCCGAGAGCGAAGAGCGCGCCTGGAAGGACATCGAGCAGGCGGCGCTGTATCAGTCCGCGCTGTACGCCAAGTGGCTCTCAGCCGCCGCAGAGGGCAGCGAGAGTCCAATTCGCCCGGACGCCGCACGCATCCGCCGCAACGCCGTGCTGGGGACCGCCGCGCAGGTCGGGGAACGCCTTCGAAAGATCATCGATGAAACTCCGATGACCGAACTGATCCTCGCAACCCAGCTGCCGGGCCTGGAGCCGGGCAAGGCCCTGCACTCCCTGCAACGCTTCGCCAGCGAGGTGTTGCCGCAGCTTCGCAAGTAGGGGCCGGGGCGCGCTCTAGGCTGCGATCTGCTTGCGAAACTCGGGCATCACCTCTTCGATCAACAATCGCTGCGAGGCAGCCCACGCTTCATGCTCGTCCTGGTAGTCGAAGGTCAGGACCAGCAGCGTCCCAAAGCCGCCCGATTCTCCGTACATATCGGCGAGTCTCTGCCGCACGGTACGCGGCGATCCGACCAGCCAACTGCGCTCGGCCAGGTACTCCGGGGTCACCTCGGAGTCAGCCACCGATGGATCGTGCTTGAACAGCGAAACGAAGCCAAAGCTCAAGAACAGCGGAAGCAGGTAGTCACGATAGGCGCGAGTCAGCATGCCGCCCAGGGCCCGCTTCTTCGCTTCAGCGTCGGTTTCCGCGATATAAACCTCGCGCACCACCCGCCAGTCGCTGCGGCGTGGTTTGCGTCCGGTCTTTGCGCCGCCGCGCTCCACCGATTCCCAATGATCCGCCAGATAGGCTTTGGAGATGTTGAGACTCATCGGCATGAATCCCCGCTCGCCGGCGATCTCCAGCGTGTCCGATTTGGGCGAAAGTCCCGCAATGCCGATGGGAGGGTGAGGCTTCTGATAGGGCTTGATGTGGAACTTGAGCGTGTCGAGCATCGTGTCGATGCGGTTCACACTCCAGTACTCGCCGCGATATTCGAACGGCGCGTCTGCCGCCCACAGTTTCAGGATGATGTCGAGGGCCTCGCGCGTCATCTTGCGGTTCTGGCCGCTGGTGCCGTCGATATCGAACAGTTTCCAGTCACTCGGAAGCCCGCTCGATCCGACGCCGAACATGAAGCGGCCCTTGGCAACGTGGTCGAGGTACGCGACCCTGCACGCCAGTTCGGCCGGATGATGATAGGGGAGCAGATGGGCGCCCGGCGCCAGCTTCATTTGCTGGGTACGCAGGAGCGCCTGCGCGATCAGCAGATCTGGTGCTGGATTCGGCTCCCACGGCGAACAGAAGTGTTCGCCGATCCAGGCCTCATCGAAGCCCAGCCGATCGCATAGCTCCAGATGTTTCAGGTCCCAGGCAAAGCCTTCGGCGAAAGGGCGCTCGGGCGGATGCGAGGGCATCATGAATATTCCGGTATCCAAGTTTTTCCTCGTGGCGGCGTGTTTCTCGCGGCGGTTCTAGCACGGGTGCGTGCTTGTGATAAACCAAAGGATCGGAGTCCTTCCGAGCCTGCGGTGACACAATGAGCCTGACCAACCTGTCCGTATTACGACAACAACTGCGCGAGCACGGCGCGATTTACGTGCCGCGCGCGCTGGATGACAACTCGATGCGGTTGGCCCGCGACGCATACCAGTGGAGCTTGTGCCACCCCAGCAGGAACTCCGCCCAGTTCCAGGGCACCCTCCAGTCGCCCGCGAAGTTTTACCAGGACTTGTTGAATCCCAATGTTCTGGTGGGCTACCAGCATCTGCTCGATCGGTCCTGCGCGCCCGATGTGGTCGCGCAACTGTGGGACTCGCCCGACGTATGGTTCATGTACGAGCAGGTGTTCCTCAAGGAAGGCGGCGAGAGCCGGCGTACGCCCTGGCACCAGGACTCTTCCTATCTGCCGATTGCCGGCGAAAAGATCGCCGTGATGTGGATCGCGTTCGAACCGGTGGCCAAAGAGGATTCTCTCGAGTTCGTTCGTCGGTCGCATCGGGGCGTGCTCTATGATGGCTCCCGGTTCGATCCCGGTGATGACACCGCCCCGATCTATGGAACCCTGCCCCGCCTGCCGAATATCGAAGCCGACCGCGGCAGATGGGACATAGTGTCATGGGCGGTGGAACCCGGAGATGTCCTGATCTTCCATCCCGCGATGCTGCATGGCGGAGCGCCAACTCATCAGGGTCGCCGCCGCAGCACGCTCTCGCTGCGCTTCTTCGGCGACGACGCGGTGTATTCGCCACTCCCGGGAACCGCGCGGGTCGGCGACAGCGACGATCCCAAACGCGCCGGCTCGCCGTTCCAGGACATGCAGCGCAATTTGAAGAACGGCGATCCGTTCCGCCACCCGAAATTCCCCAAGGTCCGTCCGCACGCCTGGACCCGGTCTCCATGACGAACCGAAAAATCGACCTGCTAAGCGTCGCGTCCTTCGCCCACGGACAGCCGCACGACCAATTCCGCTGGCTGCGTACCAACCACCCACTCTACTGGCATGAGGAGCCGGACGGGCCCGGCTTTTGGGCAGTCACCCGCCACCCGGACGTCTGCACCGTGAGCCGCGATCCGCAAACCTACTCATCGTATGCAGGCGGCATTGCCATCAGCGATATGGAGCCGGAAGGGCTGGCCGCCGCGCGCAACATGATGCTGTTCATGGATCCGCCGCAACACACCCGCTATCGCACGCTGGTGAGTCAGCAGTTCATCCCCCGCAGTGCGCGGACCTTGCGCCCGCGCATCGAGGAACTTGCGCGCAAGATCATCGACCGCGTGATCGAACGCGGTGAATGCGACCTGGTCAGCGAAATCGCGGGCGAGCTGCCATCCTATGTCGTCGCCGAGCTCATGGGCATTCCGCTGGAACACGGACGGCTGCTCTACGAGTGGACCGAGAAGATGCATTCCTCGTCGGAGGCCGTGCCCGAGGTGGAGAAGCGGGCGGCGTCGATGGAGATGCTTAACTATGCCCTCGGCATCGCCCAGGAAAAACGCCAAAAACCCGGAGACGATCTCGCAACCCGCCTCTTGAATTCAGAGATCGATGGCGACCGGCTGACCCCCGCCGAATACACCTTCTTTTTTCTCCTGCTGGTAAACGCGGGTGGCGACACCACCCGCAACCTGCTGGCGGGCGGGATGCTCGCCCTGTTCGAGAATCCGGAGCAGCTGCGGCGATTGCGGAGCGATTTGGATCAATTGCTGCCAGTCGCGGTCGAGGAGATGCTCCGTTATGTCAGCCCGGTCGTCTACATGCGGCGCACCGCCACCTGCGACACCGTGTTGGGCGGCTCGCGGGTCAAGGCGGGCGACAAGGTGGTGATGTATTACGGCTCGGCGAATCGCGACGAGCAGGTGTTCACCGAACCGGACAAGTTCGACATCGCACGCACGCCCAACGAACACATCGCGTTCGGCGGAGGCGGTACGCACTTCTGCCTGGGCGCACACCTGGCGCGGATTGAAATCCAGGTGATGCTTCGTGAAATTCTCACCCGGCTCCCGGACATCGCGGCGGCCGGCGCCGCCGAGTGGCTGCCTTCGAACTTCATTTCCGGACCGCGCCGTTTGCCGGTGCGATTTTCCGCGGGACGGGTGGCGGCGCGTGCCTGAAACCGCGGAGGTCGTGGTGGTGGGCGGCGGCATCGGCGGCGGCGCGCTGGCGACCGCTCTGGCGCGGGCCGGAGTCTCGGCCCTGGTCCTGGAAAAGTCGATCCAACATGTCGATCGCGTTCGGGGCGAATGGCTCTCGCCGTGGGGGGTCGCAGAAACGATGCGACTTGGACTGTACGAAAGTCTGCTTGGGGCGGGAGCGCATCATCTGGGCGAGCACGTCGGATTCGGTGATGACGTGGACGAAGCGACCGCGCGCGGCCATGCGCTCAAGTTCGCGGCGTTGGAGGAGGCAGGATTGAAGCCGCCGCTTTGCATGCGTCATCCCGACATGTGCGACCTGCTCAACGCCACCGCGGTTGAATCCGGAGCCACGGTTCTGCGCAACGTCAGCGACGTGACGGTGGAGCCGGGCAACCCTCCCCAGGTGAACTTCCGGCACGAGGGTCGCGCGCGGCAACTGAAACCGCGCCTGGTCGTCGGAGCGGACGGCCGCAATTCGGTGGTACGCGGACAGGCCGGAATCCGGCTCCATCGGGATCCAACCCACCATCTGATGACCGGAATGCTG
>JAFAHS010000349.1 GCA_019237115.1 Deltaproteobacteria bacterium
CCTGGTCGATCTTCGCTTTAACCCCCATCCGCTCAAACGTCTCCAAACTGCCGGGCAATAGTGATTCGCCAATCTTGAATCGAGGAAAGCGTTCTTTTTCAAAGATGGCGACCTTCCATCCCTGCTGCGCCAAGAGCGTTCCTGCCGTGCTTCCGGCAGGCCCGCCGCCAATTATGAGAATGTCGTAGTCGGGACTCATCGTTCGCTTGCGCTACCCTGGTGCTTTATCACAGTCCCGCTGACCTGGCGCCCTCTGAATTTGCGTCCAGCATCGCTCCGCGAGGACCAAAAATAGAGAACGTCCGGTTCTCGTTCTTCGTTTGACCATCGGTTTCTTTGATTTTTGTAAAGCCGCGGGATTCGTAAAAATTGCGAGCGATCGTATTCCTCTGAAAAGTCCAGGCATATAGTTCTGAAAAGGCAGATCCGGCAATACCTAAGAGAGCCGTGCCAACGCCCCGCCGCTGAATACCGGGAACAACGTACAGTTGATCAACCCAGTTTAGTCGGAATGCGATAATTCCGATCAAAACCGATTCATCAAACGCGCCCCAGACTTCACAGTTCGGAAAAACAATTTCTCGAAAATACCGTCGATCTTCTTCGGGCGTGTGGAACCGCTCGAACATCGGCATCGCGCCTAGAAGCGCAGCCCGATGGACGAGGGCGGCAGCATCCATGTCGATAAGCTCAAGCTTTCTAAGGGTCACGCGCATAACAGTCTTTCGTCGCTTACAGAAGTTCAAGCGAAGGCAAGTGAAGGACGTGAGAACAAACCTCAGCTGTGTTAACCGTCATGCTTTTATCATTTCAAAAACAGGTCAAATAAGACTTATGGGACCGATGCGACGATAAGATTTATGCGTGGCGCGCTGCGCGTGGACCCATAAACCCATATGTCTCATCTGGAACATCAGTCCCATTTCGTCCCATGAAAAACGACAACGTATTCGCAGTCTTGGGTGCGAGCGGCAAGGTCGGCGGTGCTGCAATTCGTGAACTTAGGCGCCGAGGCTCCGCGGTAAGAGCGATTGTGCGCGACCCAATCAAAGCTGAAACGCTCAGACTGGATGGTTTCGAGGTTGCCGTTGGCGATGTCCGAGACCAAGCGTCTCTCACGAAAGCACTGGCGGGAGCCAGCCGCGTGTTGGTGATTTGTCCCATGAATCCCAAGGCGGATGATGCGGTCACGGAACACGACAACCTCGCCGAGACGATCGTTGGCGCGCTCCGAAGCGCGAAACCGAGCACTGTCGTCGCTATTTCGGACTACGGCGCCCACCACGAAACGGGGACCGGGATTGCGGTGATCTTTCATCGATTCGAACAAAGGCTGCGCTCGTTACCGGGTCGTGTAACGCTGGCTCGATCGGCCGAGCAGATGCAGAACTGGGGCCGGTACCTCAAAAACGCAGCCGCCAGCGGCGTTGTTCCGATGATGTACCAACCAATCGATCGCCCGGTGCCGTTCGTCTCGGCACCTGATGTTGGAGTCATGGCGGCAGAGCTTCTTTGCGATCCAAACGGCACAGGCTCAAGAGTCACGCATCTGGAGGGTCCGCGGCGATATTCGATTGGTGACGTCATCGAGATTATACAAACCTCTCTGCGACGTTCCGTGGTAGGTCAGGAGGTCGCTGGCGAACGCCGGGTCCAATTATTAACCGCAGCGGGGACAAGCGAGAGTTATGCGCGACTCATAACGGGGATGTGGGACGCGCACAATGCTGGCCGGATAGAGGTTGAACCTGCGACCGACGTTCGCCGGGGCACGACACCGCTGGAGACGGTAATCGCCGAGCAAGTGGCAGTACTCTGAACGGGTCCGCGAATTCAGCGCGGAGGTATTAAAGAATTAATTGACGTCAGCGCTTTCTGGGTTAGCTATCTACTAATTCTTTAGTAGCTATGGACCGTAAACCGTCTTCTGCCCTGATCGATCCCGTGCCACGCTTCAACGAAGTTTTCCGGAACTGCGAATCTTTGCCTTCCGCCGCCGACGACGCCCCGCGAACACTCAGCAGTATCCGACCCCGAACCTCCCATGACAGCGACTTATCGGCTCCACGACCAAAAATCTGGTCGGAGGCAGAAATTGGCTTAAAACCTAGACGCCTGATTAGATTGACCTTGATCGTGTTGGCTGCTGTCTCAGCCAGTATCGCAGGAGCGCAAGAAACCGCTCAGCCGCAAGACAACGATCAACGCGTCGTCGGGCTGGACGGAAGTTGCGAGATGATGGTGCCCCGAACCTGGAAGACCTTGCCTGACCCAACTGGGAGAGCCGCAATAACGATGGGTGACATAACGAAGGATCAGT
>JAFAHS010000368.1 GCA_019237115.1 Deltaproteobacteria bacterium
GGCTCTTCTCCAAATCGTGTGGAAGGTTTTTGGGGTTTTTAGATCTGCGCAAGCATACAGGTAAGAATCTTAAGGCGCAGATATTCCTCGTCGCGAAGACCGTAGGCACGGCGTTGAAGGACGCGGATCTTGTTGTTGAGACCCTCGACGAAACCGAGGGAGACTTTGTTCTCGGGGCGGCAGTAGGCGGCGATGCCGTCCCAATGACGTTCGATCATCGCGGCGAAGTTCTCGAAGGGCTTGAGCCGTTGCCATTTAAGAGCCGCCTTCCAGTTCTCGAAAAAGCGCCGCGCCCAGGCCTCGCGCCGGTAGTCCCACAACTGCCCGAAGGATTCCTTGAGCAGATAGGCGACGTTGAGCCGATGGTTGGCTTGCAGCAGTTTGTGAAGGGCACGGCGGCCCTCCAGGGTGAGGTTGTCGCGGTGCGACAGCAGGGTATACTTCTGGCCCTTGATGAAGTTGCGATCCTTGCCGCGCAGCCGCGCGTACTCCCTTTTTCGCACCTGATCCAAAGCCTCGCCGAGATGGCGCATCACGTGGAACTTGTCGAACAGGATGCTGGCCTGGGGGGCGTGGCTGCGGGTGGAGTTGCGAAAGGGCTTCCACATGTCCATCACCGCCAGCCGCACGCGCGTGCTTTTTACCGCCCCCAGCCACTGGTAGAAGAGATCGAAGCTTTCTTCGGAGCGGTCCTGCCCGCCGAACCAGATCGGCCGGTGCCGCTGCAGGTCGCTGACCACGATGCGATAGGTGTGTCCCTTGCGAATGGAGACCTCGTCGATACCGATCGCTCGTGGCGCCGGCGTCCCCGCTCTTCGGAGCTGCTCCCGCATATACTCCTTGTCGAGCTCCTTGACGGTCTTCCAATCCAGGCGCAACTCGCGGGCCGTGTCCTGGATGGTAGAGACGCGGCACCGCCGGCCCACGAAGAAGGCAAAGCGCTTGGTGTAGAAAGGGTTGTTGGAGAGCCACGTCAGCTTCTCCTGTTTCACCTTGGCGCAACTCCGACAGCGCACCCGACGGATCTCGATCTCCAGATAGATTCGGGTGTCTCCCGCCGAGAGGTCTCGCACCTCGCGCAGCTTGCGATCGTAGATTCGGCGCGACGTTCGACCGCAGGCTCCGCACCAAGTTTTTTTCCCCGCCGCTCAAGTCGAATGATGCGGACCTTGGGATTTCCGAACACCCCACGTACTGCCGCCCTCGGACGAAATCCGGGGAAGCGGTACACCTCCACCAACCGCCGCACTGTTCCCATCGCCAATTCATGCCAAGTTTTTGAGCCCTCGAAAACTCCACAAGCCACTGTGCCACAGGGCTTTCAACAACCTCTATGTGGAAAATTCATCCACACGATTTGGAGAAGAGCCAAAATCCCTGAAGGCCCATGAGGGTTACAAGCCAGACCGAAAGGTTTTTGCGGAGCACAGCTATGAGCGCAGAGTGATGGTTGTTCGGCATCGGACTGATGCGGCGCTGCTTTCGATGACCATTCTTGGCCGCGAGGCCCTGGGCGCGGCACGCTCTAAGACTTGTGCGTAGCGATCCACCACGTGTTTCCAGAAGAATCCTTCACCCCTGCCACGCGATCGCCCCACGGATAGTCGCTGGGCTCGCGAACCGATGTTGCGCCGGCGACGAGAGCTCGCCTGTAGGTCGCGTCGGCATCCTTGACATAGATCCAGTTTGCCGCAGCCATCGATTCGTCGGTGAAAAAACCTCTACCGATCATTAGCGGGGAGTCACCGATCTTCAGTTCCGAGTGGAAATTACCATCCGCCTCAAGTTCGGGCGGGTGAATGACCTCGGCGTCGAACACCTCTTTCACAAAGTCGACAAGTTCGACTTTGCCATAGACGTAGGGAGTAACTACCTGGAATCCGGGCTGAACATAACTGAGATTTTTCGCCATCGAAGGTTTTCTCTCTGAAGCCGTTCCGCGATTACTTGGAGTTTAGCTCGTCACACAAGAATGCCAGAGAACAGGCCCGCACGCATGGTTCGTCGCAATACACCGGCTCGGGAACTTCTCTCGCCTCCGCTTCCTCCCCTCCACATGTCGGGTGTGGCGTCACCCGATTCCATCGCTGCGTCCTGTCTTCAACCACGCACGACCGGCAGTGGCTTCCCCAGAACTGTAAGATTGCTTCAAGCGCCAACCCACGGCTGCGCGGCGTTTTAAGACTTCATCCATCGAGGACGTTGTTTGGAGCTGGCGCTGTCCTTGACAGCTGGTTGGTGTGTACGATATTGAGAATCACTATCAATTAGTTATGACACCGTTCAAACTGTTCCTGACGACGATAGTGGTAGCGGCGATTGGGGTCGCGTGTGTGGGCTTTGCGCTCGGGCAGGACGACCAGGAGATCCGCTTCGAAGACCATAAGTTCACCCCGCAGACGCTGAGCGTGCCGAGCGGCCAGAAACTGACCATCAAGGTCGTCAACGCCAGTAACGAAACCATCGAGTTTGAGAGCTTCAGGCTCAATCGCGAGAAGGTGGTTACCCCCGGCCAGACCATCAGCGTCCATCTCCCTGAACTGAGCGCCGGCGCCTACGACTTTTACGACGATTTTCACCAGGATGTGCCGCAAGGCAGCATCGTCGCAAAATAGTGGCCGGCTCGCGATGCGTCGAAACCTCCAGCTCGGATTGCTCTTCGCGATGCTGGCACTCCTGGTTGCAATTCAGTTGGTGCCCTCGGGGGTGAGCAACCCGGCTTCGGAGGGCGAGGTTTCCGCGCCGCCCGAAATCCAGAACACCCTGCGGCGCTCGTGCTACGACTGCCATTCCAACCAGACGCGATGGCCCTGGTACGGTCGTGTCGCGCCGTTCTCTTGGGCGGTCGCCCGAGACATCGAGCTGGGCCGCCGGCAGCTCAATTTCTCCGAGTGGGGTGCGTACTATCCCCTCACCCGCAAGCGAAAGCTCCAGTGGATGGGGCGTGCGCTCGAGCGCGAGGATATGCCACCCCTGTCGTACCGGCTGATCCATCCCTCGTCGCGCCTGAGCCCGCAGGACCGGGCGCAACTCGAGCGCTGGATCGATTCCGAACTCGCCTCCGCGGCCGCATCTTCGGCATCGAAAGCAGGTGATTGACTTGAAGTCAGTTCGTCGTTGGGCATTTTTACTAGGCCCGTTCGCTGCCCTGATATTGTTCAACGCGCGTTGCGCTGTGGCGCAAATGGACGCGTTCGAGTTCGAGGTTTATCCGTACAAGACGCTGGGACGCGGAATGGTTGAGCTCGAAACCCTGAATTCGGTGGTTGCGAACGGACACAACTCCGCGGGCGCAGGTACCTCGGCTGGTGAATTCCCCAGCCAGGGCATGTGGCGCAACGCATACGAGCTGACCTACGGGTTGACTGATCGCGTCGAGGCGGCAGCCTACCTGAATCTCGCCCAGGTCCGCGGTCACGGTCTGTGGTACGCAGGCTCCAAGTATCGGCTCCGGGGACAGCTCTTCGACGAAGATACCCTCCCGGTCAATCTGGGATGGTACCTGGAACTGGAGTGGTGGAAGACTCCGCAATTCGACGATGCCAACCTGGAAGTCGAGTTGAAACCAATCATCGAAAAAGACTTCGGCCGCCTCTCGCTCGTCGCAAACCCGCTGTTCGAGAAGGTTCTGTCCGGCGTGGGCCACAACCAGGGGTTCGAATTCGGCTACCGCAACGGAGCCTACTATCGGTGGCTGCGCTACCTGTCGCCGGGCGTCGAATTCTACGGCGGGGTCGGACTGCTCGACGACCCCGATCCCATTCAGCAACAACAGCACTACATTTTCCCCGTTCTGTGGGGCGAGCTGCCCAACGGAATCGAGTACAACATCGGCCCCGGCTTCGGGCTGACCCCGAACTCCGACCACGTGGTCGTGAAATTCAACATTGAACTGGAAAAATACCTCGGCGCGCTGTTTGGCCCGTCCTCCGACAACTCGTGGTTCTTCTAGGGGGAGAGATGCTCAACCGCGCTCGGAAATCACACTCCCCATTACCATCTTCTTCGTGGGACTCAGGTTTGGCGCCAAAACCTTTCCGCAGCGGTTCTGCACACTGCCAGCGGCTCCAATGATAGTGTTCCCCTGCTGAAATTCGGACTGATCGACAATAAGCTAGGCCGCCTTCGCGAGAGTGTTTTCCTGCGACTGAAGACCTATTGCGGATTCTGTCGTGCTACTGGTTCGCGGCAGCAGCCGCGCAGAATTAAGTATGAAGGTCATCTCAGAGGCGACGTGAATGAACGCCGCCACGCTTGGGTCAAGCAGGCCCGCGGCGGCGAGCGCCATCCCGGCCAGGTCAACCACGATGGTCCCGGCGAAGTTCTGCCAAATGATCCTTCGCGTCCACCGAGCGATTTTGGCGGTCTCCGCGAATTTGCGCAGGTTATTTCCCAAGAGCACAATGCCTGCGCTCTCTTGCGCGACATCGGTTCCGGATCCCATTGCCACGCCCACGTCCGCAGCGGTCAAGGCGGGTGCATCGTTGATTCCGTCGCCGACCATCGCGACTACGCAACCGGACTCCTTTAGCCGGCTGATGCGCGCCAGCTTCTCCTCGGGCAGCTGCTCGGCCGCTAGTTCCGGTATCCCGAGCTGCGCGGCGATATCCTTCGCCACCGGCTCGGCGTCGCCAGTCAAGAGCAGCGTCCCGATCTTCATGCGGTCAAACTCTTCGATTGCGTGGCGCGCCTCGGGCCGAACCGTGTCGGCGATCATGATGGTGCCGAGGAATCGACCGTTCCTCGCGACCATCACCTCGGATGCGACCCTGGTGCCCGATCCTGAAGGTTGGGGAATCGGGATCTGATGTGCACTCATTAAGATGCGGTTTCCTGCCAGGATCGTCGAATCACCGACTTTGGCAACGATTCCCAGGCCGGGACTGGAATCGAACCGCTCAGGCTCCTGGACCGTGATGCCCTTGGCCGCCGCGTGGGCAACAATCGCCTTGCCCAGTGGATGCTCCGAGCGCAATTCCGCCGACGCGGCGCTGGCAATCAGCTCGTTCTCAGAGGTGCTTGCGTATGGAAACGCCTCCCGCACGACGGTGCGGCCGAAGGTCAAGGTCCCGGTTTTGTCCAGCACCACCGTATTCACGCGCCCGAGAATCTCCAGGTACAGTCCTCCCTTTACAATCGCCCCCAGACGCGCCGCCCGTCCGATTCCGCCCAGGATAGCCAGTGGCGTGCCCGCGGCGATCCCGCAGGCACCCGCCACGATAATCACCGAGATGGTTGAGCGGATGTCGCGGCTCAGCAGGAACGTCAGAGCTGCCGCCGCAAGTGCAAAATAGACGAGGTAGCTGGCCAAACGATCAGCGAGACGTTGCACTGGGGCTCGCGAGCGCTCGGCGGCTTCGACTGCCTCGATGATCTTGCCGTAGCTGGTATCGCGACCGATTCGATGGGTGCCAATTTCCAGGGCGCCCGACCGGTTCATACTTCCCGCGTACACGAGCGCTCCAGGCACTTTCTCAACCGGCATTGACTCGCCAGTTATTCTGGATTGATCGACGAACGAGTGCCCGCTGAGGACCACGCCGTCGACTGGAACCGCTCCCCCCGGATTCACCAAGACCGAATCGCCAATGCGAAGGTCACTGGCGTCAACCTCGAAAATTCCTCCGGCGCGACGCACCGTAACCGAAGTGGGGAGCAAGTCCAGTTGATCCCGAATCGCGCGGCGGCCGCGGGATACTGTGAGATTTTCCAAGACTTCGGCGGCCAGCACGAACAACGTGATGATCAGGGCGGTGAAAAACTCGGAAATAGCGGCGGCCGCCAGGATCGCGATGCTCATGGAAAGCTCCATGGTCATTCGCCTCGCTGCGATATTCTGCGCCGCTTCCTTGAAGATCGGCCATCCACCGATCAGCACGCCCGCGATCCCGATCAGGCTCAGGTGCGGTATCGGCTCGCCAAGGTGAAATCGAACCAGGACCGCCGCCCCCGCGACGGCCAAAAATCGGACCGCTTCAAACCATCCGAAGCCGTGACTTTGGTCATCCTCGCGAGGGTCTTGGCGGACCTGAGCGGTGTGATCCTCCGGGGGCAATATTTCTAGGGCGTGTTCCACGAGAGCCTCACCTCAGGTATGCCTGCACTACCTCGATCAACTCTTCAGCGCCTCGGCCTCGGCTGGAGCTCCGCTCGCGGGCCGGGTCCACGACGTGCTCACGGATATGATCCTCGATGATCTCAGCCATCAGGCTGTTCATCGCGCCGCGCGCGGCGACTACCAGATGCAGCACAGAGGCGCAGCCCTTCTCCTGTTCCAGCGCCCGCTCCACCGCCTCGACCTGTCCGCGCACCCGCCGCACGCGAGCCAGCAACTTTCCTTTTTCCTTAACTGTATGGCTCATAGAGACTATACCCTAGGGGGTATGGTATACCGCCGTGCCGATAAAGTCTACCCGAACGCGAAAGCATTGCGACGATCAACCACAAAGGGAGCGGAGCCGACGTAGCGATACTGACGAAGTGATGCCCGATCCTTGTCAGCTATCCTCGAAGCCATCCGTATTGGCACAGGACCGGCCGCGAGGCGAATCGCGAGGCCGTGAAGAGAAAAATCGCGCGCGACTGCATCAATACACGGGCCGCATCCACCCCCTCGCAAAGATGGCAAAGCCCATCACCGGCGCAGTATGCGAAGATCCAGATCGAGCGCAGAGACCGAGTCGGCCATCCCTTTTGGATTCCTGCTTGACTCATACGAGCGCGGTTCTTAAGAGAGCGGAGCAGCGCGGGCTTTCGATGTCCCGGCCTCCAGCTTGATGGAGGCCGGAACGAATCGCTTAAAGTCAGATGGGCGAAAGTGCTCGCCCCGGCTATGACCATAGAAAAACGGCGGAGCCATCAAAATCTAGGACTTTGCGACAATGCTGACGACCCTTCTGCTTTTCTGCTCGAACACCTTCATGACGATAGCCTGGTACGGTCATCTACGATTCAGAGACCGTCCATTGGTGCTTGTGATCGTCGTGAGCTGGCTCATCGCCTTCGCCGAATATTGTTTTCAGGTCCCGGCAAACCGCATCGGCTACGGAGAATTTTCCGGCTATCAGCTCAAAATCATCCAGGAGATCATCACCCTGATCGTCTTCGCCGTTTTCGCCTACTTCTATCTGAAGGAGTCACCGCGCTGGAACTACATCATGTCATTCGTTTGCCTGGTGGGCGCGGTCACATTCGCGTTCTGGGACCGGCTGTAACACAACTAATCCCGCCGCACG
>JAFAHS010000087.1 GCA_019237115.1 Deltaproteobacteria bacterium
GAAGCGGTCGGGGTCGAACCGCTACATAGCCAATTCACCTGTCAGGCGGTAACCCCGCTGACACACGATCGGACCTGCTACTTCTTCGCGTACGGTCCCTGGGAGAAGGAAGCAGAGCTGAAGGACTTCTTCTATGACCTGGGGAAGCGGGCTTTCGAAGAAGATCGGATGATGATCGAGGCCCAGCAAAGAAATATTGACCTGCACCCGGAAGCGAAGATGGTGAAACTGTCGATGGACGCCGGACTCGCTCAGTTCAATCGCATCATGGATGAGCTGATGCGCGCCGAGGCGCAGCCCTCTACGGCGGCGCCGGGGGGACAAGTCGAGCCGGACCAGTTTCGGAAAAAATTGGCACTCGAGGGATCATCTCGAACGGTGCGGGACTTATGAAGCGGGCACATTGGGGCCGCTTGTGACAGAAGCTCGGTGAGGTCGATGTCTTACTGGGTAGAGCTGCTCGGCTGCGAAACACGGTTCGTCAAAGGCCGATATCGCACCCGCATCGTTGAAGCCGGCGAAGGCTTCCCGCTCGTGCTTCTCCACGGCATGGGCGGCCACCTGGAGAATTTCGTCCATAACATTCCCGAGTACGCGAAGCATTTTCGCGTTGTCGCGATGGATTTCCTCTGGCACGGGCGATCGCAAACGGAGGGGTTCGACGAGCAGGTACTTCCGGCACTGGTTGATCAAGTTCTCGACGTGTTGAACACGCTCAAGCTGGAGCGGGTTTATGTGGAGGGTCAATCGCTCGGTGGATGGGTGGCAAGTCTCTTTACTCTCAAATGCCCGCAGCGGGTGGATAAATTGGTGCTCACCACCGCGACCGGCTACCTTCCCGATGAGGAGGCCCTTCCCGGCTCTAAACGCCCGAACCCCGCTGCAACGATCGATCAAGCTCTGGGCGTTTTCCACGATCCCAGCGATGGGAATATCCGCAAACGCCTGGAGCAGGTTGTTTTTGATGGTTCTCTGATTACCGATGAAGCGGTGGCGCTTCGCGCGAAGATCTATCGGGACCCAGCAGTGAACCGAGTGCTGCGCGAGGTTATGCGCAATCACATTGCCGGTGAGGGACCGACCCGTCATGCGATCACCGATGCGCTGGCACGACAGATCATTCGACCTACCCTGGTTTATTGGGGCGACAAGAATCGTCCCGGCCCCGAAGTCGGCGAGCGGCTGGCTGCTATGATTCCAGGTGCCAGATACCACTGCGCGCGTGATACCGGACATTGGGCACAGTTCGAGCACTACCAGGAACACAATCAAGTGGTACTGGATTTCCTTCTGGATCGAGGTTGAGCAATGGATCTCGGAATCAATGGACGAAAGGCACTGGTGTGCGCGTCGAGCAGAGGTTTGGGCCGTGCCTGCGCCGAGGCGCTCGCCAACGAAGGCGTGCAGGTCTTCATAAATGGACGGGACCAGGCGAGGCTCGCTCAACCACTCGAAGAATTCCGCAAGGCGGGTTGGCAGGCGACCGCGGTCACCGCAGATGTGACGACCGACGCGGGCCGCTCAGCTTTGCTGGAGGCGTGTCCGGAGGCGGACATCCTGATCAATAACAATGCTGGTCCTTCGCCACGCAGCTTCGTGGAACTCGGGCACGAAGAATGGTTGGCAGGCCTCGAAGCGAACATGCTCGCGCCACTGATGCTGATGCGCGCTCTCTTGCCGGGCATGCGAACGCGTCGGTTCGGACGAATCATCAACGTTACCTCAGCAATGGTTAAGCTGCCCCATCCCACGATGGCGCTTTCTTCCGGTGCACGGGCAGGACTGACGGCCGTAATGAAAGGACAGTCGGTCGAGTGCGCCCGCGACAACGTGACGATCAACAACCTACTTCCGTTCATCATCAACACTGAACGTCAGCGCTGGCTGGCACAACGCCGCGTGGAACAGGAAAGGATCACCTTTGAGCAGGCGCGTGCGGATCAAATCAAAGGGGTGGCCGCGAAAAGAATGGGCGACCCGCGCGAATTCGGAGCCATTTGTGCGTTCCTGTGCAGCGCCCACGCCGGATACATCTCCGGACAAAGTATCCACGTGGACGGCGGCTCCTATCCGGCACTGATCTGACCAAAAGCGCCGGAAGCGAATGTCGAGATGGACAGCGCGACGGTAACGAGACTTGCAAGAGAGCTCCACAGTGGTAGACCGTTGGATTCAGGCGCCAGCGATCGGTTCGACCAGCGACTTGGCAAATTCATCGCGGTTGGGACAGAGTCATCCGACTGGTGCACAATCGGGATCGTACGCAGCACGTTCCCGGCGTTGGTTGGTGAAAGGGAGTGCGCCTTCCGAGGAGGTAGATGGCCATGGAAGTGAAAGAGCTCGGGCATATTGTTCTTTACGTGAAGGATCTTGATGCCTCGCGGCAATTCTATCGCGACCTGCTTGGATGGAAGGAGATCATACATGGACGGGGAGTTGCGGCATATTCATCCGGCCGCACCCATCATGAACTTTTGCTGATACAGGTCGGTCATGAAGCCGCGCCCATTCCCGCGAAACCACGCGTGGGCCTCTACCACTTCGGACTGAAAATCGGGGAGAGCGATGATGTACTACGCGCGGCGATCGCGCGTTTGCGCGAAGCCGAGGTGCCCATCGTCGGAATGTCCGATCATGGAGTGACTCACAGCGTGTACCTGCTCGATCCGGACGGCAATGAGGTTGAGATCTACATCGACGTGCAACCCGCGCAATGGCGTGAGAATCCGACCGAAGTTCCCATGTACACAAGACCGCTTCGAATTTGATTTCATCAGTGGGAAGGGAAACCAGACGACCGAAACCAACCACTCGCGCGGCGTCGGGGTTATGGAGGAGCGTTTTGAGACCATCTGCGGCCGTAGTCGAACTAAACCGGGCCGAACGCAGCAAACGAGAAAAACGCGAGCGCATCGTTCGAGCCGCGCGCCAGCTCTTCCTGTCCAAGGGATTTCACGCCACGACCACCAGTGAAATCGCCGAATTAGCCGACGTCGCCAAAGGCACGCTGTTCTTTCACGCCAAGTCCAAGGAAGCGCTGCTGGTGATGATGTTCCAGGAGGAGGTAGGCCGAAGTATCGAGCGCGCTTTCAGCAAGGTCCCCAAAGCAGCATTGATCGATCAGTTGACCCACGTTTTCGGCATCATGTTGAAGGACAACCAACGCAACATCGGTCTGGCGCGTATTTTTGCGAAGGAACTCGCGTTTGTTCACGGTGAAAATAGAGGCATCGACGCCGTAATGGCGACTATTTTCGAGAAACTGGACCGACTCATTGCCGGCGCAAAAGAACGCGAAGAATTACCAGCCGACATCGACACGGCGCTTCTCGCGCACAACTTGTTCGCGCTTTATTTCACATTCATGCTCCGTTGGCTCGGGAGCGGCGAGCCAACCCCACACCGACGGGACCCGTCGCTGCGCCAGATCCTCGAAATGCACCTGCGATGCGCAGCGAGCTGAGATCGCTCTCGCTGCAGAGGATGAGCTTTCAGTCGCAAAGGTGACGCCGACACTGGAAGGGCTATCGCCGCAGAGCAGTGCTTCCCCTCCTGGGGTTCGCTCACGACAGCCTTCCCTGGGCGAACGGTGCTCCGTCCGAGATGCGGTGCAAATCGCACCGCGCACTCCCTATGATGCAACCCTCAGGGGAGGGTTTCTAATCCAAGTTCGCGCTAGGCGCTGCGGACTTCAATCTTTTTTGGCTTTGCCTGTTCCTTCTTCGGTAACTCCAGCTCCAGCACTCCGTTGCGCAAGGTCGCCTTGATTTTCGACTCATCGATATTCTCGTTCACGGCGAACTCACGATAGTAATTTCCGACATTGTACTCCGTGTACCTGGGCCTGAGTCCCGCATACATCTCAGTTGCGACTTTGCCGATGATGGTCAGCACCCCATCTTTGAGCGTGACGTCAAGGTCTTTCTCCTTGACTCCGGGCATCTCCGCCCACAGTTTCAACGAGTCGTCGAACTCGTAGATATTCACGTCGGGCACGTAATAACGCCCCGGCCGCGTTTGCTCCTGGGACTTGGAAAGCTCCTGCTTTTCTTTGGTAGTGATTTCGGCCATGACTGTTCACCTCCGGTCATGCACGTTGCACGGTGATTTGCCGCGGTTTCGCACGTTCGGCTGTGGGGACCCGGACGACCAACAAACCGGCCTCATAACGCGCTTCGGCGCGGCTGACGTCGTAGTCCTCGGGCAGCTGGATTGAGCGGGAGAACTTACCCTCGTTGAGTTCACGTCGATGGTATCCGCGCCCGCTCGCGTCGGGTGCAAACTCCCGTTCACCGCTGATCGTCAAGGTGCGGCCTTCCCCGGCGACCTCGATTCTGGATGCGTCCAAGCCAGGAATCTCCGCCACCACCACCGCGCCCTCGCTCGAATCGAAGACGTTGATTGGCGGGAAAACGCCGTACCCCGACAGTCCTGTCCCAAAGGCCGGATTGCGCATGAATCGTTCTAGTTCGCCCTGCAAGCTCAACAGGCCGCCAATCGGATCGCTATCGGGATCGAGTCCTAAAATAGCCATAGGGCAATACCTCCTCTGTTCGAAATTGCGAATGGTCCCATAGACCATGTGTGAAGCCGGTTAAAACTCTCCTGGATCCGCCGTACCGTGACGCGTCGGAGACCTCTCTCACGCCCAGCAAGGGCACCTCGGCGTTTTCACCATCCACCTGATGGGATGGGTCGGCTCGATAGCCGTCCACAGCTCTGTCTGATTGCACCCAACTTGATCGAATCTTCATTTGCGCGTCAATCGCAGACCTGTGATCTCCCGATTGAGCGGGCACGATCCGAGTTGAGAAGGATTCAACTCCCCGTATAAACGCTCTGACTCGATGCGCCCGTTCTTGTGCGATTTTCTCCGCCGGTCATGATTCGCCCTGCGTCAGGGACGAAAAACTAGGATTTCCGCCGGCCGGTGGTTAAGTTTCTCGTTTCTCCTCGAAGCCGCCCATTCAAGGTTTACCGATGCGGTGCGAGCGCCCGTCTGTATCGATTGCAGGAATGCAACCAGCTTTGCGATGCGTTCCTTAACCTTCCGCTCGTCGCCATTCGATTCGGCGTAGAACTTTTCGCCCCACACCGGCATGTCGCGCGGCCCATGAGCTTTAACGTCAGCACGACCGTCGATGAAGCGCGCTATGACGTTCTGGGGCAGCGGGTTTCCAAACCGCAGCGAAAGCACTCGCAGATTGGCCGGCGGCGTACTCAAGCTCGGAGAGAGCGGACCATCGCCTGCACCGTTGGGACCGTGGCAGGAGGCGCAGT
The DNA here is from genome assembly GCA_019237115.1 of Deltaproteobacteria bacterium. GTDB lineage: Bacteria > Desulfobacterota > Binatia > Binatales > Binataceae > JAFAHS01. The sequence goes on from JAFAHS010000087.1 coordinate 5,281, forward strand.
ATTGCATGAATAGCGCTTTGCCCTGGGTTATCTCATCGGCGGTCGCCAGACCGCCAACCCAGACCAACGACAGCAGGCCCAAGGCGAAGCTCAGGCTCTTCATGAAATGCATCGCCGCGGTCTCCTTTGCTTGTCCGCCATCAAAACAGCCCCGAAAGTCCCCGGCCGCCAGAAGCCGAAGCCGCGCACAGCGTATGCCATCAGCGCTCCCGATCGCCCGCTGGCTTCGCGTCCTCCGGTTTGTGAACCTGGACTTTCACTTGCTTGGAAGCGCCTTCCTTGGGCAGCATCGCGGTGAGTTCCAAGACGCCGTTCTTGTGGGTCGCGTTCAAATCCTCGGCTTTCACACCCTCGGGCAACTGGATGGTCCGCTCGAAATCTCCGTACCTGGTCTCGCGCCGATAGTATTGCGCATGCTTGGACTCCTGGTTTTCTTCGCGCGAGCCTTTGACGGTCAGAAATCCTCCCATCACCCTGACGTCAATGCTTTCCGGATCGATGCCCGGAAGGTCGACGCGGATGGTGAGCTGATCGCCGTTCACGAACGATTCAATGGCGGGACGGAGGGATGACGATTCCCAATTCTTCAGCCTGTGCTGCTCGAATCCGGAATGCTCGAGCAGGTCGTCCACCCGGCGTCTGAATCTTTCGAGTTCTTTCGCAGGATGCCATTTTTCGGGTGATGCCAAGCTCAATTCCTCCCGGCTGGATCTCATTCCATCCTTCTTTTGCGTACAGAACTTTCCAGCAAGTCACGTGCCTACTTGGCGTGAGCCCGGCGCCTCGCGGGCCCGTCGCCATTCATGTGTCTGGTTGTATCCAAACGATACAGCGGAAATGTGTTAGGCCACGACTTTGTCCAGATTGACCTCAGTCGCTTGACCGGGGAAGGATGGGAGCCGAACCACCGAGGGAACACTTTCGCGCGCGGAACTGCGCGCAAGCTAGACCCACCCGAACGCAGCTTTCAGAACGTTCTGCGCACCGGCAATCGACGAGATTGACCACATAGTCAAGCTGCGCTGCGGATTGCGCGAACCGAGTCAGCACCAGGCGCGCCACCTCAGACTCGACTGATATCGTCACTCACCGAGATTCGGACCGCATCGTAGGTCGACCGGAACAATGCGGCCGTAAACCGCATGGCGGGGGGCCACCGCAAGGGCCCGGGCAACGGAGGGCCCACCACAAGAACAGTTGTCGGGCGTGTTCGTTCCGACTCGCTTCTCGACGTAAAGCGACTGAGCCTTTGCGCACCCCTCCCTGGCCAGTCTGCAGCAACAGCCCACGAGTTTCGGCGGTCGCTGAGTTCGGACCAGTTTGGTCTGCCCCGGCCAAAGGGCGATTGCCGCGCCACCGCTCAACTCAGCCCCGACTCCACATTGCCCGATGGCGTCGTGTATCCTATTGAGCCAGCGTACGATCACCATGGTGCCCAACTGCTTCTAACCGCACGGACGAAACAGCCAACTCTCGTTGGCAGGTCATTTGCGTGGCAGTCTGATAGCACAACTCGGAGTACACCATATGCAGGTAACCAATTGGATGACGCCAAATCCGGTTTGCGTCGGCCCCCGCGAAAGTCTGGCTAAGGCCGGAGCAATGATGGCCGCCGGGGGGTTTCGGCAGCTGCCAGTCGTTGATAACGGCAACCTCATAGGGATAGTTACTGATCGTGACTTGCGCCCTCACACAGGCTACCTGGAGTCGACCCTCGTCGACGCGGCCATGACCAGCTGCCCGGTCGTAATCAGCCCCTCGGATTCGGTGGAGGTTGCGGCCAAGCTGATGATCCAGCACAAAATCGGTGCGGTACCGGTCGTTGAATACGGCCGCACGGTGGGGATCGTCAGCACGAGCGATCTACTAAAGGCCTTGCTGAACATCATCCAGGCGACCAAACAGATGGTCACACGATAGAAGTCCTCGATAGCGTCGTCGCGCGGGTCTCCGCGTGTAAGGTGATGCATGAACCCAAAAAACGGGAATTTGAGTAACTCCCACGAAGGGCAGCAAGTCCAACGACCCTGCGGCGGGTCAGCCTGACGCTGTCTTTCCTGGCACTCCCCCAGGGTCGTTTTCTAGGCAAAAACAATGGAAACCTATCGAGAATTAAATTTGGGGCTACCCGCGCAATGTGAATCGATTCGCAGTGAAGCGCACCACTTTGCCATGGAAGTGATGCGGCCTGCAGCCATGGCCATCGATCGCGGTGCGGAAGCGTATCCCTTCAGCGTGGCCGATTCCCGCCTGGGCCAGGTACTCAAAGCCTCCTATGGACTCGGTTATCATCTTGCCCTCATACCCGAGCGCCACGGCGGGCTCGGTCTGCCGAGCATCGGCGTTCACATTCTCCTTGAGGAGTTGGGTTGGGGAAGCGCGGGCATCGGACTCAGTCTGGTCGCATCGAGCCTGCCCGCGACGGCCGTGATCGCGGATGGAAGACCTGAACTGATCGCGCAGTTTGTGAAGCCCTTCGCCGAAAACCGTGACGCGAGCTGGATCGGGTGTTGGGCGTTAAGCGAACCGCGCCACGGCTCCGACCACTTTTTGGTGGGCAGCGAAGAGTTCCGTTATCCAACCACGCGTGCCCAGTTGGTGGCGAGGGCGGACGGGAACGAGTATGTGATCGAGGGACAAAAGGCTTCCTGGGTAACCAATGGGGGAATCGCGACCCACGCACTGTGTTCCGTAGCGATTGAACCGTCGAAGGCGGCGCATTGCTTCTTTCTGATTCCGCTGACCACCCCGGGAATTTCGCGCGAAGAAGCTTCAGGCAAACTTGGCCAGCGGGAGATGAACCAGGGCGCGCTCGTCTTTGACAACGTAAGGGTTCCTCGCGCCTGGGCGCTCAAGGGCGAAGGCTTCGAGCAGGAAGTGGCAAGACTACTCGCGATCGCACACTCCTCGATGGCGGCAGTTATTTGCGGCACCGCGCGCGCTGCCTACGAAGAGGCGCTGACGCATTCAAAGCGCCGCTGGCAGGGCGGAAAAAGAATCTGTGAGCACCAACTGGTGCAGGAACGGCTGTTCAAGATGTTCAGCGAGGTGGAGGCGTGCAGGGCGCTCTCCCGTGCCACTCTGGTCCACAACTGGGAAGCGGCGATGCCCTCGCTGGAAAACGCTATCGCGGCCAAGACCTACTGCACCAGAACTGCATTTGAGGTCGCCGACCAGGCAATGCAGCTGTTTGGCGCGGACGGATTTACCCCCGGCAACCTGATCGAAAAATTGTTCCGCGACACGCGGGTCTCGACCATCCAGCAAGGAGCAAACGAAGTCCTGGGTCTTGCGGGCGCCCACCGAATCCTTGAATAGCACGGAGGAATTGTTGACTCGGGACGCCGAGGATTTTTGGCCGGTTCGATTTATTTGATTCCATCCTCGGCAATCTTCGCCTGCAGCTGCTTGCGCTAATTCTTTGTAGCTTCGCCCCCTGCACCTTGTCGCCTTGGGTTCGAGCGCGCGTTGAATCACCGGTGCGTGCTTGTCCGTGAAAACGGCCGATTAGAAACTCGCTCTGGCGGACCGCTGCTCGGTAGCATAACCGCCGGTCGGTGCCCGCGGCAGGTCCCGAAGACGAATGAGGGACGAACCGCCCGCCCAATGTGAAGGCACTCTCGATTGCGTTCACCAATTCGCGCGTCAAAATCCGCTCACTAAATGTCACACTGTATCCGAAGGCTACAGTGTCTCAGGGTCTCGGTTTGTCTGATCTAAGCCACGCGCGGAGCTGACGGCCTCGCCGGCGACCCGCTCGCGCCACCTAGGGGTATTCCAGGGTTCCCGTAGAACCAATCAAAATTGGCAACGACCGGGTTACTCGTCGAAGTCTTCATTTCGAAGCGGATTTAAAACAGCGGCGGCGCGAAGTTTGCGTGAGGGCGGAGTTGTACTGACTCAGCGCAAGATTCTGCCGAGCCAGAGCAGGCACCAGGAGGAAGGCCGCGATGCGGGGGAGCCGATACTTCGGACCAGCCATTCTCTTCACGGGAGTGCTTTTCGCACCCCTTTTTCGCGCTTGGGGCCTCGAGGGGACGGGGCGCGACAGCCTAAGCGAGATCAGAAAAGAGATACACCAACTGGAGGCCGATCGCTCGCGCGACCTTCAACTTATGCAAAGGCTGGAAAAGCGTGTTGACCAGCTCGAAGGTGAAAACTCCCGGCTCAAAGCCGCGAACGCGCAAATCAAGAACGACGCATCGCAGGCCACACAGCAAGTAAAGAGCCTGCAGGCGCAGGTTGAAGCCGGACCGAGCCCCAAGACCATGGCCAGCGCAGTTAACGGATATCTGGGTAGCCACACGTTCACACTGACTGGTTCAGCCGGCGTCGGTTTTATCTACGATCAGCAAAGCTCCGGGTACACCGGTTTTCCTAATCAGACTCAGAACGCTTTCTTCCTGGATTGGGAACCCATGGTTCTGTACCGGCCCAACGATTGGATGATGTTCGAAGGCGTGCTCTCAAGCACATTCGGACAGACAGGCACCGGTGTCGATCTGTCGACCGCTCTTTTCTACCTGTTCCCGTATGACAAACTCACCATCGGGGCGGGACTCTTCGATCAGCCCTTTGGCGACTGGTACGAGACTCAGAGCCCGATGTGGGTGAACCGCTTCATAACTGCTCCGTTGCCATATGGCGTCGCACCCGTGGTACCGCCGGCTGAGATGGGCTTGGAAGCCCGCGGCGGTTTGCAGTGGGGCGAGGTTGGGCAGGACTTTGACTACACCGTCTGGGGAGGCCAAGGTCCAGGCTATACGTCGAATGTTCTGGGTGCTGCAGTCACTTCACCCATTGCGGCAGCAAACAAGCAGACTAACGGCAAATCGATTGGTGCCAGGCTTCGCATCTACCCGCTGCCGCTCGATGCGAATGTCGGGCGTCTCGAGCTCGGCGCATCGACTTACGACGGGAAGTGGCTGAGTGGCAACTATATGACCTCGTGGGGGCTCGACTTCGCGTATCTCTATGGCAACTTGCAGGCTCGCGGCGAATTTTTGCGATCCTATCGACAAATGCCAAACGGCGAGCCGCAGGATAACCGCGAGGGTTGGTACGTTCAATTCGGTTATTTCCTGAACGACCTGAAAGTGCCGGGCCTGGATAGTCAGGTCAACAGGTACCTGAGCAAATTCGAGCCTTTGGTTCGTTACTCAGGCGTGAACCAGCACTTCGTCTCACACGACGACGTCCAGGGTGCCACCGGTATCGGCCTCGGCGGAGTCCAGGTGGGTTTCATTCCGGACTTCGGGCTCAACGGTTCGCCTTCTCTGTATGCGCCACATTCGCGCGAAGTGGCATTGGGCCTCGACTACTGGATAGCTCCTTCGATCGTTTGGCAAAACGAGTTCGATATCGAAGTGCCCCACGCGGGAGGAATGTTCGTGAATTCCAAGGGCGTCGCGACGGGAGTTGGCGCGACTCCCAACGACCGTGCGTTCCTTAGCCAGTTCACGATTGGATTCTGAGAGGAATGAACGTGCGAAAAATCGCGTGGCTTCTGGTCGCACTGGTCATCGGGATGGGTGGACTGCACCCGGGCGCGGTCTATGCCCAAAAGGAGGCGGATAAGCGCCAGTTATTCAGGGAAGGCGCCAGGCTCTGGCCCGTATACTGCGCGCAATGCCACAACGCGCGGCCGGGTTCCGAGTTCGCGCCCTATCAATGGGACCAGATCATGATGCACATGCGCGGACTCTCGAACATGCCGGCGGAGAACGCTCGGGCGATCCTTGAATACCTTAAGGGCGGGCGCGAGTAGTGACTCGCGATGCTGAAAAGAGAAATGGAATGAAAAAGTCGAAACCCCTAGCTCCGACGATCCTGGCGCTCGCCGCGGCCATCGCAGCGGCACTTCCGGTCAGAGCCGATACGGCTGCCGCGCAGAAGAACTATCAAACCTTCTGCGCCAAGTGTCATGGCGATAGCGGCAACGGCAACGGATCGGCTGCGGCCACCCTGAGCACCAAGCCGCGCGACTTCGCCGATTGCGCGGCCATGCAGAAAATCTCCAACGATACCATGTTCAACGTCATCAAGAACGGCGGTAAAGCGAATGGGCTGAGTGGCGATATGCAGGCCTGGAGCGACGGGTTCGAAGATTCCGAGATTCACGAACTCGTGTCATACGTCCGGTCGTTCTGCAAGAAATAGCCGGGACTGCACTGCACGATGGCGGAGCGCCTCATACAGGCTATGCCACGCGACCTCTGGTGGTTTCGCAAGAACGTGCCGTGCCTCGAGGCGTGCCCCGTGAAAACCGACGCGGGCCGCTACGTGCAGCTTATCGCCGAGGGCCGCTTCGATGAAGCATATCGGGTCGCGCGTACCGCGAATCCGATAGCCTCGATTTGCGGTCGCGCCTGCGGGGCGCCGTGCGAAGACGCATGCCGGCGCGGCAAGATCGATGCGCCCATCGCGATCCGCTCGCTCAAGCGCTTCGTCTCCGAACAATTCGGACCCGAAGCGTTGGTCCCCGCGGCTCTCGACCGGGTTTTGACCGGGACCAACGATGGCAGCGTAACGCCGTTTCACGCCAATCGTCTCGCCCTTCGCGCCGATCGGGGGCGCAATGCCCCTCCGGTCGCCGTCGTCGGTGCGGGACCATCCGGACTCGCCTGCGCGCACGACCTCGCGCTCATGGGCTACCGGGTCACGGTTTTCGAAGCCATGCCTTCCTCCGGCGGGATGATGCGTTATGGAATCCCGGCCTACCGACTGGCGCGCGAGGTCATCGAGCGGCAGACCGCGGAGATCGAGAACATGGGGGTCGAATTCCGCTTCAACACTCCGCTCAACAAGGATTTCGGTGTGTCCGAGCTGTTGCAGCAGGGCTACGGTGCGGTGTTCCTGGCTGTCGGGGCATCGCGCGGCCGCAGCGTGCCCATCGAAAACTCCGAGGCGGAAGGCGTGATCAAGGCCATCGACTACCTGCTCAACATCAACCGCGGCTATCGCGTAGCTGTCGGCAGGAAGGTCGTGGTAATCGGCGGAGGTTTGGTCGCGATCGATGCGGCGCGAACCGCCGTACGCGAAATGATCTCCGGACTTCCGATCTCAGTATCCGACGAGCAGGCGGTCGAGGCCGGCACTCTCAGGGTGGCGCTCGATGTGGCGCGCGAAGCGGCCCGGCGGGGGGCACTCGAAGTCACGGTGGTCAGCCTCGAATCCGAGATCGAGATGCCGGCCATGAAGTCGGAACAAGGCCGCGAGGAGGCCGGGACCGCAACCGAGGAAGGCGTGCATTTCCTCCCGTCCTGGGGGCCCCGCCGCGTCATCACGCGCGAAGGCAAGGCGACGGGAATCGAACTGGTTCGCTGCACGCGCGTCTTCGATGACGCGGGGCGCTTCAAGCCGGAGTTCGACGACAACCAGCGGCGCACCCTCGACGCGGACACCGTTATTCTCGCGATCGGGCAGGCCCCCGATCTGTCGTTTCTGCGGACCGACGAAGTTGCGTTGACCGCGGCCGGCACGCTCAAGATCGATCCCGTAACGCTCGCCACCAGCGTCCCCGGCGTATTCGCCGGAGGCGATGCCGCGTTCCCGCCCTCGTTGCTTATAACAGTCGCGCGGCACGGCAAGCTCGCCGCACAGTCGATAGACGCGTACCTGCATAGTGAAAGTTTGCCGAAGCACGAACTACGGGTTCGCATCGAGGAACTCCCCACTGACTCGTACGCGATGCCCGATCGGTACGAGCAGCGTCCGCGTCTCGTTCCGATTGTTCCGCTTGAACGCCGCAGTGGCATCACCGAAGTCGAATCGGTGTTCTCGCTCGAGGAGGCACGGGAGCAGGCCGGCCGTTGCCTGTACTGCCACGTGCACCCGATTTACAACGGCAGCCGATGCATCCTGTGCAATCGATGCGTGGACATCTGCCCGGAGCACTGCCTGCACTTCGCTCCGGCCAGCCGGATTGCGGACCAAGTACCGCTCGAAGGCGTCGAGAAAGAGTCTGGAGCGGCCAGTGTGTTTCTGTACGACGAGGAAAAATGCATTCGCTGCGGCCTCTGCGCAATCCGATGCCCCACCGCGGCTATTACCATGGAGCGCTTCAACTTCGAGGAGGTGGCCGGATAATGAGTGACGCTGGCCAAAAGAATCTTCCGCCGGACAGCGAACGGCGGCGGGTCCTCCGCCTGCTTGGTAAAGGCTCCGTCGCCGCAGCATTCGCCGCCCAGATTGGCGCCGCGGCGCGCGCCTTCTTTCCCAACATCCTCTACGAGCCGCCGACCAAGTTTAAGCTCAAGCGACCCGCCGAGTATCCACCGGGGTTTACGTTCGATACCACCCATCGTTTGTTCGTGGTCAGCGAGAACGATGCCTTCCACGTCATCTCGGCGGTTTGCCCGCACCTGGGATGCACGGTGCAGTGGCGTGAAACCGAATTCGATTGCCCGTGCCACGGCAGCCGCTTCGATCCTCACGGCAGCGTGATCAGCGGACCAGCGCCTCGGGGATTGAGCTGGCTCGACACCGGCATCTCACCGGACGGGTTTCTCGAGGTAGACAGCGCAGTAGACGTTGCTCCCGGCTTCCGCTTCGCTCCGCCAAAGAGGCAGGTTTGAGATGAGCAACAGGCTTGCAAAGCTGTGGCGCAAAATCGCGTGGTCGTGGTCCCCGGAGAGCGAGCGTGAGTCGTCCGAGGCGATCGTGCGCAACCTCTGGCTGCACTGGTTTCCCGCCAAGATCACGCGGGCCGCGATGAGCTGGAACTACTCGCTGTGGTTGGGAACTGCGGCGGTGTCGTTGTTCTTCATCCTGACCGTCACGGGCGTCATGCTGATGTTCTTCTACGTGCCCTCCACCGAACGCGCCTACGGAAGCATCAAGGATTTGCAGTATGCGGTCAGTTTCGGCCGCGTCCTCAGAAACCAGCATCGATGGGCAGCCGAGGGAATGGTCGCGGTGGTTTTTCTGCACATGGCGCGGGTGTTCTTTACCGGGGCCTATCGCGGCACCCGGGCCGTCAACTGGCTGGTCGGGGTCGCGCTGCTGCTGGGAACGTTGTTGCTTTCGTTCACCGGCTATTTGCTGCCCTGGGATCAGCTCGCATTTTGGGCGGTCACCGTCGGGACCAATATCGCTCGTGAGGCCCCGCTGGTGGGCGGGACCTTCCGCTTCATTCTGCTTGGCGGCACCGGGATCGATCAGCAAACGCTACTTCGCTTCTACGTGCTGCACGTGTTTTTCCTGCCTGCCGTGCTGTGGGTGGCCTTCGCTTACCACATGTGGCGGGTACGCAAGGACGGCGGTCTTGCCGCGGTCGAAGCAATCCGCGCGCAACGAACTATGGCACCCAAGGAGATGCCGAAGACCAAGAGCTACTCACTGTTCGGCCTTGCTCCCGGCACCTCGGTACAAGTTATGAGTTCGACCGGCCTCGAGGTCGAAGACCAGGTCGTTTCGTCGCCTAATTTGACCCGGCGAACCATGCTGGTCTTCCTGGCCGTATTCAACGCCACCTTACTCGCCGCCATCTTTTTCAACGCACCCCTCGAGGAAGCCGCCAACGCCGCCATCACGCCGAATCCTGCCAAGGCGCCGTGGTACTTCGTGTGGCTCCAGGAGCTGGTTGCCTCAACCACAGTTCACTTGGGATCGGTGACGATTAGCGGCGGCTTCCTGGGCGGGATACTGCTGCCCGGCGTGCTGCTGGGGTTGCTCGCAGCGTGGCCGTGGCTGGACCGCTCACCGGTCAGCGCCGAGGGCAGCTGGTTACCTGCGACCCGTCGCACGCAAAACCGCGTATTCCTGGGGGCCATGCTAGCGATTGTGCTGCTCATCGTGATCGGCGTGTTTTTGCGCGGCCCCAACTGGCGAATCTATTGGCCGGGAGCACCTCGCCCGCAGGCACCGACCATCCTCTGAGCCGTGGAACGACCTGATCAATCCTTCGAAGCGCGGGATTTTGCGTGGCTGGTCGCAATGTCGTTCGTATTTCTGGCCTTGGTTGCCTTTGCCCTCGTGCGCGAATTCCGTCCAGCCTGGGGACCCATCCAGGCCCGATTTCGCGTTGCGATGGAAAGATACGGCGGAACCGAACGCGCGCGCGCGTTCCATCCCGGCATCAAGCAGATCTGGATTCCAAAAATCCACACGGTCGATCGCTGCATCACCTGCCATCTCGGCTACGAATGGGGGTCCGTGCTGCCGACCACCCTCCCGCAGCCGCTTACACCGCACCCGAATCTTGCCTACATGGACAAGCATCCGTTCCAGGATTTCGGCTGCACCACTTGTCATGGCGGCCAGGGCTGGGCCACGAGCAGAGCATCTGCGCACGGCGATGAGGGCTGGAACGACCCGATGCTGTCCTCCGCAATCGCCAGCCGCAACGGCCTGCAAAAAGGCGACTTAATCCAGATGCGCTGCAACTTCTGTCACCGGCACGCCGTCACAACGCCCGGCATGGAGCAGATCGACCTCGGCAAGAAACTCTATAAGGAAAACAGGTGCCGGCTGTGTCACACCGTCGAAGGCCGCGGAGGCACCAAGGGTCCCGAGTTGACCTACTTCGGAGACAAAAATCCCGAGTTGGTAGATTTCACGCACGTGACCGGGACTCATACTTTGTTCAACTGGACCTTCGAGCACTTGCTTGCACCGGACCAGATCTCGCCGAAGACAACGATGCCGACGTTCAGATTCACGCCACAGGAAGCACGGGCACTGACATTGATGTTATTGAGCTGGCGACGTGAGGAATTTCCTCCAGAATATATTCCTGCGCCGATCGAAGAACCGCCGGCGATGCCGAATTCCTCACGGTAGCTGCACAGACGAGTGTTTACATGAAGCGAAAAGGCCGGTCGGCCGACTAGCAGTGCCGATCTTTTTGGCGTCTTGCGCCTTACGTGAGCTTTCGCGAGCCCGCGGGCGCTCTAGCAAATAATTAGGTTCAGGCTGAGGATTCGCCGGCGAGTGTAGCGAAACGCACCATCTCGCGATCGCGGTGCCTCAAGCCGGCCCATGCGATTCTGGGACCAACGAAGTTCAAACGCCCCGCGGCGCATGGTTTTGACCGTCGTCCTGCCAGGGGATTGAAGCGGTCGAGGTGGCTGAGGTGGCAGTCTTCCCAAGTTTCTCCGCACGAATCAAATTTCGCTGGCGAAAAGGCACCAAATGACCGGAGAACTCGCAATTGAGGCGTTCGATACTATCGTTCACGGCGAGGTGAAAAGGCATGGCTAATGCATCTGTGTGATTGCAAAAGACCGAGGCGAGGAACGGACCATGAAGTTTGGCATGCTGCATTTCTTCGAACATCCGGCCGGAAACAAGAGCGAACATCAGATCGTCAAAGAGCAACTCGACTGCATGCGCGCTGCCGAGGAAATGGGTTTTGATTACATCTGGGCCCCTGAACATCACGCCAGCGAATACGGGTTCAGCGCTTCACCGACGGTGACGCTGGCCGCCATCGCATCGGTAACGAAACGGATACGACTGGGGAGCGGCGTCATGGTCCTGCCGTTCAACGACCCCGTCCGCGTGGCCGAGGAAGCAGCAATCGTCGACTTGATGAGCGACGGGAGATTCGATCTGGGGATTGGGCGAGGGTTCCAACCAATCGAGTACCACGCTTTCGGAGTCGATCAGTCCAAGTCGCGGGATATTTTTGAGGAAGCTATCGACGTGATCGTGCGCGCCTGGACGGAGGAGCCGCTGAGCTTCAAAGGAGCTCATTTCGATATTTCGCGACAGTCGGTGCGTCCCAAGCCTTTGCAAAAGCCCCACCCACCCGTATGGATGGCTGCAATCACCGATCCTTCCTTCGAGATGGCCGGTAGCTGGGGCTTCAACTTGCTCTGTTCACTGGTCCACGGCTTCAAGTCGGAACGCCTTCACCAGCTCCTTGGGGTTTACCGTGATGCCCTGCGCGAAAAAGGACACGACCCCAATCAGCGCGAGATCGGTGCCTTGTGCATGGTCTATTGTTCCGATTCAACCGAACAGGCTCGCCAGGACTTCGGCGGTCCGGTCTTGTGGTACTATCGAAATATTGCACCCCGCGTGGCGCCGTCGCCAGGCGAACCTCCTGGGCAGGGATACGAGGCCTACCCGAGCATCCGCCAGGCAGCTCGGACTGTACAGTGGGACGAGCTTCTTGGTAGCACAGCCTTGATCTGTGGAAACCCTGCGTCCTGCATCAAACAAATTGAGGACCTGCAGACTCAGTATGGGTTCACCCAGATACTATGCTGGACCAGGTTGTCCGGTCTTGAGAACCGAAAGGTTCTGAGGAGCATGGAACTCATGCAGCGCCACGTGATTCCATACTTCAAGCGCAAAGGTTAAAGAAAGCGCGTGTTAACGGCCCATGCAAATGAGTTCTGTCATGGACGAGGACCCTACGCGGGGGTCTCTCAGGCTACAACAGGGTCAGGGTAGGACGCGAAACACGGGCACTCGCGGCGCGATGCGGGCAAACTCTTCGAGGGATGCGTCAGACGCGAGATCGAAGTGAGGCCGTGCTCCCGGGGCCCGTTTAAGGAAGGCCCGCAAGATGGGCGGGCGCTCTGAAACCGCGACCTCCTGCAGCTTTACCGGTTCATTGATGCCATGACGCAACACCGCTTCGCCGTTTGAGGCGCGCACGTTTTTTACCCAGTCTGTATTTTCGCCGAGCATCGAAACGAGGTAACGACGGCCTTCCAGTTTCGCAACAACCAGCGGGACGCGCAGGGTTCTCCCCGTTCGCCGGCCTTTGGTTTCCAGGCTCACCATCAGCGAAGGCGCGATTCCGATCGAACTAGCCCACGCCCCTGCCGAATTGAGCTTGCGCGAGAGAAGGTTCGGTCTGCGGCCGGGGTATAGCAAAGCCCGATACCACGTACGCGGCATCCACCACGACATGGTGAAGAAGGCGACCAACGCCGCGACGACTATCAAGGACCCAACCAACTGACAGCTCCATCTCTAATAAATTGAATGGGCGTCCTCACGATGTGCCACAAGCGGGGCGCCGAAACCTCGGATCCTGTCCACGCTCGAGCTAGCCACCTCCGTCATCTCGAGATCACCTCGATCCGTTCCGCAAAACGAGCCGATGAAAGATGGTGCGATGAACGTGCCCTCCTAGGCCCCTTCGATTTCGACGCCCCGTGATGGAGACTCCCTCGACCGACCTGACTAACCCGCTTCTCCTGGTCCACCCGTAGTGAGCAAGGCGGCGTTGCGCGGATAACACCGCCTTGCTGGGGGAGAATTCAGATGCCCCGATGGGGCGACCGCGCGAGGATCGTGCAAAGCATCAGCTATGCCAGCCCGCCAGGCCAGTGGGCCGGAGCGAGATGGCGGGTGTCTGTCGCCTGGCGCATCACCCATTTCGACACCCTGATGCGCTTGGATACAGAAAGACAATGAGGAGTAGAGCGGTGTGGGGCGATGCCCAGGAGAGCTGCAGCCAACCAAGTTGCCGCACGCCGAAGCCTCGGATTGTCCTGCTCTTCACGCCAGCGATCGCGTTAGAGCGGCGGCTCTTTCGTTCGACCGTGGCAAGGCGAACGATCGCTCGCCTCGTTCCTGAAATCGAACGTCCAGGACCGATTCGGGCGCGGTTCGGAGTGCCATGCTAGGGGATGCCAGCGGTCTCGCTTTTGCTCGTTGTTTCGACTGAGGGAGTCTGTGCTCTCGCAACTGAAAAGAAGGACTGACACCGTGCCAACGAATGAGTCGTCAGGGTATCGACCCCCGGTGCGGGTGGTTGGAGGCGCCGGTCGAAGGCGACCCGATTCCGCCGATTGCCGCAATGTCCTGTTCCTTTGTCCTGACAACTCAGCCACGAGCATCATGGCGGAGGCGATTCTCAGTCGTTGGGAAGGAAGGGGGTTTCGAGCGTTCAGCGCGGCGACCCGGCGCGCGCTTGAGGTGCACCCGCTGGCAGCTGATTTGCTGAGGACGAATCGAATCTGGAGGCCGGGTCTTCGGCCCAAGGATTGCGCCGAATTTCTGCATCAGGATGCCCCACGAATGGATTTTGTGATCAGTCTTGGCTATCGGGCGCCGGACGGGTTACCCTCCACCTGGCCGGGAAACCCACGGATCATTCACTGGCGCATAAGCGAGCCGGGAGTAGAGGGAGGGCCAGCCGAGAACATGCGCGCGCTTCGAAAAACGTTTAGCGAACTCGAGACGCGTATCAACCTGTTCGTTCTCGTGAACCGGAAGGAAAAGCTGGGGAAAACCGCCGCCTAGACTTGTTCGCCTCCGCCCGCCTCCCCTTGGCGAGCCTCGCGCGAAGCGACATCACTGGGATTCCGACCCCTCGAGTATTGCCCGAAGGTGGAGCTGTCGCAAACGTGCGGATTTCTTGGATTGATGATTCTCCATGCGCCGGAGGATGTCATCGAGGGTGCTCACCGCGGCGACTATATGCGCACCTTTGTTGAGCATTACGCACTCGGCCCGTTCGCCCATCGCGGCGTCAGTGATCTCTGCCCGAGAGGGCTGTCCGCGTTTGGTCATCGACTCAAGGACCTGGGTTGCCCAGATAACCGGGATGTGAGCCGCCTCACAAATCCACAGTATTTCTTCCTGCACCTCGGCCAACCGCTCGTAACCGCATTCCACCGCAAGGTCGCCGCGTGCGATCATTACTCCGATCGGATGCTGGCGCATCGCGGCAAAAATCAAGTTCGGTAAGCGCTCGAAGGCCTGCCGGGTCTCGATCTTGAGCACGATTCCCATTTGCTCTGCATCGAGGTCGCGAAGACAAGATTGGAGCTGGTGGATGTCACGTTCATGACGAACAAATGACATCCCAACCAGGTCGGCGTTGCCGACAATGAATTTGAGATCTTCCACGTCGCGCGCCGTGAGGGCAGGCAGGGTGATGCGGGTGTCCGGAAGATTGATGCCTTTGTCGGCCTGCAAACGATCTCCTTGCGGCCGGACCTGCGTGATCTCAACACGGAGCGCGTCACCTTCTATGTCCCTGACGATGCCCCCGATTTTCCCGTCGTCGAACCAGATTCTCTCTCCGGTTTGGACGGATCCGAATACCTCTGGAAGCGAGCAGAAGATGGTAGCCGGGCTCTGCTCGAGCTCAAACGAGTCTGCCGCCGCCGATAGGTTGCCGACGGGCGGATTGCGGGCGATCATGAGGAAGTCGCCTTTGCGAAGCAGAATTCCGCCGTCGCGGGGTGGCAACGCTCCAACCAACGTTTCCCGTGTCGCGTCACCGGCTACATCGACTCGCAAAAGGGTGGTGCCCGGGACAACATAAGCGGTTTGATCGGAGCGAGCCCATCGCCCCTGTCGCGAACTGCCCATCATCTCGAGCGCTCGTCGTTTGCCGCGAGCATCTTTGAAGTGGATGCGCTCGCCAGCCTTTACCTGGGCGAGCCATTCGCCCGGGACGGGGAGCACGGCATCAGCGCCCGCCTGTGTCGTGTGTTTATATCCGATCGGTACCAGGAAAATTCGCGCGGGGTCGGTAACCCGTCCGTAGCTGTCGCGGCGCGGGTGCCATACGACTACGCAGGGTCCTGGCTGGAGGCTGCCGGTCCGCAGTTTCGGCCCGCCCAGGTCCATAAGGATACGGCAAGGCAAACTCAACTCACGGCGCGCGCGCTTCAAGTGCTCGACTATTCGCCGCCAGTCCTCGGCGGTGTCGTGCGCACAATTTATGCGCATGCAGTTCATCCCGTGGGACACGAGGTCGCGCACCAGCAAATAGTCGTCGGCTGCCTCGGACGGCATCGTGACCATGATCCTAACGCCACGATGTGCCGGAGCAGCTCCGAGCAGCGCTTCCGTATGACGCTCCAGGAGCGACCTTCCCTCGCGGAAACCCGGGTATTCGCAAGGGTCCAAGGCCTCTTTATCGAGTCCGGCCAGATGATGGAGGGCATCGAGGACCGCATCGACCGTCCACATGACATGAGCCTCCGCTCTGCCCAGAGACGAAAGACCCAGTGCGGCGAGTTCGTCTTGAAGGGACCTGATGTCGTGCTGACGGAGCGACAGGTAGTGAATCAGATTGGCCGCGCTTTGGCGGTAAGCGGGATGCAACCCTAGAATGCGTTCTCCAAAATCGGAGTGGGACTGGACGAGCGAGGCGCGAATTGCCGCAAGGCGCGACACGAGAGTGCGCAACGAATCAGCGCTGACGCGACTAGATTCCGATCGATGCTTCACGAGGAAAAGGCCGACACGCAGTTGACTGCGGCGCCACCCAAAACCGATTGCAAAAAAATGCCGGCGCGGACATCTGGATAAAGTCTCGCCATGGTTACAAAACGATGAATTTGATGCATTCCGAATGCCAAAGGGCCTGTTGCTCCCCACGACTTGGAGGGCTTTAGCCTGGCGCTCATCGACAAACTGGAAAGAACGGATTCCATCATCCAATCAGCGCTGGCAATTCTTCCCATCTCCTGCTTGGCGCACATCTTGCGGACCCCAAAACGAGGCGGACCGCGAACAACCCGAAACGCTCAGGTTGATGAGGTTGCGATGGCGTGAAGGGACACATGCGAAAATGAGTGGTCCTTTCGGCACCAGCGAGAGCTGGGGAATGAGAGCCCGGCCATGTGATCGACGCTGCGCGATGGGAACCCGACCTTGGAACGGACGCGGGGTTGGCCAAAACCCACGGCAGGGAAGCTCACATCTCCCCACGAGCCTTCGCGGGCCGGGCATGTGTGTGGGACGCGGTGGGTGATTTCTCGGTCGGACGGCTAGTGGTGGTGGCGCTCGCCGCAAGTTGCGTTGAGTGCGAGAATCGATTGACCGCCAGCCAAGAAGCCTCGGAGTGCTGCACACGCGGCGCCCACAGTGAGCGATTTGAACGCGAACGCACTCTAGGAAGGAGGGATTAACCATGGCATTGCCGGAAAAATGGCATCCAGCCACGGAATTGGACAGATTCAGGCACGAAGTGGACGACTTGCTCGAGCATTTCGGAATTGCGCCTCACTGGCCAAAAGGCTGGGAATCGATCGGGCTGCGCCCGGCTCTGGAATTTTTCGTAGACGACAACAAGCTCACGATACGGGTCGACCTTCCCGGGATCGAACCGGAAGACGTCGACATCAAGGTCGCTGGCGGATTTCTGACGATTAAGGGCTCGCGTGAGGAAAAGCAGGACACCAGAAATGCGCAGTTCTATAGACGCGAGATGCGTTACGGATCCTTCGAAAGAACCATCCAGTTGCCAGAAGGGGTGAAAGCGGAGGCTCTGAAAGCGATCTACAAAAACGGCGTGCTGGAACTAACTGCAACGATCCCCAGGGAAGTGGCTCCCAAGCAGGTGAGGGTTGAGACAGAAAAGCCCGCGGGCGCCAAGCCGGCTGGCGATCGCAAGCGGTGAGAGCGCGCCGGGAGGTAGGGATCGGACAGCTGGAAGGCCGTAGTGGGACTCTCGTATGGGAGATGGCGGAAAATCGTGAGCGACAAGCAACCAGGCGGACAAAGGTCGGATCAGATCGAGGCGGGAATCGCGCGCCTATACCAGGAGCTAAACCGCGAGGACTCGCAACTTAGATCGTGCTTGCTCGACGCAGCGATTGCGGGGTTGCGACTGACACGTAGTCCCGAGTCACTCGATTTGCGGCGCGACGCCGCCCAGATATGGGCGGTGATCGAGCCGATCCTGTCGCATCATTTGGAAGCGGAAGATACCAAACTGATTCCGTGGTTGAATCAGCGGCAACCGCTTTCACGAGAGACAAGGCGTAGGATTCAGCGGAGCCACAGTCGACTTCGGACACTGATCGCCATGATCGGTCAGGCCAACGCGGACCGTCTCGTCACAGCGCATGCACGCGATGCGGGTCGGGCCCTGGTCAATCTGGTGATGGACCTCGATGACGCGATCGACGACGAGGAGCGCCGACTCTTCCCGGCGCTGCGAAAAGCGTTGTTCGCGATCCGCGGCCACTCCTCCGCCAGCTAGCTTCTCGCCTGCGAAAAAAGTCTGGTGTTCGTGGTGCCATGGTCTCCAACGAATGCCGTCATTCACGCTGCCCAGCCGGGTGTGCTATTCGCTCGTAGGTCCGGTTGGGCAAAGTATTTACCAAGCGGAAATCGAGGTGAGATGGGATGCTGCCGCGAGTGGCGATCGGTCGCCCTAATGCATCGGTGCGAGCGAATGTCGACCGTTATCGCCTGCTGGTCGGCGATGGCCTGATGGACGAGGTGACCCGGCTGGCTCGCGAGCTCAGCGGCGTTCGCATTTGTCACGTCAACTCCACGGCCTACGGCGGCGGAGTGGCAGAGCTGCTTTCGCGCTACCTGCCGCTAGTCCAGGGGTTCGGAATCTCCGCCGAATGGCGCCTGATTCATGGCGCTCCCGAGTTCTTCACGATCACCAAGTCGTTTCACAATGCCCTTCAGGGGGCCCACTACGATCTGCCCGAATCCGCTCAGACCCTGTACCTGAGCGTGAACGAGGAAAGTGCGCAACTGCTTGACGCGAACTACGACGTGATTGTCGTTCACGATCCTCAGCCTGCCGCGATTCGGCACTTCGCAGGGCGACGCAACGCCAAATGGATCTGGCGCTGTCACATCGACAGCTCAGCGGCGGACTTGCAGGTTGTGGATTTTCTCGCTCCCTACATCGATGAGTATGATGCTCTGGTCTTCACGATGCCCGCGTTTTTGCTCCCGCGGCTCGACCAGGCACGCGCCAGCTTTATTGCCCCGGCTATCGATCCGTTCGCCACCAAGAATATCGATCTTCCGATTGAATTGTGCCGCCGCGCGATCTCGGATTCCGGGATCGACCTCGAGCGGCCGCTGCTTCTGCAGGTATCGCGGTTCGATCCGTGGAAAGATCCGCTCGGAGTCGTCGAGGCGTACCGCATCGTGAAGCGCGAAATTTCCGGTGTTCAACTGGCGCTGATAGGGGCGATGGCGGGTGACGATCCGGAAGGCTGGCGGCTGCTGGACCTGGTTCAGGAGGAAAGCGCACGAGATCCGGATTTGTTCGTTTTCACCAATGTAGCGGGGATCGGAAGCATGGAGGTCAATGTCTTCCAGCGCGGATGCGACGTCGTGGTTCAGAAATCGATTCGTGAAGGATTCGGGCTGGTCGTTTCCGAAGCGCTCTGGAAGGAAAAGCCGGTAGTAGCCGGCCGGGCCGGCGGCATACCTATGCAGTTTCCGGAGGGTTTCGACGAATATCTGGTCGATGGGGTCGAAGAGTGCGCGAGACGCATCACACACCTTTTGCACCATCTTGGGGAGCGCGGCCGGTTCGGACGGGCGGGACGGGAAAGAGTTCGCTCGCAGTTCCTGCTGCCGAGGCTTGCGCGCGATGAACTGAAACTGATCTCCGAGGTCGTGAATGGAAAAACAGGCTGAGCGATTGTGGGGAGCGAACGGCTTCCTCAGCCTCGAACACTACCAACCAACTGCTCCTGCAACCAGTTGATGTTCGAATTTGATCCGCGCCCTGCTCAGCAGATCCTCGGGAGTTGAGAACCCGACAGTTGTTCCAGGTACCGCGTGGTTCCCAAAGCGGTGTGTAGCAACACACGCGCCTTGCCGGTCGCGGTAACCGTTCCTATGCGGCATGCGTGTGCGCCGAGAGGATGTTCCCGCATCGCGCCCAACACTCTTCCTTCGTCCTCATCGGCCACGATTGCCACGATGGTTCCCTCGCACGCAACGTAAAGAGGATCGAGTCCCAGAATCTCGCATGCCGCGCGCACAGCGTCACGCACCGGCACGCGAGCGTCTTCTACGACAATTTCAGCAACGCCGCTTCTGGCCAGCTCGTTCAGTATGGTCGCGACACCGCCCCGGGTGGGATCGCGCATGCAGCGGATTCTTCCCCCACTCGCGAGCATCGAGGAGACCAATCCGTTGAGCGGCGCGCTGTCGCTCACCAGCGCAGTCTGAAATTCGAAACCTTCGCGCGCTGACATGACCGCGATTCCATGGTCACCCAGCGGACCGCTCACCAGGAGTGCATCGCCGGGCTTTATCTGCTCGGGGCCGAGGCAAAGCTTGTCCGGCACGACGCCGATGCCGCTGGTGGCGATATACAGGCCGTCGGCCTTGCCGTGGTCGACGACTTTGGTGTCTGCCGCGACGATCGCAACGCCAGCCCGATCGGCTGCGGCACGCATCGAGCGCGTGAAGTCGCGCAGGTCCTCGATAGCGAAGCCCTCCTCGAGGATGAAGGCCGCGGACAGACCGACCGGTTGGCCGCCCATCACCGCGAGGTCGTTTATCGTGCCGTTGACCGCCAGAGACCCGATGTCACCGCCCGGAAAGCGAAGCGGCTTCACCACGAATGCATCGGTACTAAACACGATGCGGGTTCCACTGAGCGAGATTCCGGCACCGTCCTCGAGCCGATCAAGAATCGGGTTTGAAAGCGCGGGCAGAAAAACTCTATTGACCAGGTCGGCGGTCAGGCGGCCGCCGCTGCCGTGGCCGAGCACCACCACCTCGTCCCGCGGTGCATCGATAGGACAGCTGCCCGCAGATGGAACCTTGTCCGTCATTTTGACTGAGGGGAGGCGGCAAATCTTCCCGAGCGGAGATATGCTGCGCACGCCCCTTCCGAAGACACCATCGGCGCGCCCAACGGATGCTCGGGAGTGCACGATTTTCCGAATGCCGGGCACTCGGGCGGCTTGAGCAATCCGCGCAGGACCTCGCCGGCCCGGCACTCGGTCCGCTCGGGCGCGCTCGAGGGAACCAGACCGAAGCGGCGAAGCGCATCGAACGCGGCGTAGGGTTCGCGCAACGCCAGTCCGCTGTTGCGCAGGGTGTCGAGCCCGCGCCAGCGGCGGTCCACCGGCACGAAGACTTCCTCGATAAGCTTTTTGGCGGCCAGATTGCCCTCGCTCCGCACCGATCGCGCGTACTGGTTCTCGAGCTCGGCCCGACCCTCTTCCAGTTGCCGCACGCACATGGCAACGCCCTGAACCAGGTCGACCTGCTCGAAACCGGTGACTACGATCGGCACTCGGAATTTGTCGACGATAGGACGGTATTCCTCGACACCCATTACCGTGCATACGTGGCCTGCTGCCAGAAAGCTCTGCACGCGGTTGTCGGGCGAGGCGAGAATCGCTGCGATTGCCGGAGGAACCCGGACGTGGGCCGAGATGATCGAAAAATTGGGAATCTTGAGGGTCGCCGCCTGATGCACCGCCATCGCGGTGGTGGGCGCGGTTGTCTCAAAACCCACGCCCAGGAACACCACCTCTCGCCCGGTCAGGAGCCCCGCCAACTCGAGCGCATCGAGCGGCGAATACACGATTCGCACCTCGGCCCCGGCCGCTCGTGCGTCGAACAGATCGCCCGAGGACCCCGGAACCCGGAGCATATCGCCGAACGAGCACAACGTAACCTCCCGCCGCCTTGCCAGCGTAATGGCGGCGTCGATCATTTCTATCGGCGTTACACAGACCGGACATCCCGGCCCGTGCACCAGCGAGATCTGGTCGGGTAACAATTCATCGAGGCCGTAGCGTACTATCGTATGGGTCTGACCACCGCACACCTCCATGATGGTCCACGGTCGGGTGGTCGAGGCGCGAATCGAATCGATGACCGTGCGGACAGCGGCCGCATCGCGAAACTCGTCGACGAACTTCATGAACGTTCCTTGTTCGGCTCGAGTTCTTCGATCAGCTTCAGAGTACGGCGCGCTTCGCGCGCATCTACCTTGCTGATGCCGAAGCCCGCGTGAATCACGACGTAGTCACCTACCCCGGCCTCGGGAACGTAGGCCAGGCAGGCCCGGCGGGTGATGCCACCAAAGTCGACATCACCCATGCGAATGCCGTTCTGGTCGGCGATTCGTACTATGCGGCCCGGAACTCCGAGGCACATGACAGGCCTTGCGCTCCTTCGGAACTCAATTGCGCCGCGGCAATCACCGCTTGACCAAGAGCCAATCCACCGTCGTTGGTCGGTACCGCACGATGGACCAGCACCGTGAAGCGTTCCCGCTCCAGCTTGTCGATGGCGGTGGCCAGAAGCAAACGGTTCTGGAAACACCCGCCACTCAACGCGACCAGACTTACTCCGGTTCTGGCACGCGCATCTACCGCCATTCGTGCGACGATCTCAGCCATGGTGTTGTGAAACGCGCGCGCGACCTTCGCGGCCGCAGTTCCGTGCTCGAGGTCGCCGACTATCGCCGCCAGCACGGCTCCGGTCCGTACCACCCCATCGCGCAGCGCGACGGGATAGACGTGGTTAACCAGCGATGAAGTGCGCGCCAGGTTTTCCAACTCGATTGCGGCCTGCGCTTCGTAGGTCGCCTCACCGCAGGCTCCGGTGAGCGCCGCAACCGCATCGAAGATACGCCCGCAGCTCGAGGTCGGAAAGGTGTTGAGCTTGCGATCGATCATGGTTGCGAGAACCTTTGCAGTCCCACTGTCAACCAGCCGCTCCACCCGGTCCTGGAACAGCGACCCAAACAGTCCCGTAAGGAAGGCTGCAGCGATTCGCCGCGGATGCCGAACGGCCCCATCACCGCCGGGCAGCGGCAGATACTCGAGGTGTGACAAACGCTCAAATTTGAGCAGGTCGGCGAACAACGCCTCTCCGCCCCAGATAGCACCGTCCGTCCCGTAACCTGTTCCGTCAAATGCGATTCCGATCGCCGGCCCGCGGTGACCATGCTCGGCCAGGCACGCTGCGACGTGAGCATGATGGTGCTGCACGGCGACCGACTTAAGACCCAAACCGCCAACTAGTCCGCGTACAACCGAATTCGGATGGAGGTCGTGAACGGAAATCGCAGGTTCGATACCGCTTACGGCAACCCATTTCTCAAGCGCATCGCGGAAGTGCTCCTGGGTTGCAACGTTCTCGAGCGACCCGATGTATTGGCTCATCAAGGCGCTATGTCCGTGAAGAAGGCAGAAACTGTTCTTGAAGTCTGCCCCGCCGGCAAGAATGGGCAGCTTGGCAGAGACCGGTACCGTGATGGGGCGCAAAGTGCTGCCTCGGCTCCGGCGAATTGGCTGCGCACCCTGCGGACCAGCCATCCAAACCCCATCGTCGCAGCGCTGATGAATCGGCCGGTCGTGTAGCAGCATCGCGTCGAGTTCGCTCCCGAAAATTGCGCGCGCCTCCACCCCGTCTCGCGCGAGCGGCTCGCCGGGCCGATTCGCGCTGGTCATGACGAGCGGCAAGCCTACGTCGTTCGCCAGCAGCCGATGAATCGGAGAATAGGCAATCATGATCCCGAGGTGGTCGTTACCGGGCGCAATCGAGGGAGCGAGCCGAGCGGCGGCCTTCTTTTGCAGCACCACGATGGGTGCCAACGGAGACACGAGCAGTGCGGCTTCATCATCCGACACGATTGCGAGGGCGCGCGCCGAGTCGATCGAATCGACCATCACGGCGAGAGGTTTGTGAGGCCTTCGTTTGATCCTGCGCAACCTGGTCACCGCCCTCTCGTGGTTGGCATCGCATGCGAGATGGACTCCGCCGACACCCTGCACCGCCACGATTCCTCCGGCGCGCAAAATCGTCGCGGCCTGCGCGATACTGTCGCGGCCGGCCGGTAAGCCTGGGTGCGCTGGAAGGGTTTCTAGCCAGGCCCGGGGCCCGCACCGCGGGCAGGCTATCGGCTCGGCCCTGAAGCGGCGATCCGCGGGGTCCAGATACTCGCGCCGGCACTCTTCGCACAAGTGAAAGCCCGCGAGGGTGGTGGCGGCCCGATCGTAAGGCAGTGTCCGGACCACGGTGAACCGCGGTCCGCACGCCGTGCAGTTGGTAAACGGATAGCGATAACGGCGGCTTGCGCGATCCAGAATTTCGCGCGTGCAATCCACGCAGATCGCAAGATCCGGCGGGATGGTGGTCGCCGCCCGTCCGCGTTCGCTCTCGATGGCGCAGAACTCCTTCTCCGCAAGCGGTTTGACCGGGGAAACCACGATGCTTTCGATGGTCGCCGCGGCGGGCCGCTCCTCGATCAGGCGGTGGCGAAATGTCTCTACCTGGAGGTGAGGGCCCTCGACCTCGACCTCCACTCCGCCCGGAGCGTTACGCACGTAGCCCCCCAGCCCCAGCGATTTCGCGGTCCGCCAGATAAACGGCCGCATCCCCACGCCTTGCACCGTTCCAGCGACGGTCATGCGCTGGCGCACCCGATCCTCAAGTCGCGCCGCGCACGAGCGCACCCGCGCGACGAGCCGATCCATGGATCGGCGCACGCTTGCGCCCACTTCGCAGAGGCGCCCGGGATCCGGCGGCGCGACTTCCAAACCGACCGCAATTGCCCGTTGCGGGGCACGACCGAGTTGGCGGGCAAGTTGAACCGCGGTGGCGATATCCAGATCATGCGATGAAACCAGGTGCGCGCCGCGCTGCCCGAGATTGTCAAAGCTAAGCTCGTGGATGGTTCCTGGAGCTGCGCCGGATCGCACCGCATCGATCAGAATCACGGCCTCGGCGCCTTCCATCAGGTCCACCAGCGTCACGCCGGGGCGATCCGCCATGATTACTTCGCAGTTCGGTGGCGGGGCATTCGCGAGAATCTGGGCGGCCAGAAGACCGATGGCGTCATCCCCAAAGGGACTGCCGATTCCGATGATCCGAATCAAAGCCGTTCGATCTCGAGTCTTAAGAAATGGGTTGAACAGGAGATGCAGGGATCGTAGTTGCGGATTGCCATTTCGCACATGCGCGTGGCTGCGGCCTGCGGCTGGTGCACGAGGTCGGGGGCCAGCTCGCGCAGGTCCGCTTCGATTCGCGCCTGGTTCTGTGAGGTGGGCGGCACGATGCGGGCCGAGCGAATCAGCCCACCTTCGTCGGTCTCAAAGGCGTGGTACAGCGAACCGCGCGGCGCTTCGGTGATCGCGCATCCCCGCCCGGCGCGAAGCTCGAACGATGCCGCAGGTGCTCCAGGCGGCTCGTAACCCTCAATAATCCGGACTGCTTGGTCGATTGAATAGAGCACCTCCAGGGCGCGTGCCACGATGCTCGTGTAGGGATTGGAGTTGGGCCAGGAAATCCCGGTTGCGCGGGCAACCGCGGCGACCTCGGAGCCGATCCGGTTGAAGTTGAGATTGAGCCGGGCCAGTGGACCCAGGAAGTAGGGACCACGTCCCTTGACCTTGCAATGGAGGGCGTTCGAATAGGGAACCTGCTGCTCTTCGAAGAAATCCTCGAAATCCTCGGGTGCCGCGTCGATGCCCTTGCTGGATACCATGCGACCCTGGTTCATCGGATATTCGTCTGGATGAGCAAGTGCGACGAATTCGATGTCGCGGCTGACCTGCGGCAAGTCAAACCCCGCTACCCATCTCACGGTTTCGACTGCATCATCGCGGATCCGCAGGAGCTGTTCGCGCAGGGCGGCAAGCTGGGCGCGGCCCGGGGCACGGGTGAACCCGCCGATGCAGGCGCCGACCGGATGCACGGATCGGCCGCCCAAGGCCGCGACGATGGCGTTACCTACCTTCTTTATTCGAAGTCCGCGCTCGACCGCGGCGCGATCCTTTTCCGCCATCGTGATGATGCTGTCGCATCCCATGAAATCCGGCGCCGCGAGCATGTGGATGTGAAGGCTGTGACTCTCGATCCATTCTCCGCACAGGTACAACCTTCTCAATGCGCGCACCGTGGGATCGATGTTGACTCCGAACAGGCGCTCGAATGCATGTACGGTACTCATCTGATAAGCGACCGGACAGATGCCGCAGATGCGCGCGGTCAAATCGGGCGCCTCGCGCGCATCGCGCCCACGCAAAAAGGCCTCGAAAAAACGCGGCGGTTCAAAGATCTCCAGGCGCAGGTCGACTACCTGCCCGTCGCGCATGCTGATATGCAGAGCGCTCTCGCCCTCGGTTCGGGTCAGGTAGTTGACCCGAAGGACCCTACTTTTTGGCCGCCGCGATGGCATCCGCGGTCTCCCGCCACGGCCTTACGTAACCATTGATGCCGCGCAGGCGACGCGCGGCATCCTCGCCCGTGACACCTTGCGCCGCGAGCAGGTCGGTGAACGATTTCAGATTCTGATCGTCGGCCGGCCCGAAGCATCCGTAACATCCCCGGTTGAACGAAGGGCACAACGCCCCGCATCCGGTGCGCGTCACCGGGCCCAGGCATGGTTCGCCCCGAGCCACTACTACGCAGACATTGCCACGTCGCTTGCACTCCATGCAGACGCTGAAGGCGGGCAAAACCGGCTTTGCGCGCGACAACCACGACCGCACCACGCCGAGCAATTGCCCCTTGTCCACCGGACATCCCCAAATCTCGAAATCGACCCGAACGTGCTCTGAAACCGGCGTCGAGGTCGAAAGCGCCGAGACGAATTCCGGACTCGGGTAAACGAGCCTGCGGTATTGCTCGATGTCGGCCCAGTTCCGTAGTGCCTGGATGCCACCTGCCGTCGCGCAGGCACCAATCGTCACGAGATAGTGGCTCGCTTCGCGCACCTGCACTATTCGGCGCGCGTCGTCCGGCGTCGTGATACTGCCTTCCACGAAGGCGATATCGTAAGGACCAGATAGCGAGCGGGTCCGGGCCTCAGGGAAATAAACGAAGTCGACCTCAGTGGCGAGCTTGAGCAGCTCGTCTTCAGCGTTCAGGAACTGCAGTTGGCAGCCGTCGCAGGAAGCGAACTTGAATACCGCGACGCGGGGCTTCATAGCTGGGGCACCCGGAACAGCTCCTTGACGGTCCGATAGGAGAATATCGGTCCGTCTTTGCACACAAAGTATTCTCGATACTGGCAGTGGCCGCAGAGTCCCACCGCGCACTCCATCCTGCGTTCCATCGAGAGATAGATCGAGTCCTCGTCGATTCCCTTGTCCCTGAGCGAACGCGCCGCAAGGCGCATCATTACTTCCGGCCCGCACATCATCACGATCGACGAAGCAGGTACCTCGAGTTCATCGAACAGCTCGGTAACCACCCCGATTCGATAGTGCCAACTCTTGTCGGGGCGATCGGCAGTCAGGTAGACGCGGGTGCGGGGGGTCCGCCGCCACTGGTCGAATCGTTCGCGGTACAGCAGGTCATTTGGGGTCTTCACTCCGTGAAGGATGTGCAACTCGCCATACTGGTCGCGCCGGCGGGATATGTAATTGATAAGCCCGACGACCGGCGCGCATCCCAGTCCGCCGGTAATAACTACCACGTCGCGTCCGC
>JAFAHS010000244.1 GCA_019237115.1 Deltaproteobacteria bacterium
TGAGCTTGGCACCCGTGGCGCTGGACGAAAACCGCACCAGGTCGCGACCTGCCCAAACCCGCGGGCGCTCCCTCGGCAAGTACGGGTCGGCGATCCATCCCAACACAGCGTGGAGCGCAAAGCGTGCTCCCAGGCCAGCTGGCAGGCTCGCACGCGGATATCCTTTCCATAGGACCACCAGGGCGACAACCAGAAAGCCGGCTTCTCCGGCAACGTCGGCTGCCGCGAGGGCTCCGAAGCGCAGCGCGCGTCGCAAGCGAGCGTTCGCGGTCACCGCGGTTCCTTCGAGCAGGATAGGAACGCACAGCAGTTGGATGCCGACGATGAGACGGGGCATGCGCATGAGGTGCGCGAGCAAAGGCGCTATTGAGTACAGTATCGCGGTGGAGATCGTCGCCAGGATGATGCTGACGTACCACGCGGTAGACTCATGTTCGGGTGTGAGTACTTTCTTCTGGATTAGTGCATCAGGGATGCCAGATTCGATCGTCAGCATTGCAAAGGCCGACACCACCACCAGGATCCGAAACAGGCCAAAATCGTCCGGGCGCAACGCTCTTGCCAGCACGATCAATCCGCCGAACCGCAAAACCTGCACGGCGACTTCGCCGATTACGTTGTCGCGCACGCTCTGGGCGAAGGCGGTCCAGAGATTTTGCAACCCCAACTCGCTTGCTGGTGTGGAGGGGGAGGATGAAATTGAAGACGGCGTCACATTCCGCCCCCTTTGAGGAGCACGGGCAGCGTGCGGGCGAGAATCCGCAGATCTGAAGCGAACGACCAGTTCTCCATGTACTGGACGTCGAGGCGGACCATGTCATCGAAGGAAAGATGATTACGCCCGCTGATCTGCCACAAGCCGGTTATTCCGGGAACCACCTCGAGCCGGCGATGGTGCCATGACTCGTAGAGCTCGGTTTCATAGGGAAGCGCGGGCCGGGGCCCGATCAGACTCATGTCGCCACGCACGACGTTGATAATCTGGGGGAGTTCGTCGAGGCTGAAGCGCCGCAGAATTCGGCCCAAAGCTGTAATCCGGTTGTCGTCGGTCAGCTTGTAGACGTTCGCGCCGTTGTGTTCGGCCGCGGCGCCGTCGGTGCGAATCCATTTCTCCACGTACTGGCGATGTTGCGCATCGCCGGAAGCGACCCGCATGGTGCGGAACTTGAGCATTTCGAAGGGTTTTCCGCGAATTCCCACTCGGACCTGACGAAACAGAATTGGGGCGCCATCGAAAAACCGCACCGCCAGCGCGGTGAGAGCAAGAATCGGTGAAAGGAAGACCAGCAGCAGTGATGAAGTGGCGAGGTCGAAACTCCGCTTGATGGCGAAGTTGAGGCCGTCAAGGTTTGACCCGCACGTACCGATTAAGGGTACCACTCCCAGAATTTCGACTTTCACGGTCCCCCCCGGCGAACGCAGAAGCCAGGGAACCATCCGCCACCGCACGTGGGCTTCCTCGCACAGCCGAACCACGCGTTCCTGTACCTCGACCGGCGCGTTGGGCAGCGCGATCGCGACTTCCAGCCCCGGGTGTCGCTTGGCCAGGGCGGGCAGGCTGTCGATTTCACCCAGGACCGGTAGACCCGAAAATTGACGCCCGCGGGAATTGTCGTCGACGAACCCCAGCAGGTCGTACTGGGTTAGCTGCTCGCGAATCTGGTCGCACAGGTAGTGAGCTACCGAGTTGAACCCTACTACCACGAGCGGAGTTGCGATGTTGGGATTTGAGTAGAAATTGCGGATGCAGGCGCGAGTCAGTGCACGCCCTGCTGCGACCAGTGGAATACTCAGTGCGAACGCGGTAACCGTTGTGATACGCGACACCTGGACGTGGACCAGGAAATCGCCGCCCAGGGTCAGGAGGAATGCCGTCGAGCAGCCTTTGACGATACCCAGGAATTCCTTAAAGCCGCCACCGCGCATGCCGTATAGGTTGCAGGCACGAAAGACCAGTATCCACAGCAGGGCGATCCCGGTGACCGAGAGCGACACCAGGCCAGGGCCGGCTATCCGCAGACGTGCCGCCATGGTCCCGTGCGGATCATGTAGCGACAGGGCCGTCGCGAAGGCCACGAGCAGGGCCAAAGCGTCGGCCACGACGAATAACACCTTCTGTTTTCGAGACTCGCCGGCGAACATATCTCAGTTTCCATTGGCAAGCGGGGGAGCCATGGAGTCGCTAAGGCGATGCCCGCCGGCGAGCAAGCTAGAGTTTCTGTTTTCCAGGGCCTCGTTTACCGCCCGGGTCACGGACACGAGGTCTGCACTGCGCAGATGGGGATGCATCGGCAGCGAGACGATGGTGTCGGCGAATCGCTCGCTTACCGGAAAATCTCCCGGCTTGTATCCCAGCGAAGCGCACGCGGGCTGAAGGTGAACCGGGACCGGATAGTGAATACCGCACTCGATCTCGCGGCTCAGCAGTTCCTGTCGGATAAGGTCGCGCGCTTCGCTGCGGATCACAAACAGGTGATAGCAGGACTGCGCACCTTCCGGTTCGAGCACGAAACCGACACCACTGTCACGCAGCAGTTCGCGATATTCCCTCGCGATCTGCCTGCGCCGTGCGTTCCAGTCCGGTAAGCGAGCGAGTTTCGCGCGC
>JAFAHS010000343.1 GCA_019237115.1 Deltaproteobacteria bacterium
GGTTTATTTCAGTGACGAGCGAAGATGCGCCAGGAAGCCGGGCGGCGGAACAGAGAACGAACAGGTGAGCAAGCTCGTGCATGTGCCGCGTTGACGGTGAGCGGAGTATCGGGAATCCGGCTGGAACCGCCTCACTCCCGTCTCCGCACAAGATCACAGCGATTGAAGTTCGGCGGTCCGATCCTATTTGCGTACTTTCACTTCCCATTCTTCCAGCAGGGTCACGCGATTGTGGAGAACGAGCTCCAGATTCGTGGCCAAGAGTCTTCTAGATGGCTGCTTGCCCCACTTTTGATCAAAGCTGAGGCTCTGTCGGGTACAGCGAAGAAAGTACACTCTGATCTCCCATTCACCGCTCTTTGTGACATGAAAGTGAGGGGGAAGGTGGTCGTTGGAATTAAACCAGAGCCGGAGTCCCTCGACGGCGATGCAATCTACCCTGCCCAATCGTGGCCACGCCGTTTTTGAGGCTAGTATTGATCGGCCATCTTGTCAACGATTTGCGAAATCTTGATGGCCGGTATCATGCTTTTCGAAAGTATTCGTCCGCTTGGGTTGGTCGCCTTTCGGGATTTAAACTGCTGACCTTCCCATCCAAAGTCAGATCTGGCGGTCTTCAGTGAAACGCCATCATCTCCGCTGACCTCGGAAACAGCGCATCAAGTAAGGGTCCGCTGTGTTGTTTTACTCCAGCCACTTACTGTCTCGTCCCTGACTTCCCTGGCTGCAGTGTCTACACAGCGCCTACATGGCACACCTCACCAAGAGCCTCTCGGAAATTAAATTCCGCTCATAGGAACCCCAGGCCATGTTTGTCTGGCATGTCGAGGCTCGACAGCCGCAGTGCGAATACCCGCCGCTCTATCGTTTACGTCGAGTGCCTCGATTGGGTTCGGGCTCTATCTTGAAGCCGGCATCCAACGCTATTGGCGACGCTTTGGGTAACACCAGCGAGTCGCTGAATCCCAGTGAGCGTAGAGCCAGGTCGCTGGTTGCATTCGAGATAGTGTCGCGGAGTTGGTGGAAAAGTGAAAAAGCGTCAAGATCCGGCGAGTTGAGCCACAACTCACACCCGCTGGGCGGCGGGTGCCGGAGGATGACGCTATGGAAAGAAATAGCAGGAGCGGATGGCACGGAAAAGGTTCGCTGGAAGAGCTGATGCGGGCGCGGATTCGGGGCACTATCGAGCTCATCGTTGAGCAGGAGCTGGAAGAAGCGATCGGCGCGGCGAGTTCAGAGCGAGTTGGAGAACAACGCGCCGGGTATCGACACGGCCATCGCGCCCGAACCCTGAGTACCAGTCTAGGAGCGACCACCATCGCGATGCCGCGGGCGCGAATCGAAGGAGCGGACCGCCAACGGCATGAATGGCGCAGCCAGATCATTCCGCGCTATCAGCGGCGCACCGAACGGGTCGATGAGGCGATTCTGGGAGTGTATCTGAGCGGCACCAATACCCGCCGGTTGCGCGGAGCGCTGGCACCGTTGCTGCGCGGGACGCCGTTGTCGAAGGATGCGGTCTCGCGTCTGGTGGGACGGCTGCGGGAAGATTTTGCCGCCTGGGCCCAGCGCGATCTGAGCGAACTGAAGGTCCGCTATCTGTTTTTGGATGGTTGGTATCCGCGGGTGCGGATCGGCAAGAAACGAGTGCGGGTGCCGGTGTTGGTCACGCTGGGAGTTTGTGCGGACGGCGGTCGGGTGATTGTGGACCTTCGGCTTGCCGGGGTGGAGAGTGAACACGCCTGGCGCGATGCGCTCCAGTTGCTGGTCGTGCGTCATCTCGATGCTCCGGTGCTGGCGGTGATCGACGGCAACCCGGGTCTGGCTGCAGCGCTCACAGCGCAATGGCCCAAGCTCGCGATTCAGCGCTGCACCAACCATAAACTCTGGAACCTGCTGGCCAAGGCTCCCGCCCATCTCCGCGAGGAACTGGCCGAGGATTATCGGCGCATGATGTACGCGGAAAGCCGCGAGGCGGTAGCGCAGGCGCGGCGTGGGTTTGCACGGAAGTGGAAGCTGCGCTGCCAGGCGGTTTACGCCAGCTTCGAGGAGGCCGGCGACGAGTTGTTCACTTTCACGTCCTTTCCGGCCGCGCAATGGAAAGCGCTGCGCACCACTAACGCGCTGGAACGGATCAACGAGGAGTTTCGCCGCCGGACCAAGACTCAGGCCTCACTGCCGAACGAGGAAGCGGTTTTGCTTCTGCTGTTTGGTTTATTGCGCAGCGGCCAGGTAAAACTGCGCCGGCTGGTCGGATGGCAAGAACTCGAGTCCGTTACTAAATCACAGGAGGCTGCATAATCGGTTGATACTAAAACCGCTCAACCGTCGAGATGCTTTTATTGCTTTTCCACCATTTGACAGACACTACCTGCATTCGATCCGCCATCTACAGACGTCACAGTGTTCCACTGGCGCTCTCGCGAAGTGCTGCATGGCTTCGGGGAACATTGAGCGCTGGGAGGTCTGAGTACCAGCGCGAGTCAGGTACTCGACCGCCTTCTCCGCGTTCGAGCTACGGCTGTAGTGGTGCTTTCAGGATAGTCATCAGCTTTTTTCTTGTTCGCTGAAGAACGATGGTGCGGTGCCGCGATCGATGGTTTTTTTCGCAAGCCGTTCGGCGACGGTTGGGCGCTGGTCGGCGATGCTTGATACAAGAAGGATCCCTGCACCGGCGCGGGAATAACTGATGCCTTCCGCGACACTGAACTGCTCGCCGAAGCCATCGACGAGGGTCTCGCCGGAAAGCGTCCGCTTGAACAGGCGATGGCCGATTACGAACGGCGTCGCAACGCCATCGCGATACCGATCTATGAGTTCACCTGCCAGTCTGCGAAGATCGAACCACCGACAGCCGAGATGCGGCAACTTCTGTACGCGCTTCGCGGGAATCAGCGCGACACTGATCGATTCTTCGGGCTGATTGCACAAACGACTTCGATCCCTGAATTCCTGAGCCCGGAAAACCTGAGCGGCATCATCGCCGGCGCGGCGAAAGGATAGTTCGAAGGCCAGTCACGGAAGCACGATCATAACGTGCACGGGATGTTTGGACTTTCTTCAATCTCACCAGCCGCAGGAAGTTTCGCACTAAGAGTGGCGAGCCCGCGTTCAATCACGTTAACGGAGCTGCTTTTTCGAATATCTGAGTTCTCATCCAGACTCACTGCTCCCGACGTGCGGAAATAAGCTGAGCTCGAAGTAATGGCAGCAGGTCAGCGGATGAATGCAATCCAGGTAGCTCGCGTTGGTTCTTCGTTAGCGCCACCCCGCAACCAAACCTTCAGACAAAATCATGCCTGAGGTGGAGCTATCATCGTGAATTGCTCAACTCATCGAGCAACGCCTTGGCATCTTTCAGGTCGGTGGTATCGAAGCCTTCGGTGAACCAGTCGTAGATCTCGGCGAGCACCGCGCGGGCCTCAGCGCGGCGGCCGGTGTCGCGTAGCAGTCGCGCAAGGCTGGTCGTTGCGCGCAGCTCCCAGGATTTGGCTTTCTGACGGCGCGCAACTTCGATTGCCCTGCGGAATGACTGCTCCGCCACCATGGCGTTCGACACGCCCCTCGCCAACAACAGTTCTCCGTTGATGCGATGCACCTCGGCTTCAAATGCCCGTTCACTCGTCTCCTCGACTACCGCTAGCGCTTCGTCGATTGTTGCAAGTGCTTCCTCGTGATGACCAAAGCGACCCTGCGATCGAGCGATGTATGAAAGGAACGCCGGGGTCATGGTTAACGCACCCGTGGCTCTGAAATCCGCCAGCGCACTCTGCATTCGCGTGGTACTATCCGGTCGGTCGCATGCAATTGAATCAAACCAACCCAGGTAGAGTTCTCCTACCGCGCGCCGAAATGAGTTACCCAACTCGGTGGCCAGGGTCACCAGAGCTTCGGCGTGTTCTCTCATTCGTTCTCGACCGCCGACTACGGAAAAGAAAAAGATGGCGTAGTTGTGAACCGATTCGTCAATCGCTTTCGAACCCAAGCTACGCGCGATAGTGAAAACGCGGTCCATCTTTGTCGCCGCGCGACTTGGGAAACCAAGGAACCACGTGTTCACAACCGAAAAGCTGTAACTCCCGGTATGGCTTATGTTCTGTCGTGAGCCGATACCCCCACTCGCCGTTGGCATCGTCTCGTAGATTGAAATTGCACGATCGAAGCACTTGGCAGCGAACTCGAATTTGCCTGCAAACATTTGCGCAAGCGCCAGAAGGTAGAGGGATTCGGCAGTCAGCTCGTCGTTTCCGTGCTGCTCCGCAATCGCCAGCATCTGCGTCGCCAGTTCGATAGCCCTCGAAACATTGGCTCGGAGTGCAGAGATGTTGCAAAGACCGAAAATCGCCAGCCAGGATTTCTCCCAAGAAACGCCAGGACGCCGAGAGAGTTCCAACGCACGCGCCGCGGACCGTTCGCCTTCGGGCGAGCCATAGCCCTTGAGCGTTATTAGCGCCACGTGGACTGTGTTTCTAAAATCCAACTCGAGCTCGGCCCGCTTGTCGTCGTCAGGCAGTTCCTGCAATCGGGCAAGGCCGCTCTCGAAATAGCCTACCGCTTCCGCATAAGAGGCCCGGTCAGAACTCTGCTGGCAAGCACGCTGGCAATACTCTACGGCCTTCGCCGGGTTGGCGCTGCGCGAGTAGTGACGCGCAAGCTCCGCGACGTGGTCCTCAACACGGTCTGCGTACAGCGCCTCCATTGCTGCACCGATGCGCTCGTGCAGCAGCTTTCGACGCTCCTGAAGGACCGAGTTGGAGGCGACCTCCTGGGTCAGCGCATGCTTGAAGATAAACTCGATGTCGCCGAGCGCCGGCTGCTCGTAGATGAACTCGCCGAGCTGGAGGTCGTTGAGCATCTTGTTAAGCTCATCATCTGACTTGGTGAGCACCGCCCGAATCAACGACATCGGGAATTCGCGCCCGATGACCGATAGAGTCTGTAAGAGCTGCTTGGCGTCCGCTGGGAGCCGGTCAATGCGTGCCGCAAGCACCCCCTGCACAGTAGTGGGAAGGCGCGCGGACTGGAGTGGCTTCATCAGCTTGACCGCACCGTTGCGCGCAATCACCCCGTCCTCCAACATCGCCTGATA
This sequence comes from Deltaproteobacteria bacterium, assembly GCA_019237115.1. Lineage (GTDB taxonomy): Bacteria > Desulfobacterota > Binatia > Binatales > Binataceae > JAFAHS01. The sequence continues at coordinate 5,090 of JAFAHS010000343.1, forward strand.
CATCTCCTCCATGAAAAAGGGATTGCCTTCGGTTCGCTCGATAATGAGCTTTTTGAGAGGAGCCAAGTCGGACGAGTGACCGAGCAGCGCGGACAGCATTTCGTCGGCCGACTCGGTGCCCAGCGGGTCGAGCCTGAGTTGCGTGTAGTAGGTCTTGCTCCCCCACTGATGCGAGTACCCGGGGCGGTAGTTCACCAGGAGCAGAATCTTCGCATTGGCCAGAGAGTCGGCGAGCAGGTTTAGGAACTCCTGCGTTTGCTCGTCGATCCAATGCAGGTCCTCCAACATCACGATCAGTGGCTGATTGAGTGATTCACGCAGCAGGATACGCTTGATCGCATCGAGGGTGCGGCGCTTTTTGACCTGCGCGTCCATCTGCCCGAGCGCATCCTCGCCTTCGACGATCCCGAGAAGACCGAATAGATAGGGCAGCGCATCTTCGAGCGAGCGATCCAGCGAGACCACGCGACCTGTAACCTTTTCTCTGCGGGTGCGAGCGTCGTCGCCCGGGGCAATTTTAAAGTAGCTCAGGAGCAGGTCGAGTACTGGCAGGTATACCGACGCTTTGCCATGCGAGACTGAGAACGCCTCGAGCACCATCCAGCCGGACTGGTTCTTGGCCTTGAACTCGAAGAACAGCCGCGATTTGCCGACCCCTGGTTCGGCCATCGCTCCAAGGATTTGACCGTGGCCCGACCTAGCCTGCTCGGCCGCGTGCCTGAGCGCTTCCATCTCACGCTCACGTCCCACGAACTTCGTGAGTCCCTGTCCGGCCGCACGCTGAAGCCGCGTGCGCAGTGGGCCGAGACCAGTCACCTCGTATACGTTGACCGGTTCGCTTACTCCCTTGATCCTTGCCGGACCTAGGGCCTTGAGCGTGAAGTACCCCTCGACCAGCTTGCGCACAGTGTCGCTGATAGTGATTGAGCCGGGCGCTGCGAGCGCCTGTAGGCGGGAAGCCAGACTGGTCGAGTGTCCGATTGGAACATACTCTGTGTGCCCCTCACCGGTTGTTATCGTGCGAACGACAACCTCACCAGTGTTAACGCCGACCCGAATCGATAGTGGCGCCCGTCCTTGCTCGCGCAGCTGATCGGAGTAACGCCTGAGCTCTTCCTGCATTCGTAGCGCAGCGTAGAGCGCGCGCTGCGGGTGGTCTTCATGCGCGACCGGCGCGCCGAACAGGGCGAAAATCCCGTCGCCGGTCGATTGGGCGACGTAACCGCCGTAGCGCTGCACCGCCTCCATCATCAGCTTGAGTGCCGGGTCGACGATGGCGCGGGCTTCCTCGGGGTCGAGGTCCTCGATCAGATCCATCGAGCCCTTAATGTCGGCGAAGAGTGCGGTAACCGTCTTGCGCTCGCCATCAAAATTTTCGGGAGCGGGTGTGTCAGCTATCTGAATCGACGCACTACTAGATTTCTTCGCCGACGTGGCTGAGGGTTTCCCAAGCTCAGTGGCGCATTCACCGCAGAAATCTTCTCCTGGCTCATTCGAAGCGCCGCATTGCGGGCATACACGTCCGAGTGGAGCGGCGCACTTCGCGCAAAACTTACGCCCTTCGCGGTTGTCGGCTCCGCACTTGGAGCAGCGCATTGCGGATCCCCCAAATGGCTCGCAGGACGTCCAGACTAAAGCGCGTTTCAGAGGGCATCGCAAAGGCTCGATCAGCGACCACGGGCAAGCCAGCCGTCGACGGTACCCGGCTGTTTCTGAACGAAAAGACGCGGTGCGGTACCATTGCGGGGCCTGCCGTCGGAAGCCGATACGACTTCTTGCTGATCAGCGAAAAGCAAGGTGGTGGCCGATTTTAGGGCTGTGCTGGGAGTCCGCTACCGAAGCGGCATCACCGCGGCGTTATATCAGCATGCTGATAGGCTGTTCGCCGACTTCGCTTCGGCGAGTGTCTACATGGCGTCTACATGACGGCAGACGTTCAAAGAGAAAGAACGGTCAGTCTATAAATAGTTGATTTATTTGAGGAATTTGGCGCGCCCTGAGGGATTTGAACCCCCGACCCTCTGATCCGTAGTCAGATGCTCTAATCCGCTGAGCTAAGGGCGCGCCGGGGAAATACGACGCTTTCACATCCGCCGAAGCGTAGCAAGACAAGCGGTGTGCTCGGGTCTCGGTACCCTGCGAATTGGGTGCGGGTGCAGCCGGCTTTTCCGGGATCACCAAACCATTAGTAGAAACCCTTCGCTTTGTTCAGCGCGCCGTACGGGCGCCTCGCAATCGGCCAACAGCGTGGTCGCATGGCAAAAGCAAACTGGAATGGCGCCGTGGTACGCCAGCAGACATCTTTCTTTGTCTCCGCAAAAAACTCCTCGTTCGGAGGCCCTGCTTGCTAAACACCAGCTGGACTGAGCCACCGCTCCCCGCTCAGTCCGAGCACCGGCGCAAGCCTCTGGCATGGAGTCTGCCCTGACTTAGATAGTCAAACAGCGAGCCTTTGCGATTCAGCGGCGGGGATTGTTACCGTTACGGTGGTGCCGACGCCTACCCGGCTCTCGATCTTTAGTGAGCCCTGATGGAGCTGGACTATATGCTTCACGATCGCCAGTCCCAGCCCCGTGCCCCCTAGTTCCCGGGAGCGAGCGCGATCTACGCGATAAAATCGTTCCGTCAGGCGCGGGATGTCTCGTTCCGGAATACCCTCGCCAGTGTCGGCGATCAGTAGAGCGACCGCTGGAATTGCCTTCCCGCCTCCATTGAGCGTTGCGGTCTTGGCCGATGCGCTCACGTGCCCTCCACGCGGCGTGTATTTGATCGCGTTATCGAGCAGGTTAAGCATCACCTGATGCAGTCGGTCATGATCGCCGAAGAGCTTAAGCAATCCTTCGGGAGGCTGCACTTCCAGGTGGACACCCTCGCGAGCCGCCGCGACCTTCATCAGTTCGGCCGCTTCACTGATGACGCTGGGCGCCTCGAGATTTTCGAAATGCAACGCGCTGTGGCCGCGCTCAAGGTCGGAGAGCGAGATCAAGTCGTCGAGCAACCGGGCGAGGCGGCGCGCCTGACGATCGATTATGCCCAGGAACCGGCGCTGCAGTTCGCTGTCATCCACACCCTGCATCAGGGTCTCGGCGTATCCGTACAGCGCGGCCAGCGGCGTGCGTAGTTCGTGGGTCAGATTGGAAATGAAGTCGGTCCGTACCGTTTCATAGGCCTTGAGCTGGGTCACGTCATGAAACACAAAGACCCACGCACCATGGTGCGTCATGCTTACGGGCGCGGCACTTGCCGCCACGTGGTGCTGGGCCGGATTCTGAATCAAGAACTCGCTGGAAAGGACTTCGCTCGCATTGCGCATCGCTTGTGCGACAAAATCCTGGAGGAGTGGATCGCGGCAGAGCTCGACGAAGTCGCGCCCTGCGTAGCGGGTCTCATGGTCCAGCGCGAACATGCGTCGCGCAGCACCGTTGAGCAGCACCACTTCGCCCCGGCTGCCCGTGACCACGACCGCCTCGGTCATGCTGCGCAGAATCGCTTCGAATTCGTCACGCTGGTCGGTCAGGGACTGGACTTCGGAGACAACCGAATCGGCGGCGTCGAGGAGCCGATGCTCGGCGCGCGCGAGCGCGTCACGATTTTGACGCATCAGGTGGGGAGGTGCCTGTCGGGCTTCCAAAGCCTCGGCGACCGCATCTATCCGTTCGGCACGTCGGTACCAGTCACCGACGACGGCCGCCGCCGCGATGGCGCCGATCATGAACCCCGCGCCTGACACCGCGACCACGAGCCAGATCGAGACAGCGCCCCTCGCTGCCAGCACGACAAGCAAAAGGACCTCGGGGAAGAGACCCGCAGCTACCGCCAGAACCACCCGCAGCCGGTACGAGTTAGCCAAGCGCCTCCGGGTTGAACCTATAACCCACGCTGCGAACCGTCAGAATCAGTTCCGGGTTCGCGTCGTCGCGTTCGATATGCTGGCGAAGCCGCCGCACGTGCACATCAACCGTCCGAGGTTCCACGAACGTATCGCGTCCCCAGACCATATCGAGTAACTGCTCCCGCGTATAGACGCGCATTGGATGCTGGACGAAAAACTTGAGCAATTCGAATTCGCGCAGCGCGAGCTCGCGCCGCTTGCCTTCGACAAACACCTGATAGGTCCCGAAATCGATCCTGAGGCGGCCGCGTTCATACAAACCGGCCGATTCCTGCTCGGCGTTGGGGTTGGCGCGGCGCAGCAGGGCCTTGACCCGCGCGACCACTTCCCGCGGGCTGAACGGTTTGACCACGTAATCATCGGCGCCCATTTCGAGGCCGAGCACCTTATCGACCTCGGTACCCTTGGCGGTAACCACCAGGATCGGAAGGGTCGCCGTGTCGCGACCCGCCCGCATCTGCCGGCAGATTTCCAGGCCGGGAATCCCGGGGAGCATCAGGTCGAGCAGCAACAGGTCCGGCACCCGACGCCGGATGCGCTCGAACGCTTGTGCGCCGTCGCTTGCTTCCTCGACCAGGAAGCCTTCGCGCTCGAGGTTGTAGCGCATCAGCTCGCGGATATCCGCCTCATCCTCCACGATCAGCACGCGTGGGCGCGCGCCGCCGCGACGTTCTTCTTGTACGGTTTGCTGGTTCATTGCGGGTTCTTGTCCATGTGACGAACGACTTTTCCTTTGACCATGAAAATCACCATCTCAGCGATATTGGTCGCGTGATCGGCAATCCGCTCCATGTACTTCGAAATAAACAGCAGCCGGGTAGCCGCACCTATGGTGTGCGCGTCCTCGGCCATATAGCTAAGCAGTTCGCGATATATCTGGTAGTTCAGCGCATCGACTTCGTCGTCACGATCGATTACCTGCTGTGCCAGATCCGCGTCGTTGCGCATGAAGGCATCGATCGAGTCCTTGACCATCGACTGCGCTATCTCCGCCATCCGCGGCAAATCCACGTACGGTTTAAGCTGCGGCACTTCGTTGAGCTCGAGCGCGCGTTCGCAGATGTTAACCGCGTTGTCGCCGATGCGTTCCAGGTCGGTGGTGATCTTGAGTCCGGTGGTGATAAAGCGAAGGTCGCTCGCGGTGGGCTGATGAAGTGCGAGGAGGCGGATACACTGTTCGTCATTGGCGACGTCCATGTGATTCACTTCCTCGTCGCGCGCGACGACTTCGCGTGCATGGGGGCTGTCGCGATCGACCAGGGCTTCCATTGCCTCCGCAATCTGACGCTCGACGAGTCCACCCATCTTGAGGAGACCGGCGCGCAGGCCGCGCAAATCCTCCTCGTACTGTCGATTGGTATGCTGCGGCTGCGTCGTGTCCATCGCCCCCTCCTTCGGCCCTACCCGAAGCGCCCGGTAATATAGTCTTCCGTCTCGCGGCGGGTCGGATTGGTGAAAATCTGGTTGGTCTCGCCGAATTCGATAAGGTCCCCCTGGTAGAGAAAGGCAGTGTAGTCGGAGGTACGAGCAGCTTGCTGCATGTTGTGGGTCACGATAACGATTGTGTAGTTCGACTTGAGCTCCAGCAAGAGCTCTTCGATGCGGGCTGTGGAAATCGGGTCGAGAGCCGAACACGGCTCATCCATCAAAAGCACCTCCGGCTCGACCGCCAGGGCCCGCGCCACGCACAGGCGCTGCTGCTGGCCGCCGGAAAGACTCCCGCCCGGACGCCTCAGATGGTCCTTCACCTCCTCCCACAGCGCCGCCTGGCGCAGGCTCTTTTCGACTATCCGGTCGCGCTCCGCGCGTCCCACTCCAACCGAGTTGAGGGTCAACCCGGCCGCGACATTGTCCTCTATCGACATGGTGGGAAACGGCGTGGGCTTCTGGAAAACCATCCCGATTCGCCGGCGCACCTGCACCGGGTCTATCGAGGCTTCATAGATGTTCTCCCCATCCAGTAACACCTCGCCCTCGGCTCGGGCGCCGGGGATGACTTCGTGCATGCGATTGAGGCACCGCACCATGGTGGATTTTCCGCATCCCGAAGGGCCGATGATCGCGGTGACGTTCCCTTCGGGGAAGTTCAGATTGATATCCTTGACCGCGCGGGTTTGGTTGAAGAACGCGTTCAGATGTTTGGCTACGAGTTTATCGGCCATGGCTAGTGAGCCGTCTTGGCTGGCCCCCTGGTTACCCATCGGACACCCAGTTCGAGCGCCAATACGATTCCGGTTAATACCAAAGCGCCGGCCCAGGCCTGGCGCTGCCAATCGGGGAAAGGCGAAATGGCGTACGTATAGACTTGCACGGTCAGCGTCGCGATCGGCTGTACCAGCGATGTCGACCAAAAGTGATTGCCAAAAGCGGTGAACAGCAAAGGAGCGGTCTCGCCCGCGACCCGGGCGATGGCGAGGATGACGCCGGTGGCAATTCCGCTCAGCGCCGTGCGCACTATCACCGACAGCGAAGTTCTCCACTGTGGCACGCCAAGCGCCAAGGATGCTTCGCGCAGCTCGTGCGGCACCAGGATAATCATCTCTTCGGTGGTGCGCGTGACCAGCGGAATCATGATTATCGCAAGGGCGAAGGCCCCGGCGAGCGTCGAAAAACGACCCATCGGATGGACGATCACGGCATAGGCGAAGATGCCCACGACGATCGACGGCACCCCCATCATAACGTCCGCCGAGAACCGCACGGCATCCGCGAGACGATGGTTGCGATGTTCCGCCAGGAAGAGGCCGGCGCCGATTCCAATCGGGACGCCGATGAGACATGCGATGCCGACCACCAGGAAGGTTCCGACAATCGCGTTGGCCATTCCGCCTCCCTTCTCACCAACGGGGGCGGGCATGTGGGTGAAGAACGCCCAGTTGACGCTGGAGGCTCCTTTGAAGAGAAGGTAGCCGAGCACCAGGAACAAGGGAATCAAGGTGATGACCGTGGCGGCGACCGTAATGGTCATCATGAAATCGCTCTTGAACTTGCGCAGAGCGTAGTTGCTTTCTTTGAAGGTGGCGCCCGCCATTTACCTTCCGGTGTCGAACCTTTGTCGCGCTACCGCGGCCACCAGCAGACGGGCCACGACGTTGAGCACAATGCCCAATCCAAGGAGCACCAGGCCCAGCGCTATCAGGGCGGACACGTAAAGGTCGCTGGTCGCTTCGGCAAATTCATTGGCGATAACGCTGGCGAGAGTCGCGGCAGGAGCGAATAACGAGAGCGAAATATTCGGCGCATTTCCGATAACCATTGCGACCGCGATGGTCTCACCGAGCGCGCGGCCCAAGCCGAGAATTATGGCTCCGATGATTCCGCTAAGGCCGTAAGGCAAGACCGCCATGCGAACCATCTCCCACTTGGTCGCGCCGAGCGCAATCGCCGCCTCGCGCTGGGTTTGCGGCACAACGCGAAAAACGTCGGTGCAGACTGACGAAATGTAGGGTATGACCATGATCGCCAGCACTACGCCAGCGGAAAACATCCCGACTGCCACCTTGGGTCCCGCGAACATCGGCAGGAAGCCCAGATAGGTTCCAAGAAAATGCTCGACATAATCGCGAACCCACGGGCCCAAAACAAAAATCGCCCATAGGCCATATACGACCGATGGAATCGCGGCGAGCAAATCGACCAGAAAACCCAACCGCCGCGACAACCACTCGGGTGCCATCTCGCTCAGACACAACGCGACGCCGAGGCTCAGCGGCACTGCGATCGTCAAAGCGATCGCCGAGGAAACCGCGGTTCCCCAGATGAAGGGGAGTGCCCCATATACGTCGTTGACGGGATCCCAGTCGGTACTTACCAGGAACGCCGGTCCGAACTTGCGGAGTGCCGGCAGCGCATCGAGCACCAGCGCGGCGGCAAGACCAATCAGCAGGAGGAGGATCAGAGCACCGAGGACGAGAGTTACCAGATTGAAGAGGCGGTCGCCGAACAGGCGGACGTGCACGACTGGGGCGCGGCGCCTTTCACGCCCCACCACCGCCACGTTTTCCGCCACCGAGGTTCCCAATTCCGCCAAATACAACCCGCGATTAAAGACTATAAGGCGCCGAAATCTGGCTGGAACACCCTTCTAGTAATATAACGAGCGATTATTACCACGATGTTAATTCGTTCCCAAATCTCAATGAATCCGCCCCTCTAGCGGTCTTACCCGCTCGGATCAGG
>JAFAHS010000363.1 GCA_019237115.1 Deltaproteobacteria bacterium
AAAACTCACCTTGACCTTGGAACAAGGGAGTTGAGAGCGCGGAGCTGGCCGCCTGATTTCCCTCTCTCTTGCGCGAAGCGTCAGCCGAAAAAAGGACCGGGTCAGGTCGCCCACCCCCACCGCAAGGTTTCCTTCGTTCGCGCTGCGCCTCCTTAGGGCACTGCCCTCAGCGTCCCCACGATACTTTGCCGTGCCGCCGCGCGCGCCGGTATCAACGCGCTCAGAATTCCGATAAGCGCGGCCGCTACCAGCGTTTCCGCTACCACCTCCGGAGGCATTTGCGGCAACCCACCCAGGGACGGGAAGGCGCTGGCGAATGCACGCAGCGCCAGGTTGCCGACACTGCATCCCAGTATTCCCCCCATCAGGCTGATCGCTAGCGACTCGCCGAGTAACAACCACAGAACGGTGCCCGACCTGAACCCCAACGCGCGCATTATCGCTATCTCGCTGCGCCGCTCGCGCATCGTCATCGCCGCAGTATTGGCGCATACGAATGCGATGGTGATCACCACCATGACGCCGAGGATTTCCGCCATCTTGATGAAGATGCGAAAGCCCCCGATAAACCCCGCCACAAACGATGCCTCCGATTCGCTCTGGGTTTCGGCCGACGAGTTTGCGAATTCCCGATCGATGGCCGCAATCACGGCGCCCACGTTCTCCGTCTTGTCCACCCGCAACCAGAAGATGTCGATAAAGGGTGAGCGATGCGCAGCTTCCTGAAGGTAGTCGCGCCGGAAGATCAGGAAATCGCGAGGCGCTTTGCCCGTGAGTTCTCCCACGATCGTGAGCGTCACCGGAAAGCGGTAATAGGTTCCGCGTAGCATGATTTGCTGCCCGACGTGCAAGTTGAACAGTTTCATGGTGGACGCGCCCACCAGGCACGCGGTGCGCAACTTTCTGAACTGCTGCCATTGTTCATGTGTCACGCCCCAGTCGGGCCAGACTTCTTCTGCCCTGTCGGGATCTACCGCCTCGTTGCCGAACTGATCGTAAACCTCGTGGTAAATGCCGCCGAACCAGCTCTCGGGTGAAACTGCCACCACGTGCGGAATCGCCGCGATTCGCTGTTGGTAGGCTGCCGGCAGCTCGTAAGCCAGCCCCGCACGGTTGTGAGTCGCAATTCGCAGCGAAGATGCGGTATCGGCGAGGATTCGATTCGCGACCGCCGGGAGGCTTATCAGCCCCGAGAAAATAAATAGCGACACGCCGATCGACAGCACGGTCAGAATCGTGCGCCGACGGTTACGCAGCAGATTTTTCAGCACCAACTCGATGAATTTCATCTCGGCCCCGGGTCACGGTATAGTTAACTAAATTCTTAGGGTTAACCCTAAGAAAAGGCGGGCGCCCCGTCAATGCAGGAAAAACACCGCACCCGGGCAGATAATTTCCTTCCTTTCATCTGCGCGGTAATTGATTAGGGCCATGGGCCTGCGCGAGGAGAAAAAGGCTGAACAGCGGCGTGCGATCCTCGATGCCGCTGTCGCGCTGTTTCGCAGACGCGGCTACGGACGCACCCGTGTGCAGGACATCATCGCCCGTCTGCGCATCAGCGAGGCGACCTTTTTCAACTACTTTCCCGCCAAGGACGCGCTGCTCGACGCGTTTGCCGAAGAGCAGCTCGATGAGACCGCAGTCAATTTGGCAATGCTGTTGAACCAGAAGGATCTGCCGGTTCCCGATCGGATCCGGGGCCTGATGCGACTGTGGGCGTTGGGATTGTCGGCAGATCGCAAGTTCAGCGAAATAATGACCGCACGCTCGCAGTTGCTGTCCGCTCCGCAGGGAATCCTCCGCGAGAAGGTCCTGCGCAACTACCAACTCTTCGAGAGGCTATTCGCCGAGGGCCAGCGACGGGGCGAGATTCGCCGCGACGCACAGCCCCGGCAATTGGCCGAGATGCTGGAGGGAATTTTCACTATCACCGCCGGCAACTGGCTGGTCGGATGGTGGAAGGATGAGAGTGAAGCTCTTGAACCACGCCTGATGCATGCCGTCGAGGTCTTCCTCGACGGCTGCAAACCGCACAAACCCGCTGGTCCAAGCCGCCGCAAGACCTAGCGCCTATCTTGAACCCCTCCTCTCCTATGGGACAAATCGACGCCATCTTTCGGCGTCGGGCGAGGCGCCTCCTGATGCGATTTGGCGTTGCGGGACACGTCGAGATAGGGTCCTTGGGGCGCTACACCCAGATGACCTTGCGTGTTTGGACAATCTTCCTACAAGCGAAATTATAGCCCCCTGGTCCGACGGTTCACCTCTGGCGAAACCCGCCGTCGCGTAGGCAAGAAGCCGGTTGTAGTGACGGGCGGAGGTCCGAACGTCAAGCTCGGCACCTGGTTCTTCGACAATTCCAAGATTCCGACGTCGACCGCCTGTGCGGGATTGACAAGTCGCGGCATTCTTCACTAGCGTCGGTCAAGCGTCCGAGAAAATCGAACCGATGTCCGTGATAGACCGATGCCGCGATATGCAAATTCCAAACTGAAGGCCGCCGTTCATCAGATCCGGCGCGAGGAGATTGAAGCGGCCGCGCTGCGAATTGTTTGTAAAAAAGGATTCCCCGCAACCTCGCTTCGCCTGGTCGCGCGGGAAGCGAAAGTACCCCTTTCGATCCTTCACTATTATTTCAAGGACAAAAATGAATTGATGCAGTGCGTCGTGCAGAGACTGTTCGATGGGCTACTGCGCGTGCTCGGCCAGATCCGCAACTCCGAGTCCGATCCGGTCAGGCGGATTGAGCGCTTACTGGAAACGTATCTCACCCGCACCACCGAAGAGTGGCAGGCTTCATTAGCTTTCATAGAGTACTGGGCGGCCTGCGTTCGTGCCGGAACGGTCAACCGATTCTACACGCAGGTGCAATTCCGCTACAGCGAGCCGATGGCGGAAGCGCTGCGCGAGGCAGGGGCGGAAGACCCCAAGGGCCTTGCGCTGGCGCTCCTCGCCCTGATGACCGGCTACGACACCTTCTATTGGAGCAAACCTGCCGACCCTGCTGAACGCGCGCGATTTCTGGAATTCGCTCAAACGATGGTGCGCCACGCCATCGCGCGCGGCCGTACGAAACTGCGGCTGGTCAAGCGCACCGGTCCGAGGACGAAAAAAGATCGCTCGATAGCGGAAGGCTGACTTTTCATTCCCGGTGAAGGAAGGATGAAAGACTACGAGGAAGTGTCGGATCTGATGCTCGGCGCGGCAGACCAGGAGAAGCTCCTTCGCGAGCAGAATGAGTGCGTATTCATGTGGCGGAGGTCCGATGGATGGCCGGTCGGTGTGGTGATGAGCTACGTTTGGCGTGAGCGGAAGTTGTGGCTCACTGCCAGCAGCCAGCGGCCGCGGGTGTCTGCCGTGCGTCGCGATGGTCGCGTTTCAGTGGCAGTTTCCAGCGCCGGGACAAGAATGCCGCCGGCCACCATAACCATCATAGGACGCTGCGAGATCCTTAAGGACCCAGCAACCAAGGGTTGGTTTTACCCGGGCCCTTGCGGCCGCTCTGATTCCCGGCAACCAGAAACAGCAGGCCGGTTTTGTGGCAATGCTCGACTCTCCGCGCCGCATCGTCATCTGTGTGACCCCGGAGCACTTCATCACCTTTGACGGGCGCAAGATGGGCCAGCTCGGAGTCAGCTCGGGCGGCTGAAGGAGTCCTCTATGCGACGGTCCGAATACCTCGCGTTGGCAGAGCGATTGCTCGCTCACGTCACCAATGGCAGCACCGATTCGGCTGAGTCGGTAAAGCACATCCCCGTCCGGAACTATCTTGACCCGTTGCGCTGGCAGCGCGAGATGGACCAGATCTTTCGGCGCCTGCCGTTGTTGCTGGCGCTCAGTTGCGAACTGCGCGAGCCCGGCGACTACAAGGCGATCGATGTAATCGGCGTCCCGCTACTGATGGTGCGCGGCCAAGATGGCGTGGTGCGTGCTTTCATTCGTACCTGCACACATCGGGGCACGCTCCTCACCGACGAGGGCAAAGGGCAATGCGATCGGTTTACCTGCCCCTATCATGGCTGGACGTTTGACGATCGCGGCGCGCTGGTCGGTATCGCGGGACGTCACAAGTTCGGCGAGGTAGAGGTCGCGTCCCGAGGTCTGGTCGAGCTGCCGTTGGCCGAACGCGCTGGCCTGGTCTTCGTGCGCTTGACGCCCGGCGCGCCGATCGATCTGGAACGATACTTGGGCGGGATGCTGCCGGAACTGGAATCGTTCGATTTCCAGAACTGGCGCCTCTACCAGCAAAACGAACTGCCCACCTCGAACTGGAAGGTCGCCCACGATGGCTACCTCGAGGGCTATCACTTCTCGGTCCTTCATCCGAACACGATTGCAAAGCAGGTGATGAACAACATCATGACCTATGATGCGTACGGACCCCATCAAAGAGTGGGGTTCCCGACCTATCGAATCCAGGGGTTGCGCAACAAGCCTCAGCAGGAATGGGACCTCGAGGAAGGCGTCAGTGTCGTCCGGACCATCTTCCCCAACGTGTCGTTTGCCATCTCGCGGCAGGGCGGGATGATGTCGCAACTGCTACCGGGACCCACACCGGAAGTATCACGCACCATCCAGAGTCACATCTATCCTCGTCTTCCGGCCAGCGACGAAGAGCGCGCTCGAATCGAAGCTAGTGTGAAGCTGTTTATGCATGCGGTGGAGAAGGAAGATAACTGGGTTTGCGCGCGAATTCAGCGAGGACTGGCGAGCGGTGGAAACCAGGAGTTCCTCTTCGGAAAGAACGAACTTGGTCTTCATCGCCTGCACGATGCGATTGACTACTATCTCAACCTCTCCTCCGAGGAGTTGTTCAAGCAGACGCATCGACAAAACCGCTCCTCACCTAACGGGCAGGGAGAGATGTCACCTGACCTCGAACGCGAGCCGTCGGCCGCCGAACCGAGCAAGGCCTGACCAGGTGTGAGAGCTGTGACGGCTAACGCCAAACCACTGAGCTGCACATTGGTCGCGGGTGGCAAGTACCACGATATAGATTTCGCCAGGCTTGAATTGCTCAAACTGCTCGCGGAAGACGAGCGGGTTCGCGTCCGCGTTTTCGAGGACTATTCGAACGCTGAGGTGATCTCTTCCTCGGACTTTCTGGTGACGTATACCTGCGACGTGGTTCCCAGCCTCGGCGAGCAGGAACGGCTGCGCAACTTCCTTGCCCGAGGCGGCCGCTGGTACGCGCTCCACGGGACCAATTCAATTTTGCGATTCCTCAAATCGGGACAGGTTGATAGCCCGAATTGGGCACCGCATTTCATGGAAACCTTGGGCTCGATGTTCATCGCGCATCCTCCCATCGCGCCATATCGCGTGACCGTTGCCGATCCCGAAAATCCACTCGTGCGCGGCATCGCGCCGTTCGAGGCAAACGACGAGCAATACCTGCTCAAGACCTACGGCCCCTTGCACGTGTTGCTTGAAACCGAGTTCGAGGGAAGCGCAGAGGGGTTCGTGGACAGAGCCTGGCCGCGGGCGAAGCACCCGGTCTTCTACCTTAAGGATGTGGGCAGGGGTGCGGTGCTGTACCTAACTCTGGGGCATTGCCGCGGACATTACGACATGCAGCCGCTGATCGGTTGGTATCCGCACCGGGAGCGGGGCGCCTGGGAGCTGCCGGTGTACTACGAATTGTTGCGCCGCGGCATCGCATGGGCAAAGCAGCCGAAGGAGCAGGCGGATGAATAGACCGGCCTTGATCGCGCAGCTCGGCGAGATCATGCAGATGGCCTATGTGCCGCGCGATTTCGAGCAGGCGTTGAGATTCTGGACGAAAACGCTTGGAGCGGGGCCTTTCTATTCTTTCGAACATGTGAAACTGGATCGCGCTCGCTACCGCGGGCAACCCGTCGAAATAGACTTCTCGATGATGCTCGGCTACTGGGGCAACATGCAGATCGAGCTGATCACGCAGCACAATGAGGCGCCCTCGATTTTCAAGACCTGGCGCGACGACGGTCACGAGGGCCTCCATCACGTGTGCATGTTGGTCGATGACATCGACCCGGCTCGAGACCTTTGCAATCGAGCTCGCCTCCAGGTAGCGCAGGAAGCCCTGGTGCCCGGCGGCGGAGAGGTCATGTATGTGGATTCCGCTGGTGGTCCGGCATCGCTGTTGGAAATCCTGAAGCCGGCACCGGGTACGGCGGAGTTCTTCCGGATGATGCGTGAGGAACATCGAACCTGGGACGGTAGCGATCCCGTCCGACGGGTCGGACGATGACGCGTCGTTCCAGACCATGAAGTGCGCTACGGGAGGTGGCCGATGGCTTACTACCTTCTCGCCAGCTTGAAGGTGAAATACGGACAGCAGCGCAAATTCAACGAAGTCATGAGCCATCTCAAGCCTGCTCTGGAAAGGGAAGGATGGAAATTGATCGGTGCCTACCAGAATGCGATCGGGCGGCTCAACAGCGTCGTCGACCTGTGGGAAGTAAGTGATCCCAATGGGGTGACCGAAACGCTCGCCAGAGTTGGTCGAGACAAGGAGTTCGCTGAGTGGGCAGCACAATTGCCCGACCTGGTGGAGGAGGAAGTCCTTCAGCTGATGAACAAGTTGCCGTACTCTCCCTGATGCGACCGACCCGTTTCAAACGAGGTAATAGAGACGATTCCGAGCGTGAGATGCCTGGTCCGATCCGCAATGCTCGCAGGTGTTGCTACCGCCGAGCCGTTGGTAGACGCTGCGGATGGCCGCAAGCGTCGCTGAATCCTCGTCGTTTCCCTGCGGAAAGAGCCGATCATCGGAAAGCCATACGCTGAAGCGGAGCCGGCGCATCGCCGCAATCAAATCGGGGCGCAGTCCCGCGATCAGCACGGTAATGCCCTCCCTCTCAGCCTTCCTGAGAAAGTGCTCGAGATGTTCCAGACAGACCACGTCCGGATTGCGCAGGCGCTTCACCCGCAGAACAATGTGCCCCATCCCCTTCCGGTGGACTTGATCAATCAATCCTGAAAAATACCGATCCAGCTCCGGTCCCGCGCCGAAGAAGAGCTCGCCCTCGAAATCGTAGAGAATGAACGCAGTGCAGGGTGCATCCTCCGGGCGCCGGTCGCGAACCACTCCCTGCCCGTCCACTATCAGTTCCGTAGCCTTCAGCCGGGCCGCTCGCGGCACGAACAGGATCACCGACAGTCCCACGCCGATCAGAATCGACTCGTCGAGCCCGAGTACGATTGCCGACACCGCGGTAATCGCGAACACCCACGCATCCGCGCCCGATGCTCTGATCGTATAGAGAATACGGGTGGGCTCGATGAGCCGCGCCGCGGTTATCAATAGAAGCGCGGCCAGGGCCGACTTGGGAACGAAGCGCGCCAGGGGAGCGAGCAGCAGCACTGCAACGGCAACGGCGGCGGCGGTTATGATGCCCGAAAAACGGGTTACAGCTCCCGCCTGAAAATTTATCGCTGAGCGGGAGAGCGAACCCGAGCCGGGCAGACATCGAAAGAACCCTCCCGCCAGATTCGCCAAACCCTCGGCCAGGCATTGTTGATTGAAATCGAACTTCTGCTGGGTCTGATTCGCGATCGATTTCGCTATCGCCAGAGCTTCCAAAAGCCCCAGGAACGCGATCGCGAGAGCACTTGAAGCGAGATCTTTGGCCCAGATCAACTTGACCTGCGGGATATGTGGCGCCGGTAGAGTGGCCGGCACCGCTCCTGAAACCGGAATCAGGGTCTTGCCCGAGAACCCCAGCCGGGTCCATCCGGCGAGGTAGGCGATTACTCCCACCGCGACCAGCGCGCCGAGCATGTCGAATTGCGGCAATCGATAGCGGCGCACCAGTTTGCGCAGGGCGATTGCCAGCACCAAAGTTGCCGCGGCAATCGCCAGCGCTTGGTAATTTATCGGATCGCCTTTGGCCAGAGTCAGCCAGAGCCGGTAGAGGATGTGATCGGCGCGGGTGCCTTGGTCGCGGACCCCCAGGGTGTTGCCGAGTTGGCCGAGCGCGAGCAGACCGGCGGCGGCAGTCATGAAGCCGAGAATGACTGATTCCGAGATGTAGCGAGTCAGATCGCCCAGCCTGAACACCGCGATGAAAATCTGGATGGCCCCGACCATCGCACCGAGCAGAAACATAGCTTCCGCGGCCTCGATTTTCTGCTCCGGGTCGAAGAACGCCAGTGCCCCAAAAACCACCAGCGAGATGGCGCTGGTGGGGCCGTTAATCAGATGGGAGGACGCGCCGAATATCGATGCGACCGCGGTTACCACGATTGCCGAGTAAAGCCCGAAGCGTGGATCGACCCCGGCCAGCAGCGCATACGCCATACCCTGCGGCAGAGAGATAGCGCCGACGGTCAGACCCGCGAGCAGATCCTTCCTCAGATCCTCGGACGTGTAGCTGATATGAAATCTAGAGCTGCGGCGAGGCGCCGGTGAGGACGCGGGTAACGCCCCGGCCAAACGCAAATTCGGATGGTCGCTCATTTCGAGTGTAGCCCGGTCACGCTGTCGATGATTCCGTTCTCGCCAAAAAACTTCTCCTGAGCATCGTCCCAATCGTGCGCGATCGCCGTGATCGGAAATAACGAGATCCTCGGGAGATGGTTGCTCGGGCGTGGCCCGGTCTGCTGCCGGTAGGGACGGTAGCCGAGCTGCGCGATGATTTGCTGTGCCGAATCGGTGAAGAGGAATTGCAGGTAGGCTTGCGCCACCGCGCGGGTTCCGCGCCGATCCACGTTCGCATCAACCCACGCAACGTAGGGTTCCGCGAGTATGCTGACCGGAGGATAAACGACCTCGAGGGCGCCGTTGGCTTCGGCCGCTTCGCGGATCGCTTCGTTTTCCCAGGTCAGGTGCACATCCCCAACCTCGCCGGCCGCAAAGGTCATCGCGCTGGACCGCGCGCCTTCATCCATGACCGGAACGCGCTGGTAAAATGCCCTGAGATACGCACGGGCGTCAGCCTCGCTCCCGCCCCGGGTGACGATCGCTCCCCAGGCCGCCAGCGCGGACAGCTTGCCGTTGCCGGAGGTCTTCGGATTCGGCGTGAGGATCTGAACGTCGGGCTGCAGCAGGTCCGGCCAATCACGGATATTCTTCGGATTGTTTTTGCGCACCACGAAGACGATGGTCGAAGTGTAAGGATTGGAGTGGTTCGGCAGCCGATTCTCCCATCCCTTCGCGATCAGGCCGCGCTTGCGCAAGGCGTCGATATCCGAAAACAGGCCCAAGGTTACGACGTCGGCGGGCTGATCGCCGTTGATCACCGATCGCGCCTGACGCGAAGAACCGCCGTGCGATTGCACGATGGTAATCTGCTTTCCTGTGCTCTTCTCGTAGCTGGCGGCGAATTCGTCGTTTAGGCGCTGGTAAAGTTCGCGGGTTGGATCGTAGGAAACGTTGAGTAGCTGACCGTTCGTATCACCGGGGAGATTTTTCGCCACGATGAGTGTGAAAGCTGCGACGACCGCGGTAATCGCAAAAATATTGGTGAAACGTTGAGCGCCTTTAACCGGGGTGTCGAGCCGTCGAGTCATTGTTGTTCGCCGTGCGTGATCGAGCGATTCCGGTTCGTGCCGTGCGACAATCGGACCAGGAGACCGGTCATCCTGCCGACCGGTGGGGCCTTCGCACGCGGCCATCAAACCATCCTCTACCGGGATTGCATGACGGGCGGTTCGAACGCGGTCATGGGCGGTGGTTTACCGATGTATTTCTCGACCTGAACCAAGGTGGTCTGAGCGCTCGGGCCCTGTGCCAGCCGCGAGGTCCCCTTGTCCAGAGTCAGCACGTTGGGATTGCCGTGTCCGTCGAGGCTGCCGACTTGCCCCGGCTCAACGGGGTTGTACCATGCGCCGGTCGAGATCTGGATTACGCCGGCGCGGATCTCATCAGTGACTATCGTCCCCGCCAGAATCGCCCCGCGATCGTTGAATACCTTCACGATATCTCCGTTGCGAATTCCGCGAGCTTCCGCATCTCGTCGGTTAATTCGCATCGGCTCGCGATTCGCGATCTTGCTTTCCTTGCTCAAGCAACCCATGTCCAGCTGGCCGTGCAGACGTGTGCTCGGCTGGGTGGTCAGAAGGTGAAGCGGATATTTGGCTGCAAGGTCGCCTCCCAGCCATTCCGCGGGTTCCATCCAGACGGGATGTCCCGGACAATCCTCGTATCGATAGCCAGCTATCTTCCGGGAGAAAATTTCGATTCGACCCGAGGGCGTGTTTAGCCGATGTCGATCAGGATCCTTGCGAAACTCCTCGAAAAACACCTGCGCTTTCGAGGAGCCTTGATTTTCCAGGTAGCCTCGCTCCCAGAACTCATCAAAATCGGGCCAGCTAAAACCCCTTCTCTCGGCCAAGTCGCGCGCTACTTCATATATGTGCCGGACCCATTCGCTCGCGCTTCGTCCTTCGCTAAACAAATCGCGAGTGCCGAAGCGCGCGGCGAGTTCACCGAATATCTCAAAGTCGTCGCGGGCGCCCCCGATTCGAGGGACTGCTCGTTTCATCGCCACGATGAATCTATCCCGCGCGCTTGCGCCGATATCGTCGCGCTCCAGGGTCGTCGTCGACGGTAGTACAATGTCAGCGTGACGGGCGGTGGCGGTCCACCAGGGGTCGTGAACGATGATCGTGGAGGGCCTGCGCCAGGCGTGAATCAACCGATTGAGGTCCTGATGATGGTGAAACGGGTTTCCTCCGCACCAATAGATCAGGTCGATATCGGGGTAGATCAGGTTCTCCCCGTTGTACTGGAAGGGTTCGCCGGGACGCAGCAGCAAATCGGCGATTCGCGCAACCGGAATGTAGCTGCGGATCGGGTTTCGCCCCGGCGGCAGGGTGGGCAGTGGAGCGTCGTGGGGCAAACCTGCCACCCCCTCCATACTCCCGTAACCGAAACCCAGGCCACCACCTGGGAGACCCATCTGGCCCAGGGTCGCGGCCAGCGCGATTGCCGCCCAGATCGGCTGCTCGCCGTGGTCGCTGCGTTGCAGCGACCAGTTGACGATAAGGAAGGTCCGCGACCCCGCCATGCGACGAGCAAGTTCCCGAATCTTGTGGGCTGCCAGGTCACAAAGCCCAGCGGCCCAATCAGCCGACTTGGCTACGCCGTCCGCTTTCCCGAGCAAATAGTCGCGGAACTCGGAAAAACCCGTACAGTAGCGGCCCAAAAAATCCGCATCGTGCAACCCCTCCGTGATCAGCGTGTGGGTCAGAGCGAGCATCAGCGCGGTATCGCTGTTGGGTCGCGGCGCGATCCATTCGGCTTTCAGAAACGACGGCGTATCATCGCGCATCGGGCTGATGTTGCAGAATTCGACGCCCGCGGCTGCTGCGCGCTTAAGCCAGTTACGGGTCGTGTGCTCACCCATTCCACCCGGAGTCACCTGAGTATTGCGAATCGGCACTCCGCCGAACATCACGACCAGATTCGCGTGGTCGGCAATGCTCTTCCAGCTCGTGCCGGGACCGTTCATCGCCCGCGCAGTGCCGAGGATATTTTTGACGAGCACGGCTCCCGCCGCGTTGCTGTAGGTATCGCACGATCCTGTGAACCCGCCGATGCCGCCGAGAAAACGCTGCAAGTGGGTACGAGCGTGATGAAAACGGCCGGCGCTGCCCCATCCATAGGAACCGGCGAAAATACCCTGATTAGCACGCTCGCAAATGACGCGTTTGATTTCGTTGGCGATCAGATCGAGCGCGTGCTCCCAGCTCACTGAAACATAGCGATCGGCACCGCGGCCTTCCCGCGTCGCGCCGGGTCCGCCCTCTAGCCAGCCAACCCGAACGGCCGGTTGGGCCACGCGAGTTGGATGATAAAGCCCGTCGGGAATTGAACGCAGGATAGGCGACGGATCAGGATCCTTGACGAAGGGTCGCGCCGCAATCATGCGCCCTTCGACCACGACGGCTTCGAAAGCACCCCAATGTGAACTGTTCAGCATGGCAACCAAAACGCCGCAACAACCCGCCGCCCGTACGGCTGCCTAACGCCTGTCCGCCAGAGTTTGGGGGCCAAGATATTTGACCTTCGGGTGGGTCCGTCTTCCAGGAGCCATCGAATAACGCCAAGCAGACGGCCCTGGGGAATAGCACTTGTAAAAATTGCTGACCACTTGATCATCGCTTCAGCTTCTCAGAATGCGGCGTGATGGACACCTGCGGCCTCACGGCGTGCAACCTCGTCTCGCACAAAAGGAATCAGTTCGCGACCGTAGTCGATCGCATCTTCGAGGGGATCGAATCCGCGGATTAGAAAGGTGGTAACCCCGAGGTCGTAGTATTTGAGCAACGAGGAACCCACCTGTTGAGGCGTTCCCACCAAAGCCGTGGTGTTACCGCGCGCGCCAGTCGCCGCAGCGACTTCGGTCCACAATCGCTCGTCGAGGACCTTGCCCTTCGCGGCAGCCTCCAGCAGTCGCTGCGAACCGACCGACTGCGGGGTCTTGCCCGATCCTGGGAGCATCGCGCGACCTCGAATTCGTCTGACGGTCTCGATAATGCTCCGCGCGCGATCCCAAGCTTCGGCTTCCGTCGACGCCAGTACCGGTCTCGTGGAGAGACTAAAGCGCACGGTCCTGCCGTGGCGTGCGGCAGACGTTCTCACCCGGCTAATCGTGCGGCCAGCTTCCTCCAGCGGTTCGCCCCACAGAGCATAGACATCGGCGTGTTTGCCCGCGATTGAGAGCGCCGCGTCCGACGAACCACCGAAGTAGATCGGAGGATAGGGTTGTTGTAACGGCCTTACCTCCGATGACGCACCTTGGAATTTGTAGTACCGCCCTTCGTGATCTAACGGCTGATCAGCAGTCCAGATGCGGCGAAGGATTCCAACGTATTCGTCGGTGCGGGCATATCGCTCGTCATGCGACAAGAAGTCTCCGTCTTTGCGCTGCTCACCATCGTCACCGCCTGTGATGATGTGAACCGCTAGCCGCCCGCCGCTGAACTGATCGAGCGTGGCGAGCTTGCGCGCCGCAACCGTGGGTGCGACGAAGCCAGGACGATGCGCCAGCATTAGTTTGAGTTTCTCGGTCACGAAGGCGGCGTAAGACGCGACGATGAAGCCATCGGCACCGTTGGAGAAATAGCCGATCAGAATACGGTCAAATCCCGCCCGCTCGTGCGCCTGTGCGAAGCGCCGGACGTAGTCAACGTCGATCAAGGGGCCGCGCGGCGGATGAGTCTCCGAGGCGCTTTGCGTACCGATCATCCCGATGAATTCTACGCTCATACGCCGCTCTCCTTGCGAAGCGCTCGGAATGCCGCCTGCCCCGCGGTGATCAAACTGCTGTCGTTCTGCGGGGTGTGGATTCGCGAACAGAGCACATCTCGCAGATGGCGCTCCAGCGGATTGGCGCGTCTCAGTCCGGGATTTCCGGTCAGCTCCACCGCACTTTCGACTGCCGCGATTGCGTTTGTGGTGACCGTCATCTTTATGAGTCCGCTCTCGCCGGGAGACGGCGGCCGACCCCGATCGGCACCAGACGCTGCCGTTTCAATCAGGATGCGGTTGGTAAGCAGCCGCGCATCGATCTCGCCGACCGCCTCCTGGAAGCGAGGCAAAGTCGAAAGCGCCGCGCCCAACGCCGTCGGTTTGCGTTCGGTCAGATAGTTGACCAGCCAGTCCCGGGCTGCGCGCGCCACGCCGTCGTAAAGCGCGACAATCGGCAGCACGTACCACGCGGCCTGCTCGGCGTCAGGCGCCGACCACGCGCGAGGCTCGCGAATATCAACCGCATAATCGCAGGGAATCTGCGTCCCCTTGAAAATGACATCGTGGCTGCCGCTGGCGCGCATCCCGAGATGGTCCCAGGTTTCGGCGATGCGGATTCCCTGCGCAGCGGCTGGAACCAGAAACGTTCCCACGCGCGGCGCTGGTTCCTCGGTCCGGCCCCAGACCATGAACCAACTGAGCGCCGGAATGCCGGTCGAATAAATCTTGTGGCCGGAGAGGCTCCATCCTCCTTTGAATGAGCTGGCGACCGTAGCCGGCAGACCGCCGCGCGCGGGCGTACCAAGTTCGGGTTCGACTCGCAACGCGTTGATCAGTGCCCCGCGCGCCACGGCCTCGCGCGCGAGCATCTCACGAATGCGCTGCGGCCAGGTCTGACTTCGCGCGATCGAGGCATGCATCACGTACTGCATCGCGAGTACTAGCGCCGTGGATGCATCGCCCTGCGCGATCGCGCCAAGTACCTCGACCGTGTCGGCCAGTCCGGCGCCGCCGCCACCGTATTGCCGTGGCACGGTCAGCGCGAGCAAGCCAGCTTCTTTTAGCAACCGGAAATTTTCGAAGGGAAACGACCCGTCGCGGTCATGCTCGGCGGCGCGCTTGCTGAAATCATCGGCAAGACGCCTGGCCTGTTCCACGACCGCACCCTCGTTCATCGTTTTCAGAATCTCCGCGTCAGATCTCGATTCAACAATGGTCGGGTTAGCCGGGTAGCTTGCCAGCTTGGTCGCCGGTCGCGTTCTGATCTTCGGGTGGAAAGAAGATCAGTGAACGCACCTCGATGCTTTCGCGCGGCGACGCATCGGGTGGGCTTTTCGGATCGTCAAATGCGGTGTGCGCGGTAAACCGGGCACGGCCGTCCTCCGCCGAGTCATAGCATTTGAGCAAGATCGCCTCGTCGCGGCGAAGATAAGGAAAGTAGTACCAACGATGATTGGGGTTGTAGGTGAACGCGTAGGTTTCGCCGACTTTGTCAGGGTAGATGAAGTCACACGCGACGCAGTCGTCCGCCGCGATACTCGATGCGTCGCATACGGCGAGCGGCGACTCCTGAATCGGACCCTCAATGGGGCGCCAGACGTTGATCTCGGCAAAGCGATGTCGCACCAGCTCCGCTGCCTCTTCCCGCAAATGGTCGCTAACCCTTCGACGCCCCGACCTGATGGTGTAGTCGTTGTGGACGGCACGGACCGGCTCGCGAGCGTGATCCACCCCTGCCTGTGCCTTCGGCAGGCATCGCACTTGATGGTCAAATACCAGGACCCGCGCGGCCCCGGTTTTTTCCTTCAGCAGCTTTTCGATTTCCGGATAATAGACTTCATGCACCTCCTGCTGATCGTAGAAGTTCTTCACCCGGGTAGCATGGTGCGTCAGGATGAAGCCCTGTCGGTCAAGCGACAAATGATCGGCCACCGGTCGTGCGTCCCGTACGGTTACGGTCCGCGGATCGTTTCGCCGAGTGCTTGTCGCCACGCCCGGTGGCGGCGGGAACGCATAGGTCACGGGCTTTTCCTCACCCTTGAGAAGATAGTTCAGAGAGGTCGTGGTCTGGTTAATTTTGCCGGAGCTCTTAGCCGCCAGGTCATTTCCTGCCATGTTTCGGACCTCCATTACTCGCCGTCGAAGCAGGTCTCGAAGACCCGCGCGGAAGCCTCTTTCGGGCTGAGTTTTGAATTAGCGTATGCGACCGAAATCGCTGCATTCAGTTCGCCGTCGACCGCGGCGCCCGGGTTTTCTTTCAGGATCGCTTCCGTGATTTTCTCCACCGGGGTCCCTGCATCGCGGCCCTTGGCGGCCGCCGCCGCCGCATCCGCCAGGACCACGCAGTCGTTCAGGCGGTCGGTGTCTTCCGCCATCGCAATTGGAGCGACCTGAAGCACCATCAGGAAAGTTCCCAAAAGGAAGGCAGCATGCTTTTTTCCCGGAGGAGTAAGTCTCCGCAACAGCAATGCGCCGATGCCCGCCCTTGAAGTTTGCAAGGCAGAGTCGGCGTGGCGGTGAAAAGATTGCACTCGCATTCCCTCAGCTTTACCGCGATCACAATCGAGGTTCGGCGTCCGGTCGGGGCGCGACCTGCATCAACTTGAATACGGAATCCGCGAGATTGCTCAGGCTCTGCCTGGCGTCTTCCGCCAACAGACCCGTCTCAAAATCCGCGGGCGTAAGCCGCACGCTGGCTGGGACTATCAGCGCACCACGCCGTGCCAGCAGGTTTCGCAATTGCCAGTCGACCGCCCGGACGTATTGGTGCCTGCCGCCCATCATCACGATTCCAACCGGCTTCGCTGCGACGGCCGCGACCGGGAGATGATAGAGCAGGTTTCTTAGACCTTCTGGCACTTCTGCGTCATGGACGGGGTAGGCAATAATCAATGCATCCGAATTGAATACGCTTCTGACCACCCCGGGCGAGGCACCCCGACCACCTTCGGCTAGCGAGCTGTTCGAACGGACCATGCGCTGGTCGGCCAGATCGATTAGCTGTCGATCGATTCCTCCCAGGGAAAACCTGCTGTTCAATATCCACCGCGTCGCGGACAGGAGACGGCGATGCGGTGGCACAGCTCCGACGAGTGCTAAAACCTTCCTCATTTAATCGTGGGCCTTCTGCTCAGGTGGACTCTCGCGTGACTGACGGACTCCGTATCTAATATAAGTAAGTCGATTGAATTTCTAGACTAAACGACCAAAGGCCTCGAAGCAATGCCCGAAAGGATTTACCGTGTCACAAGCTCCTTTTGCCCTCCCTCGACCGCTTCGCCCGCGCCGACTGCTGGTCAGATCTGCGCGGTTTCTGGTTCCGTTGATTTACCTCTGCTCGAGTACGGCACTCGCCCAATACCCCGCTCACCCTGTTATCGGCACCACCATCAATCCCGCCGACATTTCAGCCCTCGACAAGGCTATTTCTGACGATGCCTTCAAAGGGCGGGGGCCCGGAACTAGTGAGGGTGAGGCGGCCGCAGATTGGATCGCGAATGAAATGAAGCGAATTGGATTGGGTCCGGGGAATAACGGTAGCTACTTCCAGACCATACCTGCAGTCAGTATCGACTTGGACGCCGCGAGGTCGACCTTCAGCTTCCGGACGCCCGACGACGCGCTGACGCCAAGGTTTCCCGATGAGGTGGTGTACTGGACACCGCGCTACGCGAGCGACGAGGTCAAGCTGGTCGATTCGCCGCTGGTCTTCGTCGGCTATGGCGTGGTCGCTCCCGAATATCACTGGAACGACTACGCCGGCGCGAATGTAAAAGGAAAGACCGTGGTCATCCTGATCAACGACCCCGGCAACGAAGACAATCATCCCGACCCAAGCTTTTTTAAGGGGAAAGCGATGACCTATTACGGCCGCTGGACCTACAAATTTGAGGAAGCAGCGCGGCAAGGTGCCGCAGCGGCGATCATTGTGCACGAGACCACCCCGGCAGCTTACGGTTGGGAGGTAGTTCGCAATTCCAATTCAGGCACCCGGTCCTGGCTCGACGCGCCGGACAAGAACGCGAGCATGGTAGGAATCGAGGGATGGATCACGCTGAAGACCGCCAAAGAAGTGTTCAAACGCGATGGACTCGACTATGAGGGGCTCAAGGCCGCGGCCAATCGGCGCGGATTCAAGGCCGTCGAGATGACCGGCGAAACTCTGACGGTGGATGCGCGCTCGACGGTCGCACGCATCACCTCCCGCAACGTGGTCGGAGTCATCCGAGGCACCAGGCATCCCGATGCCTATGTACTATACACCGCGCACTGGGATCACCTGGGAGTCAAGCCGGACGCGGCCGGACCCGACAAGATCTGCAATGGCGCGGTGGACAACGCGCTGGGCGTCTCAAGCATCCTGGAAATCGCCACCGCCTTCCTGCACGACAAACCGCCTCCGCGGCGCTCGGTGGCCTTCATCTGCTGGACGATGGAGGAGCAAGGGCTTTTAGGCTCGCTCTACTTCGCGGAGCATCCGCTCTGGCCGCTCAAACATATCGTGGGCGGAATCAATCTCGACGCCAACCTGCCCGAAGGACGAGCTCACGATATGGTGCTCGCGGGTTTCGGATCGTCACAGCTCGAGGACATGCTGGCAGAGGTGCTCAAGACCCAGGGGCGCGTGCTGACGGGGGACCCGGAACCCGAAAAGGGCCATTTCTACCGTTCCGATCAGTTCAGCCTGGCCAAGTTCGGCGTTCCGATGCTGTCGCCAGGCGGCGGCTACGATCTGATCGAGGGGGGCAAGGCCGCCGGGCAGGCGGTGCACGATGACTACCGGATACATCGCTATCACCAGCCCTCCGACGAGTGGAATCCAGACTGGGACTTGTCGGGACCGATAGAGGATCTGAAGGCTTTCTACGCGCTGGGCCGAGAGCTGGCCGACAGCGAGGTGTGGCCTAATTGGTATCCGGACGACGAATTCCGCACCATCCGCGATCGATCGATGGCGCAAAGCCAATGACGCCGGGGTGTATGCCCGCAACCAACAATGCCGCGGCGACTGCCAGGAGCAGCCCTCTCGCGGGAGCGCTCAGCCGACGCTCCCAGGAAAAGTTCTTTCCAGCCCTATCACGCCGCCCAGGGTAAGCTGTAACAGGCAACCACCGCGTCGCAGGTCCCGTCGTCCGCGCCTCGCCGACCACAGCCAGGGCAGAGGACCTCGCAATCGCAGACTTCCAGAATAGTTCCTTCGAGCTGGTAACCCATCGTAAGCGGTTCCTATCGGGCGCTGCGCGCGCGCGCCATGCGATTTGTCTCCGAGTTGTCGAGTTGAGCAGCTGCGTTGTCGCGGCCGAGAATTCGATTCAGGACCTGCCCTTCCAAAGCCCCGAATTGACGATCCCCTCGATCGCGCGGCCGCGGCAGCGACACACGAAGTTCCATCGCTATTCCACCCCGTTCAAGCATTAGGACTCGATCGGCCAGCGCGACCGCTTCGGCACAATCGTGCGTGACCAGCACCGCGCTGAAGTCGTTCTCGATCCACAGACTCTCGATAAGGCGCTGCATCTCGATGCGGGTCAGCGCGTCGAGCGAGGCGAGCGGTTCGTCCAGCAGCATGAGGCGCGGATTGCTCGCGAGCGCACGCGCCAGTGCGACGCGCTGGCGCTGGCCGCCGGACAGAATCGCGGGCCAGTCGCGATCGCGATCCGGGAGGCCCACCATCCTGAGCGCGGCGGCCCCTCGATCGTCGTGCGCATGATCGAGGCCAAGACGTACGTTATCGATGACCCTGCGCCACGGCAGCAAACGCGCATCTTGAAACATGACACGCGCGTCGCGGTTGAGGCCGCGCAAGGGCGTGCCATCCAGCAGGATGCTTCCGGCATCTGGCGTCTCGAGACCGGCCAGCAGCCGCAGCAGCGTGCTCTTTCCCGAGCCGCTGGCACCCACGATGGCGACAAACTCGCCGGACGCGATCGTCAAATGGATTCCACGCAGAACCGCGCGCGCATCGTAGCGTTTGGCCAAGCCTGAAATCTGGACCCGCATCCCAGCTCACGCCGCGCGATACGCGGGATGCCAGCTAAGCAGTTTTCTCTCGAGCAAGCGGGTCGCGCTATCGGAGAGCTTGCCGAGCAACGCGTAAAGCAAAATCGCCAGCACCACGATATCGGTTTGCATGAATTCGCGAGCATTCATCGCCAGATAGCCAATCCCCGAGGTCGTCGCGATCGTCTCTGCGACGATCAGGGTGAGCCAGGTGATGCCGAGCGCATATCTGACGCCGACCATTATCGAGGGTAGCGCGCCTGGAAAGATCACCTCCCTGAAGAGCCCGAAGCCCTTGAGTCCGTAAACGCGCGCCATCTCCAAGAGGTGAGGGTCGGTATTGCGGATGCCGTGAAAGGTATTGATGTAAATCGGGAAGAACACTCCCAACCCGACCAGCACGATCTTGGCCGACTCGTCGATTCCGAACCACAGTATTACCAGCGGCAGCAGCGCCAGGTGTGGAATATTGCGAATCATCTGCACGCTGGAATCGAGCAAATCCTCGGCCAACGAAAAAACTCCGCTCAGCACGCCCAGGCCCAGCCCGATCACGCCCCCGAGCACGAAACCCAGCGCCGCGCGCAACGCGCTAATCCGAATGTGTTCGAACAGCTCTCCCGACTTGCTCAACCGAATCGCTGCGCCGAGCACCGCCGTGGGCGCCGGTAGGATACGCGCCGGTAGATATCCGCACTGCGAAGCGAGTTGCCACGCGGCGACCAACAGCGAGGGCACCACCCACGGCAGCAGGCGCGCGGCGGCGCTCCGTTTCCATTTCGCGTTCATCTCGCTCGGACTCTTTTGTGATGGCTAGACAGCGCGTTCATTTCGCCGTCGGCTGCCAGACCGCGCTCGCGACCTTCTCTTTGGCCGGCAGAAGTCCAAGTGAATAGAAGATGTCGGCGATGCTCTGTTGTGCGTCGATTATCTTCTGGTTGACCGGCTGGACGCCGTAAACATGACGTGAGATGGAAGTTTGCCAGATGTTCAACGGCAGGCCGGTCGCGTCCGACAGTTGCTGCGCCGCCTCACGGGGATGCGCTTGCATCCACTGGTCGGTCTTTTTAATCTGGTCGATCACGATCTGAAGAAGCCGCGAATGCTTTTCGGCGATGGGACGGGTGGAAACGTAGAACACCGAGTCGTCGACCAGACCGGACGCGTCGGCGAGCACTCTGGCCCCCAGGTTTAGTTGCGCGTCGGCGTAAAAAGGATCCCAAATCACCCAGGCGTCGACGCTGCCGCTCTCGAAGGCTGCCCTCGCATCTGTCGGCGAGAGACCTGCCTGTCGAATTTCGTTCAAGCCCAGGTGAGCGCGCTCGAGCGCGCGAATCAGAAGGTAGTGTGCATTCGACGCGCGGGTGAACGCAACCGTCTTGCCCTTCAGCTCGGCCAGGCTGGTTAGCTTGGAGTCTTTCGGGACCAGAACCGCTTCGCCACGCGCATTCGGAACCTCGGCGGCCAAATAAATGAGCTGCGAGTCGGCTGCCCCCTGCGCGAACACTGTCGCGGCATTGCCCGCGACGCCCAGCTCCAGCGCTCCTGCGTTGAGCGCTTCTAGCAGCGGCGGCCCGGACGGGAACTCGGCCCATCTAATCTGAACCTGAAGAGGTGCGAGGCGGCGCTCCAGCGCGCCGCTCGACTTCAAAATCAGTAGGGGCCCGCCCTTCTGATAGCCAATGCGAAGTTCGGCCAGCGGCTCCTCACCTGAACTCGGCCCCTGGGTCGCATCGAGACGCCCCACCGTGACGACGATCAACGCCAGGACCGCGGAGAAAATGATCGCACTGCTACGTTTCTTCAAACGATGTCGACCTCGGGTTCGTTGCCGAGTGCGAGGAACTCGGGCGCCGAGGATCCGGCAAGACGCTCCCGGCGCTTGATCCACAGGTAAAGCGGCACCCCGCTGAGCACAATCAAAAGACCGAACAGGCTATACGCAGGCTTGACCAGTATCAGGTCGATCAGGATAGCGGCCGAGCCGAGGATGTGTGCCGCAGGAACGTACGGATACCCCCAGGCCCGGTAGGGCCGACGCGCGTGCGGCTTTCTGATTCGCAGCAAGAACACCGCCGCGATGGTGAGTATCCCGAACAGGGCGCCGGCCGCACCCATGTAGTTGAGGAGATCGCCGAAATCGCCCGACAGGGCGAGCGTCGAAGCCCACAGCGCCTGCAGCGTAAGCGCGACACTCGGAACCGAGGCCTCATTGAGCCGGGACGCCGCGGCAAAGAACACTCGATCGCGCGCCATCACGAACATCAAGCGGGCGCCGCCCAGAATCAAACCATTGAGGCAACCGACCGTCGAAATCATCACCAGCAGCGAAGTAAGCCGGGCGCCGGCAGAGCCCCACAGCACTTCCATCGTGGCCGCCGCGACTCTACCCGCCTGCGCGCCGGAAATGCCGCGGGCAAAGGCGGTTGTCGCGGCAGGATTGCCAAGCAACGGCAGTTGCGAGAGGTACGCCAGGTTGGTCAGCAGATACAGCACGATCACGATCCCGGCGCCGCTGATTAGGGCAAGCGGCAAGGCGCGTCCGGGATCGCGCACCTCAGCTCCGAGCGCAATCAGATTTTCGGATCCGCCCAGCGAGAAGAGCGCGCCGATCATCGCGGCACCAAAAGCCGGAAGCACGCTAAAGGAAAACCCGGCCGGGCCGCGGAAGGCGGACCAGCCCCCAAAGTTAGCGCGCAGCGCCTCCTGATTGGGCGCAATCGCAAGCGCAAAGATGACGATAGCCAGCAGTGCCACCATCTTGGTGATGGTGAAAAGGTTCTGCACCGTGCGTCCTGCGTGAATCCCGCGCAGGTTGAGGGCGGTGAGCAGAAAGATCAGCCCAACTGCGACCAGCCTCTCACCCGGCACCGCCACGAATCCCAGGCGCCAGTCCGAATGGACCATCGGCAAGATGACTCCGAGATACTTGGCGAACACAATCGCGACCGCGGCAACCGAACCGGTATGAATCACCACCGCCACGGTCCAGCCGAACAGAAAAGAGCACATCCTGCCATAGGCCTCGCGCACGAAGAGATATTGTGCGCCAGCGGCAGGCATCATGGCGGCCAATTCCGCAACGGTCAGCGCCCCCGTAAGACTCATCGCGGAGGCGGCGACCCATACCATCAACAACAGAGCGGGCGAGCGGACTTCGCGCGCGATACCCGTAGATACGATAAAGATGCCGGACCCGATCGTGGTACCGGCGACTATCGCGAGCGCATCGAACAGCGAAAGGCGCGCCTGTAGCCGTCGATCATCCATGGTCCGGCTCGTAGTGAGTTAACCGCTGGCTCCTCCAGCGATGACGACCACGGTGGGAGGGGAATTTGAAGAAGAGCTTCTCACTTAGTACGTTATCGATAATTCGAGTAATTCTATTGACTTAGCAGACTAATCCGTTCATGACAAGTTCAAGTGCGAAAACGATCTCTGAGAATTGTTAAGGAAATCAGGAAATTGAGGCGTCTATGCTCTGACGCGCATACTAGCGAGGACGAAACCTGCCCATGATTTTCGCGATTGGCACCTGGCTGAACGCAATTCCCGATTCGCGATCTATTCGTCCCACCGTGGCCGCGCCGCGAGTCCGCGGGTTTCGGCTATGGAAGGAAGCAGGGCCTAGAAAAAGAGGAGCCGGAGGGCAGCCGCAGTTGCGGGCTACCCGGTTGGTTGCCCTGATATCGGCGAAGCGAGGTCGGACCAAGAGAAACGACGACGCTCAGGATCTCCTTGCACCGTCGATTTTCGATTCGAGGAATGCCGCAAGCAAAGAGCGATTTTTCCCGCGACCGGATATTTCGGCGACTTCAGGGGCAAGTCCGGCCGCGCGCGTCGAATCTCGGGTCAGAATTTTTCCCTAAATGGACGAACTTCGAGCGCCTGAGTCCACGAACTGGGATCTTGATGAACCAAGTGCCAGTAAGTTTCAGCGATTGCTTCTGGCTTCAACATCGCGTCCGGAGCCAATCCGCGAATTTCGCGCCCGGGGATTTTGATGGCCCCGTCGACGTTTATCCATGCTACATGGATTCCTTTAGGTCCCAGGTCACGCGCAAGCGATTCTGCCAGACCTCGCATCGCGAATTTTGCGGGACCGAATGCAGCCGACTTTGGACCCGCCTTCACGCCCGCGGTCGCTCCTGTGAACAGAATCGCGCCCCGTCCCCGCGCGATCATCTCCGGGACGACGGCCTTCGCACTGACGAACGCACCGAATGCATTCACTCGCCACGACAGCCCGCGTTATTATAAAAGCACCTCGGGCGCACCGAGGCGCTCGCGGATCAGGTGGAAGGCAGCTTCGATCTGAGCTCCGGCATCGATTCTGACGTTGCAGGGTGGTCCGAAAGTGGCCACGTGCCAGGCATCTTCAGGGTCTAAGACGGGAGCCGAGTTTTCTTCGGATGTTTTTTGACCCCGCGCAGAGGTCGGCGACGGAAGGTGGTTGGGAATCCAGCGGCTCACCTGTATCGCGCCACTGGGCCGCTCCAGGCGGGTTTCAAATTTGCCCTGCCGGATTGCTTCGGAGCCAATCGTACCCCGATGCAGGTAGCCAAGATGAAGCATGTCCATCAGATTGTCGATCAGTAACTGATACCCCGCCTCTACGAATAGCCGCTCCCCTTTGAAATTCCAGCCCGGCTCCCCGAGCCCCGCAAAGACTTCGTCGACGATCTGCGATGAATCAGCAAGCGCCTCGTCCCCGATCCAAACCCAAATCAAGTGCCGGCGTTCGATTACCGGATATGCTCGTATGTTCGAATTTGGCGGTGCAGCCTGGCCGGGCGCCCAAACACATTTTCCGCCACTATCGTAGGTAAACCCGTGATAGCGGCACTGGATGTTATCGCCGCTGACCCGGCCCAGCGACAATGGCACCATTCGATGAGCGCAACGATCCCGAAGCGCAGCCACGCTTCCATTTTCGCGGCGAAAAAAGACCAATGGCTCGTTGAGAATGACCAGCGGAAAAGGCTTCTGCGTTACCTCATGATCGAATGCAGCGGCGTACCAGCAGTTGGTTGGAAACATCATTCAGCTCCAAGGTCGAGAGCGTTCCGTTATTCGTCTTCGAAACATGCCTGGAACGGATTGGCCCGGGCGCGTTCCGGAAGTAAAATTCAGGTGAATCAGGGGAATCCAGTCAGACCGAGTCCACGCCCTGGGCTCTGTCTTCGCGGACGTTTCTGTATCGTTTTTCGGGAGAACCAACTTCACCGAACGCTTGTCATGCGGTTCTGGGGCAGACGCTGCAAACGACGAAGGCGAGACAACCCGCCAACCCGCTTGGTGTTTCCCGGTCTGGAGCTCTCGGTAGAGCAAGTCTGGTTGTTCGGTGTCGCTTCGGACGCTTCCGATTTTTCGCCCTTTCAGTCTCCTACACTCGAAGGCCTTTTCTACGACCAACTGCCGTTGGCGATTAATCGAGTGACTCGATAGACTTACATTATTTATTGAAGCTGACAATGGCGAGGCCCCGAGGCGAACGCAGCAGACGCTAACGTGGAATGATGAGAAGGAGTCCGTTATCGGTTCAAAAGATCAGTCCATCAATCGGGGGCGAGATCGGCGACATCGACCTTTCCGGAGGCGTCACCGATGCGTTACTAGCGGACCTTCGAGAAGCACTTCTGGACAACTTAGTCATTTTCTTCCGCGATCAGCACCTGACACCCGCCCAACACAAGGCGTTCGGACGGCGATTCGGTCAGCTCCATATTCATCCTGCACCCCTAGGTGTACTGGACGGGCACCCTGAGATCGTCGTGGTACAGGCGGACGCAAACTCCACCCAGGTCGCCGGCGAAGAATGGCATTCCGATGTGTCCTGTGATGTCGAGCCGCCAATGGGTTCCATGCTCTACCTCACCGAAGTCCCCGCAACCGGTGGCGACACCCTCTTCGCTAGCATGTATTCGGCGTATGAAGCCCTCTCGGATTCGATGCAGCATTTTCTCGCCGGCCTGACTGCAACCCACGATGGGGCACGTAACTATGCGGGGCGCCGGACCGATCCGAAGCGCAAGGCCGAGTACCCGTCCGCAGAGCATCCGGTGGTACGAACACATCCCGAGACAGGCCGCAACGCGCTCTTTGTGAACCCACTCTTCACCACTCGAATCGTCCAGCTCCGCAAACTGGAAAGCGACTCGCTTCTGCGAATGCTGTTTAGGCACATCGAGAATCCCGAATTCCAATGCCGGTTTCGCTGGAAAAGGAACTCATTGGCGTTCTGGGATAATCGCTGCACGCAGCACCTGGCTCTGTGGGATTACTACCCACAACGCCGCTATGGTCATCGTGTTACGATCGCGGGCGACCGCCCCTTTTATCGCCAATGAGCAGCTCGGTGGGGCTTAGAGTCCGAAACGTCCACAAAGAGAGCACCCTGGATCATAGGTCCCCTAGCTAATTTGCGGTGCAAAAGTGTTTTTTCGATACGGGCCCGCGGTTGGGCAAATGGGCTGAGCAACGAACTGCAGTCGCTCAGCGTTGCGGGGCCGTGATCAGAACCCAGAGATCGTTACTGACTACGCCCCAACCGACCCAGCGCTTGATTCCGTTCATGCCCCGGTAGCGGCAGCGGCGCAAACCGTCGCGGCGTTTGAGCACACTGATGCGACCTTCGCAGCCGGCGCGCAGCCGCTGGCCGCGGCGGAACCAGCGCTGATGCTGCTCGCGAGCTTGCTCCGGCCCAGGTCTGCCGAGCGCGGGGATGCAGACCTTGGTGACTCCCGCCTCCTTTGCCGCGCGCTTGTTGGCGGCTGACCAGAAGCCCCGATCCGCTGCCAGCAGGCGCGGTGCCTGGCCGAACACCCGACGATGAGCGTCGAGCGTGGGAACCACCAGGGTCCGATCTTCCGGCCGCCGCTCGTAAACCTGATAGTCGACTACCATCTGGTTTTCGGCCTCCTGGATCTTGACCAGCTTGCCGAACTCGGTGGGTTTGGCGGCTTTGCCCTTGCGGATCGCCTCGGTATGGGACTCGAACAAGCTGAAGAGTTTGTCGGGATAGTGGAGGTCGCCCTTAAACACACGCACGCGAGTCTGGGCGATGACCCGGCGTACCAGGGGCAGAAAGTGCTCAAGTTCTGCGCGTGCGCCCGCTGCCTCCAGCCGCCCGCGTTCGCCGAGCACCTTTCGAGCGCCGGTGAGCAGCTCCGCACCGACCCGCTCAGCATCGCGCACGGTGCTGCGCACCGTCGCCAGGAGCCGGCGATACCCGCGTTCCAGCCGCTGCCGCGCATCCGGACCGCGGCTGCGCGCCGCCCGCGCAATCTCCAACCCCCGATGGGTGGTGGCGCGCATCCCGGTCGCGCAGTTTCGCGCCGACCACTCCGGTAGCTTGTTCAATGCGCTTAAGCGCCCGCCCCAGCACTCGCACCCCGTCGGCCAACAGCTGCGAATCGGTGGGATAACGAATGTCGGTCTCGACTACCGTGGTATCGACCCGCGCGCGCCGACCCACGATCAGCTTTTGCTCGCGCGCGATCTGAAGAAGACGGTCGTGAATTGCCTCGACCCCTTCGCTGCCAATCACCGCCGAGAGCCTAAGCAAAGTCTTGGCATCCGGAACCTTCTCGAAGTACACCCGCACCAGTTGGCGGTAGACCAGGCTGGCGCGCACCTCGCGCTCGGTCTCCTCGAAACTCCAGCCCCTCAGCCGCTTGAGCACCAACATGCGCAGTGCCACCTCGACCGGCGTGCCCGGACGGCCGTGGGTGCGGCTCCGGGGTCGGCGCTTGGCCATCCGCACCGCCACCGCCTCCATCAATCGCTCGTCGGCCAACAGCTGATCAAGACGCTCCAGGGCAGGCTCTACCAGCCCCTCCACCAGCTTCTCCAGCGGGCCGATGACGGTCTCAAACAGATTGCGCTGACCGTGGCTGCGCGTGATCATCGCCGCCGCCGCTTCTGCTTGTTCTCCAGGCCCAACCGCCGCGCGTTGCCCTCCGCGATCTCCTGTCCCAGCTCCCGATAGCGCCGGTAGGCCGCCACCCCGGCTGCGACCTGGTCGCGCAGCTCGTCGGGTACATAGATGTTACGCGTGTGTCCGTGCTCACCGCGGGTCAGATAGAACACCGGCCCGTGCTTCTCGCCGCCGGTGGCACAATGACAGGTAGGCTTGCCGCAGCGGCGATAGACCGTGCCGAGGCTGCCCCACAGCATCGTTTCGGTAGCCACCACCACCGCCTCAACCAGCTTCTGCTTCGCCATTCGCTGTACAGAGGTACTCTTTACAGATTGACGACGGTCATGTCAATCACCTGTCAAATCCGTCGAACGGTCAGTTCTCGCAACTGGTCGCTTTGGAAACCGCTGAGGATAGTGCGCTACTTTCGCACCGGAAATTATCTAGTTTCCGCTGAATAATCACCTTGCGTGGGTCTGGACGAAATCTCCGATTCCGTCTATTGCCTGCTGCCCTTCGTCGAGAATTGGGGCAAAGAGCTGCCAGACGTGAATCATTCGATCCCACCGCTCCAAGGTAACTTCCACTTGAGCCTGTCGGGCACGCTCCGCCAAGCGAACGGAATCATCAAGCAAACATTCCGAGGTGCCGACCTGAATCAGCAGAGGCGGCAGCCCGACCAAGTCCGCGTAGAGAGGCGCCGCCAGCGGGGTCCGCGGATCGCATCCGTCTAGATACAGCCTGACGATGGCAACATTCTCCTTTCTCACCATCGGATCTTCGGCAGCCTTGCTGATCATCGACTCGCCTGTGCCCTCAAGGTCGACCATTGGAGAGAGCAGAACCCCGGCTGCAGGGCGAGGAAGACCGGCGTCCCTGATTGCAACAAGGGTTGCTGCGGCCAGTCCGCCGCCCGCCGAATCACCCGCAATCGCGATCAACTCGGGCTTCACCTTTTGCCCCAGTAGCCATCGATAGGAGGCAACCGAATCTTCAACCGCTGCGGGAAATGGATGTTCCGGCGCAAGACGATAGTCGATCGAGAAGACCCGTGCCTTGGCGGCCTTGGAGAGGCGGGCTGCGAGCGATCTGTAGACAGCAATCGATCCGCTCACATAGCCCCCGCCGTGAAGATACAGGATCACGCGCGGCGCGCGGGCTCCCGGCATTTCCGCCCATTCGGCCGGGACGGAAGCCGCCTGAACCGGTGTGAATTTCACTTCGGGGTCGACGGGCAGCAGTGCACCCATCTGCTCGGCCGCCACCCGCATCGCTTTGACGTCGGGGTTTGCGAGCGGCGGACTGGACTTGATCAGGTTCACCAGATTCTCAAGTTGCTGAAGCGACATCGAACATTTCCTCCGCGATAAAATG
This sequence comes from Deltaproteobacteria bacterium, assembly GCA_019237115.1. Lineage (GTDB taxonomy): Bacteria > Desulfobacterota > Binatia > Binatales > Binataceae > JAFAHS01. The sequence continues at coordinate 28,476 of JAFAHS010000363.1, forward strand.
AGTTGCCAACCTTGTTTCCACTAGCATTCTCCTTAACGGGCCTCTGGAGACAATATAGAATTCAGAGATAGTTTGTCGCAAAATTGCAACAATGGATCTTAATCGCGTCAAGATCTTCGCAAGCGTAGTCGAGCGCGCCGGTTTCACGAGTGCGGCGCGATCGCTCGGAATCAGTAAATCGGCAGTAAGCCGAGCGTTGCAGGATCTCGAGAGTGATATCGGTGTCCGGCTGCTTCAGCGGACTACCCGGAAGCTTAGCCTGACCAGCGCTGGGCGCGCATATTTCGACAGGATTCGGGGCGCGCTCGGCCATCTCGAAGAAGCAAACGGAATTGTCAGCGGGATGAACCGCGAGCCCGCGGGTTTGGTCCGGCTTGCCGCCCCCGACCTCGGCGGAATGCTCCTGCCGCGGATAGTAGGCGAATTTGTTGCGCGCTACCCACGAATCAGGATCGAGTTGTCCCTCTCCGCGCGCCTGGTCGATCTGGTGGAAGAAGGTTTCGATCTTGCGGTGCGATCCGGACGACTTGGCTCATCTTCCTTGATTGCCCGACGCATAGCGACACAGGTATCCGGTCTGTGTGCCAGTGACCGCTATCTGCGCAGGCGAGGATGTCCTGAATCGCTGAGCGAAGTAGCGGAGCACGACTGCATTCTGATTCGGCGCCCGCACGCCAGCGAAGGCAGCGGCGGGGTGTGGAATCTCAGGAATGGCCTCCGGCGAGAATCGGTTAAGATCAGCGGACCGCTTATCGTCGACGACCTGGTAGCGGCTTGCGAGGCAATCCGGCTCGGGCTCGGCATCGGGTTCATACCCAGGTTTCCCGGGCTGACGGACGGACTGGTGCGTATCCTGCCGCAGTACGCTTCGCCTCCGATCCCGGTTAGCGTGGTATGGCCCTCGCGGCGCATGGAACCAACGCGGGTTGTGCTGTTTCGCGATTTTCTGATGGCGGGATTGCGCCGGGAGCGTTGGGATCGCTGAATGGCTGCGCCAACATCCTGCTCAGCTGGCATATCATGCCGACCAGAGCGCGACCCGGATGGAGGGTCAGTAGCTACCGTCCGCCTTGAGCAAGATTGGCAAGCTCTCGCCTGTCGAAGAAGCGATTCACAGGACGGAGCAAGCCGAGATTTTCTCTAAGCGTCGAGCCCTCGTACTCGCGTCGATAAATTCCCCGTCGTTGCAGCTCGGGGACTACCCGATCCACGAAGTCGTCGAGTCCGCCCGGAAGATAGGGGAAGAGTATATTGAAGCCGTCGCACGCATCGGTCGCGAGCCACTCTTCCATCTGATCGGCGATTGTTTGGGGTGTGCCAACGAAGGCCAAGCCTCCATAGCCACCGACGCGCTGCGCTAGTTGCCGCACGGTCAGCGCCTCTCGTCTGGCCAATTCGACGATTCTCGCACGTCCGCTTTGGCTGGCATTGCTTTCCGGAATTTCCGGTAGCGGACCATCGGGATCGAACCCTGAAGCATCGTGACCGAGCGCGGTCGAAAGCGACGCGATAGCGCTGTCGTAGTGGACCAGGCTGTCGAGCCGCGCTCGCTTCTCGCGCGCTTCGGCGGTGGTGTCCCCCACCACAACGAAGGCACCGGGAAGGACCTTCAGCCAGTCGGGCGAGCGCCCGATCTTCCTCATGCGTCCTTTGACGTCGGCATAAAAGGCCCGCGCTCCACCGAGGGTGCCTCCCGGAGCGAAAATGACTTCAGCCGTCTCCGCTGCCAGTTGCCGGCCAGCCTCTGATGCACCCGCCTGCACTATCACCGGCCAACCCTGGACAGGACGAGCGATATTCAGGGGACCGCGAACATTAAGGTGCTCGCCATGGTGATTCAGGATGTGCACCTTCCCCGGATCGAAGTACACCCCTGCTTCTACGTCGCGAATGAAGGCATCGTCGGCCCAGCTGTCCCACAGTCCCGTGACCACCTCGAAGAATTCCCGCGCACGGTGATAGCGGATTTCATGCTCGACATGCTCCTCGAGGCCGAAATTCATCGCCTCGTCCGGGTTGCCTGAGGTCACTACATTCCAGCCCGCACGGCCGCCACTGATGTGATCGAGCGACGCAAATTTCCGCGCTACGTGGTACGGCTCGTTGTAGGTCGTCGACGCAGTTGCGATAAGTCCCAGGTGCTCGGTGAGAACCGCGAGCGCCGGCAACAGGGTGAGCGGATCGAAGGAGGTAACCGTCGCACTTCTCTTCAACGCCTGCATGGGCACATTGAGTACCGCCAGATGGTCTGCCATGAAGAAAGCGTCGAACTTGCCGCGCTCCAACGTCTGCGCGAAGCGCGTGAGATGTTTGAAATTGAAATTCGCATCCGGAAAAGCTCCTGGATAGCGCCAAGCCGCAGTGTGGATGCTGACAGGGCGCATGAACGCGCCCAAGTGCAATTGACGAGAGCTACTCACTGCCGCCTCCTTTTCCCTATCACTATCTGGATCGCAACTGCGTGGATACAAGACCGAGAATAAGCGACCAGTTGAAGCTCCGCTCCGTGTCTCCTGGTTCGAGCGTGCCTTGGACACATCTGCACGAACCCCGCAGATCTCAGCGGGGCGGCGCCCCCGAGCGTCTCAGCAGGCTAGTGCCCTAATGCGCGGCGGACTGCACGCTCGAGCTGATCGATCTCCTCCCGGGTATTGGATAGAGCCAGTGACTGATGCACCGCAACTTCCCTCCGGAAGCGCTCGTCGGCTGTGCGCAGTGATGCCCAGCCCGGACTGTACCTCGCCTTTTGGTCGGCCACGACCTGGAAGAGAAATTCCTGTCTACTTCGGACCGCGGCGAGATCAGGAAAAAATCACTCGGGCTCAACCTTCACTCGGGAGTACACAGGTGAGAGTGTCGATTGATGCCCATTTTGAATCGCAATTTCTCTTGGCTCGTGGTCCACTAGCGCGTGCCGTGGCTGAATCGCAGGGAGCGACAAATGGTGGTGTTTTGCGTTCCTCTGCGCAGCGAATGGCTAGAGCGTGTAGACGATCTCTGTGGGAGTTCGATAGGATCTTGGGACGATTTGCGATCAGTGCCTCAAGGCTCTACGCACCGCTCGGACCAGCGTGTCGATGTCGGCGTGGTTGTTGTATACCGCAAGTGACGGACGCACCGTAGCATCGACTCCGAAGCGATCCATAGTCGGCTGGGCGCAATGATGGCCGGCCCGTACCGCGATGCCATCCTGATCAAGAATCCGGCCCACGTCTTCCGCGCTGATGCCGTCAACGACAAACGACATGGCACCGGCCTTTTCGGCTGCGGTCCCAATCATCCGCAGGCCGGAAATCTGGCTCAACGTCTCGGTGGCATAGGCCATGAGCTCGCGTTCATGGAACGCTACGTTCACCATTCCGATGCGATCAAGGTAGTCGACGGCGGCGCCGAGCCCGACTGCAGGAGCTAAGGTTGCCGTTCCCGCTTCGAAACGCGCCGGCGGATCGGCGAACGTGCTTTTCTCGAACGTTACCCGCTGAATCATGTTGCCGCCTCCTTGCCAGGGAGGCATCTCATCAAGCAAAGCCTTCTTGCCGTAGAGCACACCGACACCGCTGGGGCCGAACAATTTATGGCCCGAAAGCACGTAAAAGTCCGCGTCCAGCGTCTGCACGTTGACGGGAAAGTGCGCCACCGCCTGCGCACCATCGATTAGCACTCGGGCGCCAACACGGTGCGCCATCTGTACCATCTCCTGGGCGGGAAGGATGGTTCCCAGGGCGTTCGAAACGTGCGTGAACGCAACCATCCGCGTCCGTGGCCCAAGAAGCTTGCCATAATCATCCAGCATCACCTCACCACGATCGGAAACGGGAACGACGCGAATGACCGCACCAACCTCGTCCGCCACGAACTGCCAGGGCACGATATTAGAATGATGCTCGAGCGTGGTCAGGACGATTTCATCGCCCGCCCCGATATGCCTGCGTCCCCAACTACTGGCGACCAGGTTGATCGCCTCGGTGGTGCCGCGCACGAATACGACTTCGCTCGGCGATGATGCACCCAGAAACCGCGCCAGCTTTTCCCTGGCGCCTTCGTAGGCGTCGGTGGAACGCGCCGCCAGCGTATGCGCACCGCGGTGGACGTTAGAGTATTCGTGTTCGTAGTAATGCACGAGACGTTGAATGACGGCTCGGGGCTTTTGAGTCGTGGCGGCATTGTCGAGCCACACGAGCGGCTTGCCATGGACCCGTTCCTGCAGAATCGGAAAGTCGCGGCGTATGTCCCTGACATCGAAGATACGGCGGGAAAAGGAGGAACCCGGGCTTGATCGCGTAGCAAGAGTTGGCGTCAGGAAATAATACCCGGGAGTACCTGGCGCCGCGCTAGCCGACGCCGATGGCTCGGCGTCACCGAAGAGTCGCGGCAGTGCGCCATCCATACCTTGCGCAGTCGACGGCAGCTCCACGGCGCCGGGAAACGGTGCCGGGGAGCCCGGGATTGACGTGTTCGGTATCATCGCTCCACCGGAAAGCGTCATCGGTACTGCTGTGCCAGGCACCACCGTTGCTGGGATAGCTGGGTGCGCTGCGGGCATACTAGTCGTGGCGCCGGGTGCCGACCCGCCGAGGATCGGCGTGTCAGCACGAGACATCGGCACGGTTTCGCCTGGGACTACTGCACTCGCCATCGCTTCAGGAACCGCGGGGGCACTAAGCACGGCGCCAGACGCCCATTTACCGGGGATTGGTGCGCCAGGACGCGAGGTCGGCACTGCTGCACCTGGAAGCAGCGCGGCCGGTACCGCTTCAGGAACACCGGGCATATCAATTGCCGCACCTGGTACCGAAGCACCGGGAATTGGCGCGCCACGACGAGATGCCGGCACCGCTGCACCTGGAAGCACCGCAGCTGGTACCGCTTCGGGCACTGGCGGTGCGGTCATCGTCGCATTCGCGGCTGGGGCACCAGGCATCGGCGCAGCGGGACGCGACATCGGAACTGTTTGGCCTGGCGCCAATGCTGCCGGGATTGCGTGGGGAACAGCGGGTGTCATGACCGCCGCCGCAGGTACCGAGGCGCCGGGAATCGGCACGCCCAGGCGCGACGGTGGCATCGCCGCGGGAACCACCCCAACCGGTGTAGCTTCAGGAACCGGGGGCGTGGTGATCAGTGGGCCGGGTACCGATGCACCGGGAATCGGCGCGCCGGCCGGCGACGCGAGTGTTGGCGCACTCGTGATTGTCGCAGCAGGAATCGACTCGGAAATCGCCACCGGGCCGGGCGCTATCGCCGCTGGTGGCTGAGGCGGGGGATTGGGAATGCTAGCGCCGGGAAGCGGGGCTACAGCGACTATCCCGCTTGGAAGAGCAGGTCCCTGTATGGCGCCGAAAAGATTGCGCGCCATTTGATCGATTACCCCCGCGTCGATGTTGACCAATATTCCCTCGGCCGCAGCCGCCTTGTTCTCCTGACTGGCCGTGGTTGCTGCCGAAGTGGCCTGTCGGCCGCCCAGCACCTTGATGCCCTGCTCATTCATAGTCGTGGTAGTTACCGACTTCGACGCCCTCGAGCACCGCGAGCGCGTCGTCAGTCAGCACCGCAGCGGAAAAATACAGCGTGGCCAGGTATGACGCCGTAGCGTAATCGTCGATCCCCATGAAACGCACTGAGAGCCCGGGGACCTGCTCGCCTGGCAAACCAATCTGCTGAAGGCCCACGACACCCTGTTTGGGCTCACCAACCCGCATCAAAAGGATGCTGGTCAGGCCAGCCGAACGATCCTCGCCCCGGTTGGCGGAATGCGGCAGCCGGGTCACGTTGGGGTCAATCGGCAGTTTGTCCGATGGGACAAGCGGAACTCCACGCCAGGTTAGAAACGGCGAACCGAAAATATTCACGGTCGGCGGCGGCACACCCCGGCGCGTGCATTCACGCCCGAACGCGGCAATGGCCCTGGGATGGGCGAGGAAGAATGCGGGTTCCTTCCACACGCGAGCGAGCAAGTCGTCCATATCGTCAGGGGTCGGCGGGCCTGAGCGCGTGCGGATGCGCATTTGCGGAACCGCAGCCTGCAGCAGGCCAAATTCCGGATCGTTGATAATCTCAGACTCCTGCCTTTCCTTCATGCCTTCGATAGTCAGACGAAGTTGCTCACGCAGTTGATCGTAATTGTTGTTGTAAAGATCGGTGACTCGGCTATGGAGTCGGATAACCGTCTGCATTACGCTGAGCGAATATTGCCGCGGCGTCTCATCGTAATCGACAAACGTTCGCTGCAGCTCAGGCTCCCCCTCCTGATACGAGGAGATGTCGAAGGCCGCCTCTCCGTAACGGTTGTGCTTGGGACCATCCTCCTCGCGCTGCCGCATCAGCGCCTCGAATCCGGCGCGCAGTTCCGGTGAGCCGTCAAGCAATTGGCGAAAGCGCGCGCGCTCCAGGGTCATGAAAACGCTCGGCGTCAGGGTCTGCGCGGTGGTGGTGTGCCGCCAATCGGAGAGAAACGCGGTCTCGCCGAAGAAGTCGCCGTCACCATACAAGGCCAAACGGAGCTTTTCCCCGTGCGCGTCGGTGGTCGCGATCTCGACCTTGCCCTTTACTATAATATAGAGCTTTTCGCCTGCGTCACCCTCATTGTAAAGAGTAACCCCGCCGTCGTGACGTTCTTCAACCAGCAAGCCGGTAATCGCTTCGAGGAGCGGGTTTTCGGCACCGCGAAGTAGCGCCAGCGCGCGCATGGCACCCGGTTCGACCCTCGCCCGGTTTTCTTCCAGTCGCGATATTATTCGGTCGCTCTGCCTGACCACGATCCGTCGCCGGTTAACCTGATAAGTGCCGCCCTCAATGTTCACCCACGGCAGCAGGTGCAGAAGCCATCGCGGGGACACCGCCACCATCTGCGGTGCGGTCAGCGTGGGATTGGACAGCGTGCGGGCTGCACGCACACTGAGCGTGTTGTTGGTTACCGAGTTTGATTCCGGCATCGCTTATCCTCATACTAAGACTAGATTGGTTTCTTCGCGCGGCCCGACGGTCCAACGGACTGATGCACGCGTCCATGTGTGGCGTTCATTGTCTTTTGGCCTGCGGTGGCTCCGCTCAGCTCTGCTAGGTACGGGTTATTTGATAGGACTGTCTGATCGCTGTCAACTTCGCTTCAACCGAAAATCCCACACCTGCTTCTCTAAAATCTACAGAAAAGATTGCAGGAATCAGAGTAGTAGGTCTCGTGCCCTGTCCGATCTCCTCGAACTAGACGTGCAGAGCCTTAACATGACTGGTGCCTAACGCGACTTCAATTATGGTTCTGATGAAATGCTGACGCAGACGTCGTGTCGAAGCTGAGTAATGAGTAACCGGTATAGTAAGAATCGTCTCATAGTATGATTTTCTCTTCGCTGAATTCTTGAATGTCACTGCGAGAGGCGGTCAGCTCAGTTACAGCTTCCCTCGTCGAAGGCATCAGATGGGAGCGTCCTTGCCGCAGTGATATGGCTTCCGGGAGCCGCGGTCGTCAGCCAGAGATTGCGACCGATAGTCGCTCCACTGCCCTATGAGAGTCTGTCCGAGAATCATAGCGCAGGTTATCACACGTCTTCAAAATGCGACGGCGGGCGCTACCTTGACGATTTCCGACCGACGCTGCTGGAAGGGATCTCCGTACGGGTCGTAATGCAGCGGCAGTTTGATATCGAAGAGGAACCGATCAGGCACAATAGTTATCCGTTAGTGAAAGATGGCAGCATCCAGCCAGCGTCTTGGGAATGTACTGGCGGCGATAACGAGCTCTTCTAAAGAGATCAGAACAATGCAACTATTGAAGTGTTTCTGTGTGCTTGCAGGATTACAACCCACGATGTCTCCGCTGAAGGAGCCCCTGCGGTTAAGACAGGGAGATACTGATGCATAATTTCACGCCTTTGAGCGGGTTGATCGGCGGCGTTTTGATTGGAATCGCAGCAAGCGGACTGCTGTTCGTCAACGGAAGGATTGCTGGAATCAGCAATATTTTTGGCAGCTTGATTCCTCCTTCAGGCGGTGATGCGGGATGGCGGCTCGCCTTCGTGGCGGGACTCCTATCTGGCGGCCTGGTATTGGTTTTCGGCTATCCGGAAGCGTTTGGTCAGCGACCTCCAGCATCGCTTTCGGTCCTGGCTGCGGCCGGACTCCTGGTCGGATTCGGAGCCAGCGTCGGCAACGGCTGCACCAGCGGTCACGGCGTGTGCGGTCTCGCCAGGCGTTCCCCACGCTCACTGTTAGCAGTCGCCACTTTCATGACGACCGGCGCGGCCACAGTTTACGTGGTCAATCATCTCCTGGGCTAGCCTGCGATGAAACTTTTGACCGCTTTTGTTCTGGGTCTGTTATTCGCCATCGGCCTGGGCGTGGGGGGTATGACCCAGCCGGCCAAGGTCATCGGCTTCCTGGATGTGTCGGGGCAATGGGATGCGACTTTAGCATTTGTCCTGGGCGGTGCCGTTTCGGTCACCGTGGTGTTGTTTCCCCTAGTCCTGAAACGCGTGCGCCCCGTGTTGGCGGAACGGTTCGTCCTGCCGGTGAAACGGCGGATTGACCTGCCGCTCGTGCTTGGAGCGGCGCTGTTTGGAGTCGGTTGGGGATTGTCAGGCTATTGTCCAGGACCCGCGCTTGTTTCCCTGGCCACAGGTTCCCGGCCGCTGTTCGTATTCGTGGGATTTATGGCCTGCGGACTCTATGTGGGCCGAAGGTTACTTCGAGCGATCGAACCGGTCAGCCGCCAGCAACCGGCCGTGCATAGTCCCGAGCCGATTACCGATTTGCGCCCGCGAGAGACATAGGCGAGCGGCCCAAATAGCCAATCATCCACAATCAGGTGCGATCGAGAGGTCTATCACGCAATCGTGACGCGACGACCTAGCGGTGCTACGGGTAACAATATGCACGATACCATGAGTTGTGTGCATCGATTCTCCCGCAGTGAAACCGAGTCTGGCTTCCACGAAAACCGACATAGAAATTCAGGACGCTCGGACTTGCAAAAGTCAACTATATTTCCATTAACTATTTTAGCAGAAATTACAAAGTCAAGGTTAACTTAGATAACTAAATAATCGCCCTGGCGGATCCGACCAATAAACTAATTGACTAAATCGCCAAAGGCTCTCGCGGTCTTACCGTTAGCGGTTCCCGCTTTCAGCTATCGGGCTATTAGGTAAGAGAACTGGATAGTAATCGCATTGTCGAGTTGCTCGATTCACACATTCAGCGCCAGTAGAGGCAGGTTCCCAATACGCGCTTTTCTGCGACGCAATTCATTAGCGTCAGGGCAAGACCTCAGGTCTCTCCATCCTCGCGAAACGGTTCGTGGCTAGCCGACGCTTGCGTTACGTTACTGCCCGGAGGCACGTCGCGAGTCATCACACATCGGCGCCAATCGTATACGTATATCTAGGGCGCGACCGATGTTGAAGCACCGTCGCCAGCTTCCTTTCGCATCCTGCTTCTCTCTGTCCTCTCTCCGGAAAGAAGAAAGTTAAGAGCAGAGAACAGTTATTTGGCATACATTGAGAGCCACAATTATTCTGAATTAGTGCAATCTTCATTCACCCAACATCGCAATTTGAGAAATGCTAGTCTCATCTCGGGTCAACTCTACTGCAAACAAAAAAATTCCCCCTTTATAGCTGCCAAGCTCCGGGAAAACGCGCATCAGGCTCGAAGGAACAGACCCTTCCAGTGCGAAGCGAGATCGAAAGGTATCGGCCAAGCGCAGGATGCTGCTTTGCCGTCTTGCGAATCGCGGAACGGATCACGTTGGTTACCCGAAGTCTTGCACGCTCGGACTCGGAGCTCATTCTGCGGTCCCGCCCACCAAGGCCTACCGCTCGCGCCAACTCTCGTGCGAGAAATGCAATCTCCTCCTGAATCCTGGCAGTCCTTCCGGAATCGGCCATAGCAACCGCCTCGTCGAGTTCCTCGCGCAGATCGCGCAGCCGCTCTCGATAGTTCGTTTTAGAAGTGGCGTCGAGCGCGGGACCGGCATCGCTGTGTACGCCGCTTACCCGCCCGTCGCCAGGCTCAGCGTTCAGGCGAAAATGTCCGCCGTCAGCGAATCCAGCCAGATCGGTTACGTGGAACTCTCTGCCGGGATTGGCCAAAAGCTGCGCTATGTAGAGCAGGCCTTTGCAGTGTTTGATGCGAATTACCCGCCCCTCGTAGGTGATGGTCCAGTACTCACCTTCACGCCGAAAGGTTCGATCCGGAATTTGGTTGGTTTGTGCGGGGTTCTCGTTATCCAGCCTTTTCTCGGAAACAACGCACTCCAAAGCAGCGGGAAATCGGCGCGCCGAGCGCAAACCTGCCGCAACGTTTGAAGCAAGCGGGGGCTGGGCGTTACCATCAACCCAAAGGCTCTGCGCCATCACCACCGCGCTCTGCCGCATCGCGGGCAGCTCGGCGCCATAGTGTTCGACCGAATCTTGATTCCCAGTGTTTCTCACAAGTGCTTCGTGCGGACCAGCATTCAGGTCCACAACCGAGGTCTCGCTGAATTGACTCAATCCCAGCGTCGCGAGGGCTGCCCGCTCCGGATCACCCAGCCTTTCTGCAATTTCGAGCGCACGCTCATAGCTGGCCAGTGCCCCCGATCGGTCAGCGCTTCTCGTCTGGGAACCAGCCAACGCCAGCAGTATTTCCCAGCGCTTGACTTCGTCACAGTTCTGCACGAATTCGCAGGCAGACAGCGCAAGCCCGTAAAAGCGAGCCGCTTCGTGAAACGCTCGGCGCCGAATCGCTTGGCTCGCGGAGCGCCGGCTATATTCGACCGCCTTGTCCGCATAGCCCAAAGTGACTCCTTTGGAGAAGTGAAACGCCAAGTCCTCGGTGGCGATGCACGCTCCGCGCTCGCGCAAGGTCTCGAGTGCCTCGGCGATTGCGAAATGCAGCCGCTCTCGGTTCGCTCCGGCAAGACCGTCGCGTAGCACGTCCCGAACCAGTTCAACAGCAAATTGATAACGCCCTCCGATTTGAGCCGCCCGGCGCAACACACCAGCCCGCTCGCCTTCGGCCATCGCGTCGGCCACCTGATAGAGGTCATTCCCTGACACCAATTGCAGTGTCGCCACGTCGAAGTTGCTTCCAACGACGGACGCAACCGAGAGCAACTCCCGGGTGGCAGAGGAGACCGCTGCGAGACGGTCCTCAATCGCCGCCCGCAGTAGGGTGGGAATTCTTTCCTCGATGCACTTGCGCCGCCAGTTCACCAAGTCGCAGCTGAGGATGATTTCGAGCAGTCGCGGATTGCCGCCGGTTTTGCGATGGAACGCCTCGACCAAGCCCGGTTCCGGGGTGCGACAGGTCAGCTGCTCGGTTAACCTCGCGATGTCGGGATAGGTGAGCTCCGGCACGAAACAGTGAGAAGTTACCTGCGCCATGAGCGCCCGCCAGAGTGGCGACGCGCCCGGAGAAACCCCCATTCCCCCTTCGCGATAAATGATAAGAATCAGGACTCCGGCATCAGACAAATCGCGCGCGACAGACCCGAGCAGAAACAGCGAGAGCTCATCGATCACTTGCAGGTCGTCGAATATGAGCATGAGAGGTCGCGCACGCGCCAGGTTCTTCAGGGTCGCCGTGATCCGGTCGAAGAGTCGCAACCGCTCGAAATCCGCGTAATCGACCGCGCGGGTAAGCGCCTCCGCGAGATCTCTCAAATCAGCTCGCACGCCCTCATCCTGCGACTGGAGGCCGGAGCGCCCGATCTGGATCCACGGCAGGTAGGGCAAGTGCACTCCCGCACAGCGGCCCCACAGGGTGAGCGCTCCGCGTCGCCTCGCGTAAGACGCAAATTCGCTCGCCAGGCGAGTCTTGCCGATGCCCGGGTCCCCGGTCAGCGCGCAGACCCCTCCTTCGCCGCCAAGGAATTTGTCTAGCCCAGTCGTGAGTTGGTTGATAACTTGGCTTCGACCGACGAAGTTCAAGTCAAGGTCCGCAATTTCTTCCGATTTTAAACCCGCAATCATATCCCTCGGTCACCAATCCACCCAAATCCAGACTTTCGGGCGCCGTCCGTCGAACACAAACACCTGGCCGTCCTGGGCCCCAAGGCCATCGTCGCCAGAAGGGCCCTCTTAGTGGCGCTCGTGAACAGTTCAGATCGCGGCCTGAGTTTCGGCACAGCTACTCGCGGCGCCTTCCAGGACCCTTGACGGACGCCGCAGAATGTAGGCGAGGCCTTCGCGATGCCATGCGTCGCTCACCGCGCGCATTCCTTCCACCGACTCGCCGCCGGTCGCGACTTCACCGAGATGCCGCAGTGCCGCATAAAATGGCGCGCGCCGTTTGCGAAATTCCTTATCGTAGGCGAGCAGAGCTGAGACCGTATCGTGCCATTGGCGTTGCGGCATACGCGCCAGAAAGTCTTTTATCCAGCTGATAATAAACTGGCGGTGAAATGCTTTCTCAGGCAGGAAGCGATCCTTGCCGATCTCGTGAAGCTTAAGATCGTTGATGCGGGCGGTCTTCCAACCCAGCACGATGTCCGGAACCGCGTGCAGTTGGTACTCGAGCTCAAACGCGAGAAAACCAAGCAATCCGCGGCACGGAATATCGCCCGCGATCTCCCACTGCTCTTTCGCGCGCCGCTTGATCTCGTGAATGGGATCATGAATGCCGAGCCGCTCGATCGCGCGCCGCACGATCTCCGCGTGCGCACCGTCGTCGCCGATTTGCCGTGTCAAAAGAATCTGGAGTGCGGGATCCTCAACCACGCCGACGCCGACCGCGGTCGATTCGAAGATGAAAACTTCAAGCGCCGCGATGGTCGTGAAGTAATCGGCGATTCGCTCGCGCTCCTCGAAAGTCGCCGGTGGACGTACGACGGGGGGCACCCGGTTCAACTCGGGCGTGTGTCGGTCGACTAGCCGATCGAGCAAGCGACGCTCAAATTCAGGGTTCCAGGTTGGATATGCGATTGCCATGATGCTCTCCTCAGGAATTCACAGCGCGGCCGGTATGCCCGGCCAGAACGAAAGCGCGGGCCAGGGGCGCCGGATTGATCCATTTGCGGATTGCGAAATCGTTCGTGATAAAGCCGTGGGTCAGCAGAAAGTTCTTCTGCGACTCCAGTGCCGCGATCGAGAGCTCGGAGAGCTCCGGTTCCAGATGCTGCGAGAGCCGCGGATCGAAGCCTTCCGCGACCCACTCCTCGGCGGTTCCTATGTCTTTTGCCACGATGCGCCGAGTCTCGTCGGGATGTTCTCTTGCCCAATCGCTGGCGCGAATCAGTCGCGCCAGATAGCGTGCGACAATCTCGGGATTCTCGCGCGCCAAGTTGCCGCTGACCGTGATGGCCGCGGGCGTATCGTTGCTGGTGCGGATGCGCGGGTCAGGATGGCGGCCAAGGTCAACCACCACGTGAGCATCCAGCAGCGTCTGGAGATCCAGCCCGCGCGGACCGCTGGTGAAGATCGCGTCGACCTCGCCCCTGATTAGCGCGAAGACCTCGCGCGCCTGTTGCCGCCGGAGCGTGCGCGCCGTCCATAGCGATCCGCTGTGATGCTCCGCCAGCGGCGCGAGGTAGGTTTCGTCCACTGGCAGATCGACTAGCTCGACATCTCGATGTTCGATGCCGGCGAGATCCAGCGTGATCAGAATTCCGCGCAGGCTGGTCGCGCGCCAGAAATCGATCTGATCGTTGACCCGCCGCGGTAATCCGATTCGCCGCCCGCGCAGATCGGACGGCTGCTCGATTCTCGAACCCTGACGAGCGATGATGGCCTGAAAACGATCGACCCACGAGAACCCGATGAGGCTCAAATCCTGCCCGATCGACTTCGCCCGGATGGGAGGAATGTTGCCGCCCTGGCGGAACAAATTCTCCAGCGTGTGGCTGAAATGCGACTCGCGCACCTCGCGCAAACGCGACTCGCTGAGCGACGAAACCCGGACCGATTCGCGCCCAAACTCCTCGTCAAGCCATCCGCGATCGATTGCAATGCTCGACGCGGTCGGAACCGGGCATCGCGTGTACCACAGAGTTGCCGGCTTCCGCGCGAAGCCCGCGCCGGCCTTGCCGGCGCTTGGTTGAGGAACTGCGTCTCCCACAATCTGCTCTCCTTCAGGCGGCAGGCTCTGCTCCCGGCAGTGTTTTCTCGAAGGTGGCGGCTCGTACGGACAGCAGGTCGCCAACTCGCGGGGCAATCTGCTCGGCGAACCGATACATCTCCGGCTTGAACGGCTGAAATTGCAGCAGGAACGTCTCGATTCCCGCGTCAAAGAACTCGACTATCCGCTCGGCCACCGTGTCGTAATCGCCAACCAGGCCCGCCGCCGTGCCGCCGTTGCTGCCAAGCCCCCGCGGAGCCATCGCAAAGGTCTTGAACATCACCGTTTCTGGATCGACACCCTTGCGCAGTTCGCGCGCGTCGTCGGGCGCGGCGAGCTGCTTCAGATGGGCGAACTCCTGCCGGGCTTCGCCGTCAGTGGACCGTGCGATCACAAATCCCGCCATCCCGAACCGCAGTGGAACCCCGCTCGGACGCGGACGCCGGCGCAGGTCGGCGACGACTTCACGAATCAGCGTTACCGGACGGCCGTTGATCAGGTAGACGTCGGCCTCGTCCGCAGCCAATGCCCGCGCCGGCTCGGACTCGCCTCCCAGGTAAACGGCCGGACGGGGCCGAGCGACCGGCGTTGGACGCAGCTGCATTCCTTTGATTTGAAAGTAGTCGCCATGGTGCGTGACCTTTTCACCGTTCCAGAGCGCCTTCACGACCTGCAGCCATTCCCGCGAAAACTTGTAGCGCTCGTCGTGTGTCCGGATCGGCAGCCCAGCTTGCTCCATCTCCGGGAGGTACCATCCGCTGATCAGATTGATCGTGAAGCGGCCGCGACTGATCGCATCTATACCGAGTGCCATCTTCGCCAATACCGCCGGGGGAAACATAAACGGCTTGACCGCGCCCATGAGCTCAATGTGATGGGTTGCCTCCGCCAGCGCTGCCGCAGCGCTCCAGGTCTCAAGCTGGTCATAGCTATGGTTCACTGGATTGATTATGTGCTGGGCCAGCAGAGCCACCTTGAAGCCGAGCTGGTCCGCCTCCACCACCACCTCGCGCGCGTGTGCGTAGCTCGCCTGCTCGGGTTCTTCCGGGTGATGGCGGGCACCCCACGGACCATAAACGGGCACCCAAATTCCAAAACGAGGCTCACTCATTCGGTGGCTCCGCGGTGAAGCGCGCATGGTTGGAGGTCTGATACTTTGCTGTTGTCCTGAACATCTGCGCTTTCGGGTCGACATTGGGGATGGCGTAAGGCGGCCACCAGTCTTGTGCTCTTTCGGCTCTTGGCCATTGGTCAAGTTAGTCTATTATATAACTCGACTGATATCCGAAGCCACAGGAGGTGTCAACACATTCAAGTACCGCAACGGAATTTCCGGCGATGGCGAGGGGCGTTTACAACCTAGCGTAGAAACAAGGCGCCATCCTGGATGGTTGCGGTCGGCGCGCTGGCCTCGCCCGGCGTGAGCTCAGTCTTCGTCGTCGTGGTAGGCAGTTGGTCGGCGAGCACCAGCGCCACACCGCGCCAGATAATGAACGACGAACCAAACAACTGGAGCGTAGGAGGCGGAACTCCATGTGCCAGGGGCTCTCTCGTCCGCACTGCTGGTTTGCGCTTCAGATTCCCCCGCCTTCATCGAAGGCTTCAGTGCGGGCAAGCGCCTGCGACACGTTGCTCCCCGGCGGCACGTCACGAGTCAACCACACATTGCCCCCGATCGTTGAGTTCCTGCCTATGGTCACGCGTCCCAGAATCGTTGCGCCGGCATAGATCACGACATCGTCTTCTACGATCGGGTGGCGCAGGTTTCCCTTGACTAGCGCCCGGTCCTCACCGACCGGGAATCTCTTGGCCCCCAGCGTAACGGCTTGATATAGCCGCACCCGCCGCCCAATCCTCGCGGTCTCGCCGATCACTACGCCGGTGCCGTGATCGATGAAGAAACTGTCGCCGATCTCCGCCCCGGGATGGATGTCGATGCCGGTGGCGGCGTGCGCGAGTTCGGATACGATGCGCGCGAGCAGCGGGAGCTCCAGCAAATAGAGTTGATGGGCAATCCGGTGATGCGTAACGGCGGTTATGCCCGGGTAGCAGAACCGTACCTCTTCGATGCTACGCGCGGCAGGATCTCCCTGATATGCGGCCTGGATATCGGTCTCCAGCAGCGCCCTGACGCGCGGCAAACCGCTGCCAAACTCGCGAGTAATCTCGGAAGCACGCAGGTTCAGTTCTTTCGGCTCCATCGTCGAACCGAACAGCAGTTCGCGCATTACCTGCTGCTGGAGTGCCCGCAGCGTAGAGTCGAGTTTGTGGCCGACGAAGTAGTCGATGCCTTGATCGGTAAAATCGGATAGTCCGAAATGAGTCGGGAACAGCGCCGCGAACAGCCCGGCAACGATCTCCCGGAGCGCCTCGCGGGACGGCATCTGGATTATGGTGCCGTCGCGGGTCCGATCCTGCTGCGCCTTTCCCCGCGAGGTTCTCAACTCGGCAACGATCCGGTCAAGGTCCCACGCGGGACCCATGCCGTTGCTTTGGGCCTTGCTCATGCGGCCAATCCCCTGGCCTCGAAAGCGTCGAACAGCGTGGTGCTAAGATATCGTTCGCCCGAATCTGGCAGCACCACAACAATGGTCTTGCCGGCGTTTTGCGGCCGCTTGGCAACCCGAGCCGCGGCAGCGACCGCCGCCCCGGACGAAATGCCGCCTAAAATGCCTTCCTCGCGCGTTAGTCTCCGCGCGTAGTCGATAGCCTCTTCGTTGCTTACCTGCTCGATTGCATCGACCAGCGAGAGATCCAGAACCGGGGGAATGAAGCCTGCACCAATACCCTGAATCAGATGCGCTCCAGGCCTGAGCGGCTGTCCCGCCCGTTGCTGAGTGAGCACAGGACTGGTGCTCGGCTCTACGGCGACGGAGACGATCGGTTTCCGTAGGGTTCGCTTGATATAGCGCGATACGCCGGTGATAGTGCCGCCAGTCCCAACTCCCGAAACAAGGATATCGATAGCGCCATCGGTGTCGTGCCATATTTCGGGACCCGTGGTCGCCTCGTGGATCGCGGGATTCGCCGGGTTCTTGAATTGCTGTAAGAGAACATACCGCTCGGGCGCCGAGGCGGCGACTTCCTCGGCTTTCGCGATTGCACCACTCATCCCTCGCGTACCGTCGGTTAAAATCAATTTCGCGCCGTAAGCCAACAGTAACTTGCGCCGCTCGAGGCTCATCGTCTCCGGCATCGTCAGGGTCAGTGGAACATTGCGCGCGGCGGCCACGAAAGCCAACGCGATTCCGGTGTTACCGGAGGTGGGCTCCACCAGTTCCTTACCTGGACCGAGCAGACCGCGCTCCTCGGCGTCCCAAACCATTGCGGCACCGATTCGGCACTTGACCGAGTAGGCGGGGTTGCGCCCTTCTATTTTGCCCAAGACCGTGACGGGCGCCCCGTCGATAATGCGGTTCAGACGTACCAAAGGTGTGTTTCCTATTGAGAGCAAATTGTCTGAATACCAGTGGTTCATTCCGCACCTTAGTTGAGTAATTCAATAGGCATTATCGATTGTCTATCAACGCTTTGGTTTCTGCGCAAGAGTCGCCGAGATTCCCGCCTAATCCTCAAAGCTTGGGTGTTTATACGAGTGCGCATCAGATTCTGGACGGCAAGTTGGTTCGCAGCTAACACCCTCGAAATTCAGACCCTGTTCTTCAGAACTTGGGTGAGTCGCCAACGTAGCCTTGTCACAGTTCCGTATGAGGATCCGAACTTCGGTCAGTGGATGACGGAGCATCCCGCAAGAGCGACCCGCTCCACATGGCAGGGCGAATCCCTGATCAATCATTGAGCGAGCGAATTTATCTCACCGAGATTGCGATGTGCTCATTTCTTCTCAAAGGTGAGGGCATAAAGATCGTCGTGTCCATTGAAGTGAAGCACGAGCGGAGCATCTGTCGGATCGAGGGTGAAATACCACCCGAACGTCCCCGTCGATCGGAAGCCTTTCAGATCCACCACCATTTCAGGCTTGCCGCCTTGCGTAGTAATTCGAAAGATGCCCGGATTGCCTTCGACGGAAAGGAAATAGATGAATCGGCCATTTCTCGACCAGGCGTGCCAATCCGCTTCCATCCCGGTTCCGAGCACCCAGGCTCGCTGCGTCACGAGATCAAAGATTTTCAGCCTGTGCGCATCGTCCGACTCGGCCTCGATAAAGCGCCCATCCGCAGACCAGCGTGGAGCCCAGAACCCCTCCGATCCGGCAAGTATGCCGACATGATTGGTGGCGAGGTCGAGGATGTATATGATGCCTGCAAGATTGCCATGCGCACCACGCAGACTATCCGGCGTACGCGAGAAAGCGACTCTCCGTCCATCGGGTGACCAATACGGGAAATCCTGCTCTCCGTTGCCCTCGGCGAAAAGGAGCCGGGGGCTGCCGCCTTCCGATGAGACCACATAGACTTTCGATGGGGCGCTCGTGGACGCAGTCATAAATACAAGTTGGGCTCCGTCCGGAGACCAGCGCGGCTGCACTGGGTAGATAGGCGGTTGGGTCAGTTGAACCGGGTTGCTGCCGTCCACGTTGGCCTTCCAGAGGATCCCTCCCGGGTAGGAAACGTATGCGACCGACTTGCCATCCCTGGAGAAGTCAACGGACTCGGCGTCTCCAAGGAAGGGTTCAAATTTACCGGACTTCACGTAAAAGCGGACGAGCTCGCCGCGGTCAACAAATCCATCGGCAAAGATCTTCTTCCCGTCCTTGCTGGGAAGGGGATTTCCCCAACGAAATGGACCTGGTGAAGTCAATCGGACCGGCTCTGAGGACGGCTTCCCGAACCACACATGCCGTTCGTCGAGAGCCCAGAGCTCGTTTAAATTGTTTCCTGGCAGGCCACGGGGGTCGGCCCCAAAAATAAAAAACTCGCCGTCTTCGGTCCACAGACCACAGCAAGTCGAGTAAGAAGGACCCCAATTGTGGAGCAGCTCATGAACATTGGAGCCGTCCGAAGACATTTCCCAAGGCCGGCCATCCTTGACAAACCGGATTGTTTTGCCGTCTGGCGACCAACTGAGCCAGCCCACTTCGCTACCCACGACGGCGAGTGTTCGAGCTCCAGTTCCATCGCTTTGAATCAAGTTGATATTGCCGTCGCCCGTAGAGTAGGCCACTGATTTGCCATCGGGCGACCAGATCGCGGATATGGCGTCTGTCAGGTATCGAACCGCGCCTCCTGGCTCGTGAACGATCGATACCGGTCGCTCAGGGGAGCGCACCTGTGAAAAGACGAGCCAACTTGACCCATCCGGCGAAATGCCCCCCGGGTACAAATAAGCCTTTGGCACTTCGATCGGGACTGGCTCGCTCACTCCCCCTGACATGGACATCTGCCGAATGCCGTTGACGTAGTCCAGGGAGAAATACAATCGGCTCCCATCAATCCCGGCAGCACCCTTTCCAAGGCCGTCAAACGTGAGTTGCGTGTACTTCGAAATACGCGGCCGAGGGAGCGGGCGGTGGATGTACCAGAATGCGATGGCAACGCCTGCGAGCAGGGTGGTGGCCGGCACAATCCATTTCAAAAGCCATTTGCGCTTGGACTGTGAACCCGATCTTACGTTCGGGTCGGTTGTAACAACCCTGCCCGAAGTAATGTCGCGCTTTAACCGGTTTAGGTCAGCGCGCA
>JAFAHS010000369.1 GCA_019237115.1 Deltaproteobacteria bacterium
CAGCGCTTCCCGCTGCGCCTCAATGCCTAAACCGGAGCGCCCCTGCGCCCGATTTCCGGATTTCGGCGATGATCGGCAGGACGTTGCCCGCCGCGCGATCGGCCGCCGCCTTGATCGCAACGACCGCTTCGCCCCTAGCGGCCTCGATGCGCGGATTGCCGAGCTTGACGCCTTTGGCCTTGGCCGCCGCGAGCGCCGATTTGGTCCGCCCGGCGATCAAGGCCCGCTCCTTTTCGGCGAGTGCGGCATAAAGATGCAGGACGAACGGATCGACGTCCGGCCCCAGTTCCGCGACGATGAACGGAACCCGATGCGCCATCAGCCCAGAGATGAAATGAACGTCGCGCGACAGCCGATCGAGCTTGGCGACGCCAACCGGGCAGCGCAGCGCCCGCGCCTTCGCGAGCGCCCCCGCCAGTTCCGGGCGCCGGTCGAGCGCGTCGCTTCCTTTGCCTGTTTCCACTTCGACGAACTCCGAGACGATCTCAAATCCTTCGCCGCCCGCGAACCGCGCCAGCGCTTCGCGCTGCGCCTCGATGCCTAAACCGGAGCGCCCCTGCTGGCTGGTGCTGACCCGGACATAGGCGACGATGGGTTTCATGGCTGGCCTCGGAAGCTTGTATAAACATCATACGCTCGTTTTAATTTTATACAAGCCATTATTCGGAGTGTGGTGGGACCGCTCTCGACCCTAAGCGGCCCTTCGAGGTTGGTCCTATGAATGGGCGGTTTGCCTCAGAATGCGGTCGAAGGCGGAACGCGGCCGTTGCGGCCATTGCACGAAGTCGCTCCGCTCCGGCCCGCTTGCGCGGGGGGCGGGAGCCGGGAGGGGGCGGGAGGAGGCGGGTAGGATAGCGATGGCGCGACGGAGAGCCCCGTCCTGAGAATCGAGGGTCGTTCAACCTCACCCAGGAAGGAGCTCTCCATGAGCAAGACCGACACTGTCAGTCCGCTGCGTCAGCGTATGATCGAAGACATGGCTGCGCGCAAGCTCGACCCGCACACGCAGCGCAGCCACATCTCCAGCTGCAAGCGGTTCGCCGCCTGGCTCAAGCGTTCGCCCGACACGGCGACCGCCGAGGAGGTGCGCCGTTTTCAGCTCTACCTGATCGAGAGCGGCGCCAGCATCCGCAACCGCAATCGGATCATGACCGGGGTGCGCTTCTTGTTCCGCGTCACGCTGCGGGGCAGCGATCTGGTGGCTGAGCAGGCGCGCAACACCTGCTCGGTCATATCTACCCCACTCTCGGAGGCGCGGCCGGATCAACCGTGCGCGCGAGAGACTTTAGCTCCGCAGGTGGTGCGCCCTTCCCTGCGAGGTTCTCCAGCGCCACCAGGGCCTCCGCGCGCACACTCGGGTCATTGTCGTTGAGCAGCACGCGCAGCTCCGGTACCGCGGACTTAATTCCAGGATGTGTCGGCCCAAGGCGCCCCAAG
Organism: Deltaproteobacteria bacterium; assembly: GCA_019237115.1. Taxonomy (GTDB): domain Bacteria; phylum Desulfobacterota; class Binatia; order Binatales; family Binataceae; genus JAFAHS01. Next base: position 1,438 of record JAFAHS010000369.1, read on the forward strand.
TGCCACGCTGCGAGACTGCGGACGAAAGAGATCCCATCGTGCGTCCCCGCGACCAAGGCGGGGATGGCGTCGGGGTTCTCCGGGTGAACTCGCGCCAGCGCTGCGGCCGCCCATACACGGACGAAACTCTCCGAGTCCAGCAGGGCCTCGATGAGCGCGGGGACAGCCTCCCGCGCCGCGGGTCCAATCTGCGCCAGCGCATGCAAGGCCAGCCGCCGCTCCAGCGGATCGCTGCTATTCAGTGCTGCGACCCAGTGGCCGGTCGCAACTCCCAAGTACGATGGCTGCCCGACCATACACTCCCCAGTGGCGCGTCAGGTCGCGCCCTGCAGTCGACGGTCCAGGTTGAACGCGGCGCTGATCAGTCCCATATGCGTGAACGCCTGCGGGAAATTGCCCAGCGCCTCGCCAGAATGTCCTGTCTGCTCGGCGTAAAGCCCCAGGTGGTTGGCATAGGTCAGCATCTTCTCGTAGATGAACCGCGCCTCATCCAGCCGGCCTGCGCGGGTAAGCGCCTCGACCAGCCAAAACGTACACATGTTGAAAGTCCCCTCGCCTCCGGTTAGTCCGTCGCCCGCGCCCTTACCCACCTCATATCGATACACCAAGCTGTCGGAAACCAGCTCCGTCATTGTCCGGTTGATCGTGCCGATCATGCGCGGGTCGGTCGGCGAGATGAAGAACACCAGCGGCATGATGAGGTTGGCCGCGTCCAGCGCGTCGGTGCCAAAATACTGAACGAACGTCTGCCGCTTCGCGTCCCAGCCGCGCGTCATCACCGCTTCGTAGATCCGGTCGCGCTCCACCCGCAATCGGGCGAGATCCAGCGGCAGACTACGCTTCCTTGCCAGCCTGATCGCGCGGTCGAGAGCGACCCAACACTGCACTTTTGAGTAGACGAACTGCTGCTGGCCGCCGCGCACCTCCCAGATGCCGTCGTCTGGCTTCATCCAGTGATCGGCAATCCAGTCGATCGCGCGGCGGACGCGGTCCCACGAGTCATACGCGATCGGTGAACCGTACTTGTCGTACAGGTAGATCGAATCCATCAGATCACCGTAGATGTCGAGCTGGAGCTGCTCCCAAGCGCCGTTGCCGATGCGAACCGGGCGCGAGCCGCGGTAACCTTCCAGATGGTCGAGTGTTTCCTCAGGCATTTGGTGGCGGCCGTCGATGCCGTACAGGATCTGCAAGGGGCCGAGGCGGGCTCCTTCGATGGCGCGCCGCTCCAGCCAGCCCATGAACTGCTCGGCCTCGCTGGTCAATCCCAAACGCAGGAAGGCGTAAAGGGTGAAAGCCGCGTCGCGGACCCAGGTGTAACGGTAGTCCCAATTGCGCACCCCCCCGATTGCTTCCGGGAGGCTGCAGGTAGGCGCCGCCACGATCGCCCCTGTCGGCGCGAAAGTCAGCAGCTTCAGCGTCAAGGCTGAGCGGTTGACCATCTCGCGCCAGCGGCCGTGGTAACGACACTTGCTCAGCCAGCGCCGCCAGAACTCGAGAGTCCGCGTCAGCAGCTCGGTGCCGACGAGTCGCGCCTCCAACAGCCCAGAGTCGTCATCGCCATCGCCTTCGACCTGACGCAGGATGAACGTCGACGGCTCGCCCGGGTGCAACAGGAACTCGGTGGCCACCCCAGTGCCCAGGCGCGCCAGCGGAAAGCGGCTGACCAGCGAGAAACGCATGCCGGGCGCCTCAAACACCGCGCCGCGTCCTTCCAGCGTTATCTGATGCGGCGCTCGCCCGTAGTCGAAAGCGGGTTGGCATTCGAGCCGGAAGCGCACAGCCCCGCGCACGGCCCGTACGACGCGCACGATCTGGTGAGTCTTCTCGCAGCGGCTCGGGTCCTCGACCGGCATGAAGTCGACTACTTCGCCGACGCCCCCAGAGCTTAGGAAGCGCGTCACCAGGACATTGCTGTCCGGCAGGTACATCTGCTTGTGCTGGGCCTCGTAGAGGCTGGCGATCTTGAAGAAGCCTCCTTTGCGTTCGTCGAGAATTGCCGCGAATATGCTCGGTGAGTCGAAGTGCGGCAGGCAGCACCAGTCGATCGAACCGTCCATCCCCACCAGCGCGACCGTGTGCAGATCACCGATGACGCCGTAGGATTCGATTGGCTTGTAAGCCATTTCCTCACCGGTCTTTCAAAGAGCGCGGCCGGGACCATTTTTCAGCATTTGGAGCGAAAATCTCAATCCCAAACTGCGGGCACATTTTGACCGCCCTCGGTAGAGATCCTATGGGGCGAGTCGCGCCGCCTCGCAACGGCCGCCGCTATTTCGATCGAAATCGGCAGCATTGGCAAGCTCAACCACGCGCCCGCCGCACCAGCCAATTTCACGTCGCCAAGACCAAGGCCGTCGCGCCCGCGAAAGCGCCGATAGGCGATGCGCACGAGCAAAAACAATCCTGCTGCGAAAGCCGCGCGAGAAAGCGCC
>JAFAHS010000508.1 GCA_019237115.1 Deltaproteobacteria bacterium
AAGAAATTCGTCAAGGTGCTGCCAACCGAATATCGCGCGGTGCTGGAGCGCCAGCATCTCGGGGCCAACAACGACATGGCTCGCCTGGCGGCAGTCTGAGTAAGCGGTGGAGAACTTAAGTTAGATGGGCAAGATCACGGGCTTCATGGAGATCAAGCGCGAGACGCCCGACCGGCGTCCCGTCGCCGAGCGCCTTAAGGATTGGCGTGAATTCGATCTCAAGCTGCCCGAAGAGCGCCTCAAAGCACAGGGCGCCCGTTGCATGGATTGCGGCATTCCCTTCTGCCACAAGGGTTGCCCGCTGGGAAACCTCATCCCCGACTGGAATGACCTGATTTACCGTGGGCGCTGGCGCGACGCTATCGATCGACTGCACTCGACCAACAACTTTCCCGAGTTCACCGGACGGGTGTGTCCGGCCCCCTGCGAGGAAGCCTGCGTCCTCAACATCAACAACGACCCGGTCGCCATCAAGCTGATCGAGAAGAACATTATTGACCACGCGTGGAGCGAAGGATGGGTCGCACCCCAGCCGCCCGCGCAGACCAGCGGGAAGCGCGTGGCGGTGGTTGGTTCGGGGCCGGCGGGCCTCGCCTGCGCGCAACAGCTGGCGCGCGCCGGTCACGCGGTTACGCTCTACGAGCGATCCGACCGCGTCGGCGGGCTGCTGATGTACGGGATCCCCGACTTCAAGCTCGAGAAGCAGTACGTCGAGCGCCGCGTCGAGCAGATGAAAGCCGAGGGCGTCGAATTCGTGACCAACTGCCACGTCGGGTTCGATATCCACGCCGACGAAATGCGCACCAGGTTCGACGCGATCTGCCTCACCATGGGCGCGACCAAGCCGCGCGACCTGCCCATCCCGGGACGCGAGCTCCGCGGCATCCACTTCGCGATGGAATTTCTGCCCCAGCAGAACAAGCGTAACTTCGGCGATCCGATCGATCCGTCGGTCGCGATCACCGCGGCGGGCAAGAAGGTCGTCATCCTCGGCGGCGGCGACACCGGCTCCGACTGCCTTGGCACCTCCAACCGCCAGGGTGCCGCGAGCGTCCATCAATTCGAGCTGCTGCCCCTTCCGCCCGAAAGCCGGACCGCGGAAATGCCGTGGCCTGACTGGCCGATGATTCTGCGCACCTCGAGCTCACACGAAGAGGGCGTGATCCGCGACTGGAGCATCAACACCAAACGCTTCCTCGGCAACCACGGCACGGTCCAGAAGCTTCACGGCGTGCGGCTCAATTGGAAGCGTGAAGGAGCCCGCATGGTGATGGAGGAGATTGCGGGCAGTGATTTCGAGCTGGAGTGCGACCTGGTGCTGCTGGCGCTTGGATTCCTGGGCCCGGAACCGGAGGGCATAATCAGCGAGCTGGGGCTCAAGCTCGATGCACGCAGCAACATCGCGACCAATAACTACCAGTCAAGCGTGCCGCAGGTGTTTGCTGCGGGCGATGCGCGGCGCGGGCAATCGCTGGTGGTATGGGCAATCTGGGAAGGGCGCGAATGTGCGCGCGCGTGCGATGCATACCTGATGGGCGAGACGTTCCTGCCGGCCAGCCCCGAGTTATAGCTGCGGCTCCGGCGCCGCACGCGCAAGGATGCGGATTCCCGCGCGAATTCGCGCAAAACCGGGTCGAGCCAAGCGGGGCAGGATGAGAGGCTGCCGCGCGAGACAGCCGATGTATACCAAATCCGCGGCATTCTACGACGCCATCTACAGCTTCAAGAACTATCCGGCCGAAGCCGCGCAGCTTCACGCCCTGATCCAGCAACACAAGCGGTCACTTGGGAATCGGCTGCTCGACGTCGCCTGTGGTACCGGCCGGCATGTTCATGCGCTCAAGGTGCACGGCTACCAGGTGGCGGGACTGGACCTGGACCAGAACCTGCTGGCGATTGCGCAGGAGCGAAATCCCGAGGCCCGATTCCACCACGCGGACCTGGTTGATTTTGATCTCGGCGAGGCCTTCGACATCGTGACCTGCCTGTTCAGCTCAATCGGGTACGTTAAAACCGCGCAACGCCTTCGGCTCGCGATCGCCACCATGACGCGCCATCTGGTGCCCGGCGGCGTCTTGATCGTCGAACCGTGGTTTTGGCCGGGCTTCCCGCTCGACCGGATCGGGCAGATTTCGGTCGACCTCCCGGAACTCAAGCTGGCGCGCATCGTCAACACCCAGATCCTCGGCGACACCTATGTGGCGCATTTTCACTATCTGATCGGCAAGCCCGATGGAGTTGACTACCTGGTGGAGCGACACGAGCTGGGACTGTTTACCCACGAGCAGCATCGTACCGCGTTCCAGAGCGCGGGCCTGCAAACCATCCACGATCCCAAAGGATTGATCGGCCGCGGCCTCTGGATTGGCAGCAAGCCGATCAGGTGACCCAAAGATGATTCGTTTGTACGACTATTTGCCGTCCGGCAACGGCTACAAGGTTCGCCTGCTGCTGACCCAGCTCAAGATTCCATTTGAGCGAATCGAGCTGGATATCATCAAGGGCAGTACCCGCACCCGCGAGTTCCTGGGCAAATTTCCCAACGGGCGGATTCCGGCCGTCGAATTCGACGACGGCCGCCGCCTGTTTGAGTCGAACGCCATCATGTGGCATTTCGCCGAAACCACCGCACTGGTACCGAAAGATCCGTTCGAACGCGCCCGTGCTCTACAGTGGATGTTCTTCGAGCAGTACAGCCACGAACCGTACATCGCCGTGGCGCGCTTCTTCGCCATGCATCCCAGCTACCCCGACGAGCGCCGCGCCGGTTTGCCCCGAATCATCAGGAGTGGATATGAGGCACTGGGAGTGATGGAGTTGCACCTCGGTGGCGGCGGCGAAGGCGATCACCCACGCGAGTTTTTGGTGGGAGGAAAATACTCCATCGCAGACATCGCGCTGTATGCATACACACACGTGGCGCACGAGGGCGGCTTAGACCTGGCAAACTATCCGGCGATTCGGGAGTGGCTCGCGCGGGTGAAATCTCAGCCGCGACACATTCCAATTACCCAAGGATAATCGGAAGTTCGGGTGAACTCCCTGGACAGTGTGGTTTGGAGCGACGGAAAAAGGCGGCGCGCGGTTTCGCTCCGCGCCGACCGGCGTTTTCAGTTATCGTCGCAAGCCCAGCGCCCCGAGTTTGCGCGCCACCCGATGCGATCCTCGCCCCAGAAGGGCTCGCCATCGACCATAAACGTCGGCACGCCGAAGATTTGGTCGCCGTCGGCTTCGGCAAAGCATTTGTCGAGGTCCATGCGCGCGTCGCTGTCGACATATCGTGCAAAGTCCGCCGGTCGGCATCCGACTTCGGATAGCACCGCGTCGATCGCGCCGCCATCTTCGACGTCGAGTTCATGCCGCCAGAAGCGCTCGAACACTCGTTCGGAGTAAGGGTGGAAGCGCTCGTATTGCGCGGCGAACAAACCGCCATAAAAAGCCAGTCGGCAGCTGAAAATTTTTTTTGGCGGATAGATGGTCAGGCCGCGCTCCCGGGCGATGCGGCGTGCGTCAAGGTACAGATAGCGTACCTTGCGACGATCCGTTTCAGGATTGTCGAGCGGACCGTAGACTCGGCGGATATTCACCCCGTAGGGGATGAAGCGAACGCGTACCCGATGCGATTTCTCCAGCTCGCGTGCCGGCGCATAGGCCAGGTACGAGAACGGGCTGGTGTAGGCGAAGTAAAATTTTACTTCCAATTGGTCAGCCATTCGTCAACGCCTGCGCGAGGAATTCGGACAGGTGCACGACTTTGACCTTTGACCCACGGCGCCGCAGTTCGGCGGCGATTTGGAATTCGCACCCCGGATTCGAGAGCACCACGTAGTCGGC
>JAFAHS010000052.1 GCA_019237115.1 Deltaproteobacteria bacterium
CAGATACGCCCTGCCTAAACGCTCAGCCGCTTCGTGTGCCCGCTTCACCAATCCCGCGAAATCAAAAGCTCCATAGACGAGGATGGCCGCCTTGAACCTGGGACCTCGATTTGCCAGCGCCGGCAGGACCGCCGCGGTGAAATTTCCTCCGGCGGAGTCACCACCCATTGCCATGCGCTGTGGATCTCCACCGTAACGCGGGGCATTCTCCGCAGCCCACTGCGCGGTGAAGATGCAATCATCAAAGCCCGCGGGAAACGGGTTCTCGGGGGCCAGCCGATAGTCGGGCGCAATCGTGAGATAGCCGCCCTCGGCGAATTGTTTGATTAACTTGCGATGCGTGGTCGCGGGACTGCCGAGCGTCCAGGCGCCGCCATGGATGTAGATGACGATCGGAAACGGGGCCTTGCCTTTCGGCACCGCGATGTCGGCGCGTAACCCCTGCTTCAACTGGACCGCCTCATGGTAGGCGCCGACCTCGGGCTGATCACGGTTGAATTCCTGGAAGTAGTCGACCAGCCGGATGCGCTGCTCGTGCACCGTTCCCTGCCGGGGCTGCAAGTAGAACTCGTTCCAGCGCCGAATGATGTCTTGTTCTTTTTCCGTGAGCATGGTGGGTTACCTCCCCGGCCAACAGTGAGCATTAGCAAGGTTCCACGCCCCCTGTCATGCCTCTCCTCTACGATCTTCTCTAGAGCTGCGCGGGTGTCTCGCCCGCGCTCGGTTCGAGGACGAGTTTGAAAAAAGCGAGGTCTCCCCAACATACGCCAATTGCGCCGAGCCGTGCGATGCCGCGGGCGGCCATCCATTCGCAAAATTGTCAATTTCGTTGTACACAACCCCTTGGCCTCTTTAACGCAACAAACCCAAACCCCACGGGAGAAGAGCAACATGGCCAGCCAACAACTCGCCAAGGTCCTCGAAATCCTGAAATCGCAACCATCCAGTCCGAATGCATCGATCGAACGGATGCGTGCTGGAATGGAGAAAGTCGCCGAGCGTGTTGCCCCAGATATCAAGTGCGACCCGGTGGATGCGGGCGGGGTGCCGGGCGAATGGATCGTCGCGCCCAACGCAGTTGCGCAACGCGCGATCCTCTACCTGCATGGCGGCGGCTACGTGATGGGTTCCGTGAACACGCACCGTGCAATGATCGGGCGCATCAGCCGCGCAGCACAGGCGCGCGTGCTGGCGATCAATTATCGCCTGGCGCCCGAATGTCCGTTTCCCGCGGCGGTAGAGGATGCGACGGCGGCTTACCGCTGGCTGCTCAAGGAGGGTTACCAGCCCAATAAGATCGTCATCGCCGGCGACTCGGCAGGCGGCGGTCTTACCTTTGCCGCGCTGGTGGCCCTGCGCGACGCGCGGACTGCGCTGCCGGCGGCCGCGGTGCCAATCTCTCCGTGGAACGATCTTGCGGGCACCGGAGCCTCGGTCAAGTCACGCGCCGGCGTCGACCCGATGGTCGGCCGCCAGGGACTGACGCCGATGGCAAGACACTACGCCGGATCCACCGATCTGAAGACGCCATTGCTCTCTCCGCTTTATGCGGATTTGCGCGGACTGCCTCCGCTGCTGATTCACGTGGGCGACGCCGAAATTCTGCTCGATGACTCGACCCGTATCGCAGAACGCGCCAAAGCAGCGGGCGTCGACGTCACCCTGGAAGTGTGGCCCGAAATGATTCACGTGTGGCACGTATTCGCCAAACTGTTGCCCGAAGGGCAGCAGGCAATTGATCGAATCGGAGAATTCGTGCTGGCGCATACCAAGTAAACGGAAACCCGGGCGGCGCGGCCTACTCTTCTCAGGAAGGCGAGAGCTGGCACTGCAACGACGAGAAAAACCATGAACCGCCGAGAACAAATCAAACTTACTCCCGACGAGCAGAGCGCATTCCTTCGCGAATGCCGAAAAGTCTCGCTCGCCACCCTGGACAAGGAAGGCTTTCCGCACCTGGTCGCGATGAACTTCGTGGCGATTGACGGCACGATCTACATGTCTTCCTACGGTAAGGCACAGAAGGTGCTGAACATCCGGCGGAACCCGAAAGTGGCAGTCATGGCGGAGAGCGGCAAGAGCTATGCGCAATTGCGTGGTGTCATGATTCGCGGTAACTGCGAAATCATCGAAGACCGCGAGACCGTGACCAAACTGATGGGCGCCATTCGCGGGCGCGACACGGGGGACGCGCAGATGCCGGCGATTCCCGAACAGATCCTCACCAAGCGCGTCATACTCAAGGTGGTCCCCAAGAAAGTGACCAGCTGGGACCACAGCAAGCTGGGCGGCCGTTACTGACGACCGCCCTGCGCCGACTTTAGCCTGCTCTATTCCGTCTCCTGACTACGCATCGACCGCGCGCAGTCGCATCCCGCTGATCATCACCGTATCGTCGGACACGCGCTTGCCGTGCTGCTGGGCATTCGCAAACATCGCCTTGCGGTCGGTCGCCACGAGATCGAGCCCCGCGAGGCCTTCGCCGCGCCCGTCCTCGTCCTTCACGAAACGCAAGGTCGCATTTTCAAGCCGAATCGCCGGATTGCCCTGCTGGTCGCGGGTCACCGGAATCTCGACGATCTGGCTCCACCGTGATGCCAGCCCGGCCGGGTCAGGAGATTGAAGTTCGGCCGCTGCTATCGCGCGCACTATGTGAGTACGCACCGCCGGCTTCCAGTCATGTCCCGCTGGCATCCATGGTCCATCCGGCGAGAGATCGCCGGCCTGAAAATCTATCTCCAGGAAAGAACCGCCGGTGTCGCGCGGATGAAGTTGCATGATGCAATACTCGGGTTCGTCCTGCTCGAGCACCTTGCGGATGCCGAGTTCGTTGACCCGCTTCTTGCGCGGCGCGTGGTCGTCACACTGGGTAATCACCATGTAGCCGCCATCACCTGCGCGCCGTTCCAGGTAGCGTCCGCCCGCAGTTCCCTCCTTGATGGGTGACACCACCTCGATAAACTGGCCCCCCACCGGAAATAGTGCGTTCTGCAGGCCGAACACCTTGACGCCGGGATCGCGAAAGCCGACCTCAAGGCCAAGCACGTCGTGCAGGTCCTTGGTGATCTGATCAAGGTCGCGTGCCACCAGGGCGATTTGTCGAAGTCGAATCCACATGGCGGTCCTCCTCTCCTTGCTAGTCACGGTCTCGTTGGCGTTTTACTCAAAGGGTTCCTGAGATTTACCGTTGCGCGCAGCTACGTCCGGCGTGACAACGGCCGTCGTCCTCACTTTCCGATGAACCGGGGCTTGCGCTTCTCGACCTTCGCCGCGAATGCTTCCTTGGTGTCGTGCAAGTTGAACATCGGCAGGTGTCGTGCGCTTTCCAGCGCGAGGTAAGCGGCGAAATCAATTTTTTCGGCCGCGAGGAAGTTGGACTTCATGGTACGCAACGCGATCGGCGCAGCCTCGGCCAGCCGACGTACCATCGCATCGACCTCGGTTCGAAAGCTCGCGTCCGGAAACACCCTGGAGACCAGGCCGATCCGCAGCGCCTCGGCCGCGTCGAACTTGTCGGGCATGAAATACAGCTCGCGCGCCCGGGCCGCCCCGATGATTCGCGGGAGGGTCCACGGTCCACCCATGTCTCCGGCCACCCCGACATCGAGGAAGGCGACGTTGAAACGCGCCGACTGCGCGGCGAAGCGAAAATCACAAGCGCACGCCCATCCAAGACCCGCACCCGCACAGGCGCCGTTGATGGCGGCAACCGTCACCGCCGGCATCTCGTGGAGCAAAACCGGGACGCGAAAATCTTCCGCGGTGAGATGATCTGATTCGCTCCCTTCACCTGAGGCAACCATGTTGAGGTCCGCCCCCGGACAGAATCCGCGCTCACCGGCTCCGGTGAGCAGCAGGACGCGCAGCTCGCGATCCTCGGCAGCAGCGGCAAGGGCACGCCCGGCCTCGAGCAGCATCCGGTTGGTCATCGCGTTCATACGCTCCGGGCGGTACATGGTAAGCGTCGCGACCGGCCCCTTCTTCTCGTAGCGGATATGGTCGAACTGCATGTTGTTCATGGCTTTGCTCCGTGCCAGCGCTGGAAGCGGGGCGCGCGCTTTTCGAGCAACGACTCGACGCCCTCGGTGGCATCGGGATGCTCGAGCGACTCCTGGGTTAGCCGATCGGCATCGTGGATCGCCGGCGCCATTGCTTCGGAGAGGTGGCGGTAAACCTGCGCCTTCATCACCGCAATCGAGCGAGGCGAAATGTTGGCGGCCAGCTCGCGAACATAGCCGCGCGCTTCATCGATCAGCTTGTCCGGTGGCACGACTCGATCGACCAGGCCTATCCGCAACGCCTCCGCGGCATCGATCCTTCGCGAGCTCCACAGCAGATCCAGCGCGCGGCTTACACCAACCATGCGTGGCAACAGCCAGCTCGTCCCGTGCTCTGCGATCAGCCCGCGCCTGGAAAATACCGTGGTGAAACTGGCATTTTCCGATGCGAACCGGAGGTCACACATCATCGCGAGCACGAAGCCGCCACCTGCTGTCACCCCGTTTACCGCCGCGATCACTGGTTTCGAAATTCTCAGGATGTAACTGAACAGCGCGGGCAGCTCATCTGGCCCAGGCGGGGTGGAGGGAGGCGGCGAGCCTTCCTGGGTGGAGCGCCTAAGGTCGCCCGCATCGAGGCCCGCGCTAAACGCCCGTCCGTTACCGGTGATGACGATTCCAACTACGCGGTCATCCGACGCGGCCTGATTCGCCGCGGATCGAATTTCCTCGATCATCGCAAACGTGAATGCGTTGAGTTTCTCGGGCCGGTTAAGCCGCACGATCGCGACGGGGTCGTCTATTTCCGTGATTACATTCGACATTTCGGCACGCAAAAAGAGGTTGGTACACTTTACCGGTAAATGTCTACCCCGACGAACTCGCTAGCGAAAGGCCACCACTCAATGGAGTACGCGTGTTCGCGCAGGGAGGCCCACCCCGACCCGTTCCCCAGATCGAGACCGGCAATGCTCTTCGTGAAATGAAGCGGGCGGCGCTGGACGAGGCGATGAAATCCACGCGCAAGTGGAATTCCATCGTGGACACGCCTGCATTCTTCTCATGCGTGATAACTGGCCGGAGTTCAAACGACCTCTCGGAATAGACCTAGGCCAAAGAGAGCGAGCCCGGCCGAGAAGCGGCTATAAAGAAGACAGTGGCAACGCCGCTAGGCGGCACACGGCCGCGGGAACACCGAGTGTTTAGAACCCGGCCTGTAGCAGGGGAGATGCATTCTGTATCCGGTAGGCGACTCGCCGTGGTGGGATCACGACCCCCCCTTCTCCTACGTAACCTGCAAGGGCGGCTTGCTACGTACCAACCCCGCGGCCATGCTTTTCGGCGCAACCGTGGTTAAGGGAACTTCACTTTCCACGCGGCCGCGAATTCGATCGGAGATTCCGCGGTTGATTTGAAAAAGTCTGGACGGGCATCTCCAGGTGACTGTGGAACTCTTGCTGACCGAGCGAGTCGTTCCCGGTCTCAACTCAGGCGCTTACGTATCGCGATTCATGGTCCCTCGCAGGGACTTGAGGCAACGTGCCCAAGGGAAATTGCCTCCGGGCGAGAGTCGCGGACGGGTCGCGGCCGGATCAAGATAGATGGGGGGCAGTCCGTGGCTACACAAAGGAGCGCGTATGACAGCCAGAGAACTCACCGCTCGCCGAGAATAGTGCTGTTGCTTGGGATAAACCGCGATGAGTGAGGTTTCGATTACCAGAAACATAATTCTATTTTGCCTCGCGTTTCTGCGACGGTTATCGCCTGCTGACCACTCGAATGCCGCGGATCATCGAAGCTTCGCAGGTACCTAGTAGGGCCTCCCGCGCCTCCGCTTGCTCTCGGAGGGAAGCTCCCACTAGCCCCAACATATTTACAGTTACGAAAACCCACGATTTCCACGAAGTAGAGGAGTAGGCGAACGGCGAGGAATGCACTCTGTGTCCGCGACGGAGATTGCAAAAACACAGTGGCGACAACACCTTTCAGCTCACTGTCGCGCGGAGACGAGTAACTAGATACGTTTAATTTGCCCCAACGCGATCCATTTCTTATAAGACGTGCTATTCTATTGCGCTCACTTTCCGACGAAATCTCGGTAGCACTCGAACTAATGATGTGCGCAGCAGATGATCCCTGCGGAGTTCCTGAAACGTGCGCAGTTTTATCATTGCGGTCGCAATTGTAACGACGGCAATGTTTGCGGCGCCGAGGCCCTTGCTTGCGGACGACCAGGACCTGCGACCACCGGCATGGACCAGCCAGCAGGACCCGGCGCACGAGACCTCGGCGCTCGCCACTTCGCATGTCGGGCCTGAAAAGGGCGACCCCCCCGATTGCGACCGGAATACGGCATCCGATGACGACAAATCCGATAACGACACGTCGGCCGCCGATGATTCAACAGAACAAAGTCCCGGCACTGACGACACCCCGGACGGCGACGAAAAAGCCCCGCGCCAGAACGACAATGCGGCTCCCAAGCAACAGGCCGAAGAGGCGGCATCCCCCCAGCGTGGCGACGATGGGTGCGACCAGCGAGATGCCGACGCCGTGGACTCGGACGACGAGGATGCCGACACGTCCTCAACGAAAGAGACCCCCGACGACCAACAGCGTACCCACCAGGAGACCAAGGTAGACCTTTATCGGGACTCGAATGGGTACAGAACTGGCACGGTTACGACCGTGAACCACCTGGTCCTCGACAATTTTTTCCTGGACCTTACGCGCGACAGTGTGTTCGCGAGCGATTCCGCGGGTCCGGAGCGCTCCGAGGACACGATCATTTCCTTTTTTGCTCAGCTCAACGAGCAATTCGGAATCGGCGGTGGATTCGGCAGCGTGTATTCACGAGGTTGGAGCCTGCCTGTCGGCTCTCTCAAGACCTCGGCCAACCTCGGAGATGCGACAGCAGAGGCGGGGGTGTCACGCAGCGTGCTAGCGACTTCGGCTCAAACAATCCGCAACCGCGTCATGCAAACCGACGCCAGTACAAACATCTCTTACGAAATTACCAAGAATTTCGTTCCTTCACTGGAGTTCCATCACATCGACTACACTGACAACAATCGCTCGATCGGGGTCGACTTTACTCCGCAATACACGTTTCACTTCGACGCCGCGCAGCTCCAGTTAGGCTACGAACTCAGTTACCAAAGCTTTGCGATCAACCCAGACCATGGCTATTGGGCTCCGCAGAAGGCCTTGTCGAACGGCATATCCGGAACCTGGAGCTTCGATCGCACCGAATATTACGGGCGCGCCGAGCTGGGTTTCAGCTACGATTCCGTGCGTCAGTCCGGAAAACTTGCGGACGGCCCTTCGAGGAGCGGTCCCGGCGCCTCGGGCGAGTTTGCCTTCGGGATTCGGCCGACAAATGAAACAACACTGGAAACCTACTGGACGGGAGCTGGTTCCCCCGGTTGGAGCTCAATGAACTTCGGGGTCTCACTTAAATACTTTTTCGAACCGTAAGGCGGTTGTAACCCGGAAAAATCTAGTATTCGCCCGGCTAGCCCTCTACGTATACGGCCAAAAAAGCCCCACAGCACACTAATCTACAATCTATGACTGACCAAATGACGCCGCCCCGAACGACGCCGTCCAAAACGTCTGACCGATTCGCGTTTGAGGATCCCGACGTCAATCGCGAGATCGCGTATACCTATACAGCGATCGGGTTCGAAGCCCTTGTCACTATATTTGTCGCAAACGGGCTCGGACGCATTCTCATCTCTCGACTGCAAGAGCACAATTTCCGTTTGATTGTGGCTGACCTCTTCTTCTTCATCTGCCTTGGCTGCCTGATGGTCGGAAGTCTTATATATCAGGTAACGCGGCTAGGATATTTGTACCGCCGACGCAGGCACGTTGCGCTGAATCGCGATCAACTTGAGTCGGTCTATGATTGCGAGAAACTACAGTCGCTGGTCGTGTTGGTGCCTTCTTATCAGGAGGAGGAATGCGTCGTTCGGCATACGCTTATGTCTGCGGCGCTCATGGAGTACCCCGGCAAACGGGTCGTGCTCCTCATAGATGATCCTCCCCGACCCTCCAAGTCCAGCGAAATGCGAAGGCTCGCTTCGGCCCGCAAACTGCCACGCGAGATCGACGCAATGCTTCGAGATCAGGAGGCCGTCTACGTCAAGGAACTCGAGGAGTTCCACAATCGGAGAGGGCTTTCTTTCGATAGTGCTCGCGAATCACAGCGGCTCGCGGCGCTATATCGCCAGGTCGCGACGTGGTTTGAAGCCCAAGCTCACGCATACCCGGGCGAAGATCACTACGATACACTCTACGCAGCGAGGATTCTTATGGAGCCCGCCAGCGACCACCGCGCACGCGCTCACGCCCTGGAAGAGCTCGCTCTAACCGCCAGCCTATCTTTCTCCGGAGCCACCCACGAGTATCGCCGCCTCGCTTCCTTGTTCTCTGCGCGACTCACCAGTTTTGAACGAAAGCGCTATGAAAACCTCCCTCACGCGACCAACAAGGCGATGAACCTGAACAGCTATATCGGATTGCTCGGAAAACGGCTGCGCGAGGTGGTTGAGACGGGCAAGTTGCACCTGGTCGAGAGTGGAAGTGAACCCCCGGATCTGCTTGTCCCTGACGCCGACTACATTATCACCGTCGACGCCGACAGTATGCTACTGAGTAAGTACGCTCTGAATCTCACCTACGTCATGGGTCGGCCGGAGGCGGCTCGCTACGCCGTAGTTCAATCTCCGTTCAGCGCCGTACCCGGCAGTCCGGGAATGCTGGAGCGCCTGGCGGGAGCGCAGACCGATGTGCAATGGATCGCCAGCCAGGGCTCGACTTTCTTTAACGCATCGTTCTGGGTCGGTGCCAATGCTTTGTTGCGACGCAAGGCGCTGGATGACATTTGTGAAGTGTTCTATGAACGCGGTCATCCGGTCAGGCGATATATACATGATCATACGCTGGTCGAAGATACCGAGTCGGCGATCGACTTGGTACTTCGGGGATGGCTGATCTACAACCATCCCGAGCGACTGTCTTACTCAGCGACTCCGCGAGACTTCGGTGCGCTCGTCATCCAGCGTCGGCGGTGGGCCAACGGACCGCTCCTCATCGTGCCGAAACTGCTCCGGTATGCAACCAAACCCGATCGTCGCTTCGCTAAATTGCCCGAGGTGTTCTTGCGACTCTATGGTCTAACCTCGGTTTCATCGGCAATCGCGATGGCGCTGATGGTCGCGATCCCTTTTCTGGATAATAAGCCGCTACCCCTGGTTTGGCTGGTCTTGGCCGCGGTGCCTTATTACCTGCTCTATGCGCGTGATCTCAAGAGCTGCGGTTATCGGTGGATTGATGTTTTGCGCATGTATTCGTTCAACCTCTTGCTCATTCCCGTGAGCATCGCCGGAATGCTCAAGTCGCTTCGGCAGGCGCTTACCGGAAATCCTTCGCCGTTCATCCGGACCCCCAAGGTTCCCGACCGCACCGCCGCGCCCGCCATCTACACGCTTATTCCAGTCCTCGCCATGCCATGGATGTTGTTGGTAGCCATAATGGGGTTCGTCCACAGCGGATATGCTTTTCTTGCCTTTGGCTCTGTAAACGTTGCGGCATTGCTATACGCGCTGACTGCCTTCATTCGCCTGCGGTGTGGATGGGACGATGTTCGCGCCAGCTTCGTCGCGCGTTTCTCGGTCTTGAAGGGTGAGCGTACCGCTTGCTCTGCTCCCGCCGGTCTCTCCCCTGACGTCCATCGCGCGCGAGTTCCGCTTCGCCAGCGTGACCTTGAATTTTCGGATACCCGTGCCCGCCAGAAGATCGCCAGTTAGCCAAATAGCGCGGCGATTCGCCCGCTCTGCAGGCCTGCCAATCAGCTTGGCGCTGGCAGTGCTCGTTTCGGGCTGTCCGTGCTTTGCACAATCCACCTCCCTGAGAGGGGTCAAAGTCGCAATTACGGTCGATGACCTCCCCACTCACGGCGATCCCTTCCCGGGAATCGATCGAGACGCTATCTCCAGACAAATTCTCGCCGCGCTTGCGGACAATCATGCAAAAGGCGTCTACGGTTTCACTAATCAGGCCTGGGATGCGAGCGAGGTCGCCATCTTCAAAGAATGGCTAAGTGCGGGGTACCCGCTCGGTAACCATACCTATTCACACGCCAACTTAAACAGAGTGGGAGCGAGCACATTCACCGCGGATATCGCGCGCCAGGATCGAGTTCTCGCATCGCTCGCGAGCTTCTCTCCATTGATCGCTAGACGCAGAATTTTCCGCTACCCTTTTCTTGACGAAGGCGACACTCTCGCCCGACGCAATGACGTCCGCGGCTATCTGTTCGGAAAAGGTTATCGAGTCGCTGAAGTTACTATCGACTATCTTGATTGGTCGTGGACAGACGCTTACACGAGATGTCGAATCAACAACGATCAGAAATCGATTCAGTGGCTACGTACCCACGTAAACGAAGCTGCTGATCGCTACTTGAGCCGTTCCGTCGAAATGGCAAGAAAACTGTTTCATCGGGACGTTGACCAGATTTTGCTGGTTCATATCGGCGCGTTCGATGCCCTGACCCTGGACGGAATTCTGCGCGAATGGAGAAGCAAAGGAGTGCAACTAATTTCGCTCGAAGAAGCCCTCACGGACCCCATCTATCGAATCAATCCGAATCTCGCGTACGACGGCGGACTTACTTTCCTGGAGCAAATCGGCGAAGCAAGGAAAATCGACACGCGACCATTCGCCGAAACCACCTACACCCTCGAATCGTTGAGCAGGGTGTGCCGGCAACCCACCGAACCGCGTTAGCCAGCATGCCTCGATAGACCTCGGCTGGGCGAGCGTCTCCCTTGATCCAGTCAAATCGATGGTTGGCGGAGCAGTCAGCGCGCGACGGCAGCATCCGTTAAAAAAGCGGTCGGCGCGAGCCTCGCAAATCTGTCGATCGATTAGTTGCTTTTGAGGATTGCGCCGCCGCACTACTTGGTCTCCGTGATCAGCCCCAGAGCCACCCCTGTAGTAATCAATGGCTTCAGGCGTGTTGTCCTTCTTTCCTGATGGAGGTACGTCCGGTGCGATGCTATGTCAACATCGCACCGGACGTGCTCGGTTCTCCCGCTTAGTAGCTGAACTCCAGGTTTAGCCAGATCGAGTGCGTGTCGATCGGCACCGCCGGGAAAATTTCCTTGGTACCCGGCTTCTTGAACACTCCCGGCACAAAGCTATCTACATAAGCCTCGGAGACGCTGCCTTGGGGCCGGTAGAAGTTGATGTTCTGGCTATCCAGAGCAAGACGCAGGTATTCGTTGACCTGCCACTGCACTCCCACCACCCAGCGCTGGAAGTCCAGCGGATTGCTCGTCACTTCTGTGTTTGGATGCAACAGCGACCACAAGCCGAATGCGGTAAACGGTGTGCGTGGGATGTGGAAGTGGCCCATCAGATTGAACGACTGTTGCACCGTATTGGCGTTATTCAAAAATCCCGTCGCCATGGTGTTGAAGTTGATGTACGGGCTGCCGGTGGTGGTCGACGGCGCGCTGCCGGAGAACAGGTTGCTGGTGCTGAACGCATTGCGGCCAAAGTCATATTCGAAAATCAATCCCCAATTCGGCGCCGTGTAGTGCGCCAGGATGGCCTGCCGCATGATATGGGCTTTCGGAGCATTGTAGAACGGTGGCGTTCCCTGGAAGTTCGGTGCGACGTTTCCGTAGCCATAGTCGAAGAACCAGGTCAGGCCCAATCCGTCGAACCGCCACTTCGCTCCCAACGGATAGACGCTGATGCGAGACATGAACTGCTTGGTGTCGCTCTGCTCGTAATTCTTGTAGTTGGCATTGTTATAGACACCAATACCATAGTCCACATATTGCAACTCGTTAAATTTTACCGGGCCGCCAATCTGGACCCCCAACTGCGAAGACGACAGGCCATAGTAGTTCCATGGAACCAGAGTGACGTACCGAAAACCGAACAGATCTTCTTCCCAGGGAATGAACACGTTCGGCACCGCACCACCCTGGATCGTGTTCCCCTTGAGGGGCTGCGCCCAGTCAAAAATCTTGTTGTACTCTACATAGGCATACTTGAGGCGCATGTTGAGACTGCCGTCCAAGTTGCTGCCAAAGGTGGTGTTGGTTCCGATTTGTGGCGCCGTTCCCTGACCGATTGCCCGGTAAATGTCGGGTGTAAAACGGAACGTCAGCCCGTCGGTCGGAAAGAAGTAAAAGTTGAGGTAGCTGCGGGTGATGTCGAAAGAGTTGAAGATATTGTTCTGTGGTCCCGGGTTGTTGACGCTTTCAAGTTCCTGCGGCTGAAAGCCAGTGTGCGTATACATGCGGTAGTCCGCATAAAACACGGTGCCGATGCGAAACTTGTCCTGAAAATTGTCGATGTAGGAGCGCCACGCGGGCTTGATTTCCGCGACCTGTTTCGACAAATCCGCGTTGCTCTGGGTGAGCTCGGCATTCTGTTGAACCAGTTGCTGAATCTGCTGCTTGTTCTGATCGAGCTGCGCCTGGGTCTTCTGTTCTACCCGCCGCTCGATGGCGTTGGCATCGAGCGTGGTCGCCGGCACCTCGGTCAGCAGGGCGCGCCCCTTCCCGGGCCGCGTAAACACCTGACCGGTCGCCGGGTCGACATACAGTTTCAGCATCGGCGTCCCGCTATATTGCGCCCCCGCCGTTCCTAACGTTCCGAGTGCGAGCAACATCGCGCCCACGAGCGCCGCTATCGCAAATCGGTTTCCGATTTTCACAAGCCTTCCTCCTCTGGATTGGTGGCGCCTCAAACCGCCTGCTACATTCCGGTCGCTAGTTGCTTTTCGTATTCCCTGCGCAATTTGTAGAGCTCAAAGGCATTGTAGGTCTTGCCGTCGGGGGGACAGGCGAACCTGGTTGGTGAGCCCAAGTTAAACGGACCGCAAGCCCAGACGTTCGGTGGGGCCGTTTTGCCGTTGGCCATCACCGTGCCCGGCCGTGGCATACTGCCACCAGTGTAGCCTTGGAAACATCCGGCCAGCGCTACTGCGATCGCACCGGCGGCAATACTCACTCGCAGAAACTGACTACTCATCTTTGAACCCATCTCCTGACTCTCCCCTCGTGCTGCGTCGTTACTTGGCCGGAAGCTGAATCGTGTCGAGTTGCTTGTCCGCAAGTTCCACCACCTGGGCGGGAAGCGGGGCGTAGTTCAGAGGCGGTGCGTACTGCTGGCCCTCATGGAGCGCCCAGTTGATGAACCGCTTCACCTGCTCGCCGACATCGCGTTTGCTCTGCTGCTGAAAAACCAGCAGGTAGGTGAACGACGAGATTGGGTATGCGCTCGCGCCCGCCGCGTCGGTGATCGATACGCGGAGATCGGCCGGCATGTTCGCAGCTGCGCCCTGGGCGGCCGCGGTAACTCCCTCGAGACTGGCCTTCACCCAGTTGCCATCGTGATTCTTCAGATCGGCAAACGGGATGTGATTGGTAAGCGCGTAGATCAGCTCGATGTAGCCGATCGAGCCAGGTGTCTGCTGCACCAGCGCGGTGACCCCTTCGTTGCCCTTTCCGCCCAATCCAACGGGCCACTTGACGGCGGTCGACTTGCCCACCCCGCTGGCCCACGCCGGACTAACCTTGGAAAGGTAATCGGTGAAGATGTAACTGGAGCCGCTACCGTCTGAGCGATGGGCGACGACGATGTCGGTAGCGGGCAGATTGGTACCAGAATTAAGCGCCTCGATTTTAGGGTCGTTCCACTTGGTGATCTTGCCCATGAAGATCTCGGCGATGGTCGGCCCGTCGAGTTTGATCGTTCCGCTGAAACCGGGCAGGTTGTAGGCAATTACGACCGCGCCGATCACCGAGGGAAAATGGAGAATCTTCCCCGGTGCCGCCTTGAGTTGCTCATCGCTCATCGGTGCATCGCTCGCCCCGATATCAACCGTACGGTTGGACAACATCCGGATTCCGCCGCCGGAACCGATCGACTGATAGTTGAATTTCACCTCGGGGACCTGCTTGGCGTAGATATCGAACCATTTCGAGTAGATGGGGTACGGAAAGGTCGCTCCCGCGCCGTTTATCAGCAGCGCCGCGTGGCTGGACGCGTAGAGGCTCAAGGCACCGAGCAGCGCGAACAACGCGGCCGCCACGATTGGTTTTCTCATCACTCTCTCCGGTTTCTCAGAGCTAGTTGTCTCCCTCGGGAGAACCTCCGCCTGCCCGCGCAGGTCATACGCGAGCGCGGTGAACTTAGGAGCCCAACGTTACGACCCGATTAATCCGCGATGTCAGTCGATTGAAATCCGACAGGCTGGCGCGTCTTGGTGTTGATAAAGCGCAGGTAGATTGAAGATGAGGAATACACCCGAGTGCAGGACGAAGCCCGGTTCGCTCGACCGAATAGCAACCTGGCACCCCGCGCCAAAGCGAGATTCGTGCCATCGAAGAGGCGCGCGAGTCGCGACCACGCACATTCGCCCCGCCACGCGCAACCCGGTTCTGGTTACCAGGGAATGATTCCGACGACATTTGATCGAGCGATTGAGACCCGTTGATTTTTTGGGCCGCGCTCGACGACAATCTCCGGCACCCGAGGTGGCCCCCGACCGTAAAAGTCGATTCGGCGGTGCATCCTCTTTATCCTTTAGGTCGCGTTCGATGGTGAGAAATGTCGGCACTGGAAGGCGTTAAGGTCGTCGAGTTCGGCTCCAACCTGGGAGCAGAATACGCGGCGTGGATCCTTGCGGAGCAGGGTGCACGAACCATCAAGGTCGAGCCCGCGGACGGCTCTGCGCGCCGCGGCTCGGCACATTTTCATGTTCTGAACCGCTCCAAGCAGTCGCTGTTCTTTGACCCGCACGCGGCTCCCGAACGTGCGGCGGCGCTGCTGCGCTGGGCTGACGTGGTGATAACCGGTTTTACACCCGCCAATTTGGGACGACTCAAAC
>JAFAHS010000125.1 GCA_019237115.1 Deltaproteobacteria bacterium
CACCTCAAGATGGCCAATGTGGCCGTCTACCGGGGCTTCGTGTTCGCGACCTTCAACCCCAATCCGGTCCCGCTGGAGGAACAGCTTGGCAACGCCAAGCAGATGATCGACCGCGTCATCGAGATGTCGCCCAACCGCACGGTCAACCTGACCGCCGGTTGGGTGAAGCACAAGATGAAGATCAACTGGAAGCTGGCCTTCGAGCAGACGTCTGATGGCGCTCACCCGCGTTGGGTGCACACCTCCTTCTTCCGCGCTGTGAAGTCACATTATGACGAGATCAACAAGCAGGACGAAGACAGCCTGACGCTTGAGTCCAAGGATCTCGGCAACGGTCACATGGAGCACGATTTCTCCAACAACTACCACAAGCCGCTTGAGTGGTTGGGGACCAGGGAAGAGAAATTCCCCGACTATGTGGCTGCGATGCGCAAGGCCTATGGGAACGAGGCGGAAGGCAAACTGATCGGCGGGCCTCCGCACGTCACCATCTTCCCCAACTTCTTCTTGGCGGAAATGAACATCGTGTTCTTCCAGCCGATCAGCGCCACCGAGACCATCCAGTGGCATACACCACTGCTGCTTGAGGGCCCCGGAGAGGAACTCAACTCGCGCATCATGCACTCGTCGGAAGCGGCGCTGGGACCGGGCTCGATCATCATCACCGACGACGTGGTGGTCGTCGAGCGTGCGCAGATGTCCATCGCGCGTGAGGGCTCATTGTTCGATCTCAGCCGGGGCGTCAATCGCGAGCGTCCGATGCAGGACGGCAGCATCGTCGGCCACTTCACCGACGAAGTGAACAACCGGGGCTTCTGGAAACACTATAAGAAAATCATGACAGATCAGTTGTCCACTGAAGGCAAATAAGAGGGAACGCTTGTGACGATTTCTTACGAAGAGCGAACGAAGATTGAAGCGTTTCTATTTCTTGAAGCGCGGTTGGCGGATGAATCCCAATATTCTGCCTGGGAAGAGCTGATCGACGACAAGATGGAATACGTCGTCTATGGCGACACCCGCGGGGAGCCGGGGCTTACGCGCAAGGCTGCCCTGATAAACGATCATCGGGAACGGGTCGCCACGCGTATACGACAGTTCAAGACCGGTCGTCGGTACGCGCAGGTGCCGCCCTCGCCAATGCGGCGGATGCTTTCGAATATCGAGATTTTTCCCAAAGGGGAGCGGTGTTACGAAGTTGCCTGCAACTTTGTGGTATACGAGCTGCAAATCCAGACATCGAGGGAGATGGTCACTTGGCCGGGGCGTTTCGTGTATGGTCTACGCGAGACCGAAAGCGGCTTCCGGATGTTTTCCAAAAAGGTTGAGCTGGTGAACAGATCAGAGCCTCTTCCTAACCTTTCAATTCTAATCTGACGGCCGGACTCTCTGGTTGATCGCTGCGCACACGATGTGCGCAGCGATCAACGCTCACCGGAGAGGAGCAGAGGCTTGCGGAGTTGCTCGACAAAACCCGCCTCAGTCCGGACACGAACCAGTAGGCGCGGCGGAGGCAGCATAGGGCGGATAGCCGATGACTAAAGAGGGTGCGCTTCATGGCGTGAGGGTGTTGGAGATCTCCCACGCGGCAGGTGCCGTGGCGGGCCACATCCTCGCCGACCTTGGGGCCGAAGTCATCAAGGTGGAGCCGCCCGGGGGTGAAGCCGCGCGGCTCAAAGAACCTAAAGCGGAAGTGAAGGGCGGGCACATCTCCTATTTTTGGCTCGCCTACAACGTCGGCAAGAAAAGCATCGTCATCGATCTCTCTTCGCCGGCGGGTCTGGCCGAGTTCGTTGGTCTGGCGGCGACTGCGGACATCGTGGTCACCGATTTTGAGCGGCTGACGTTGGAAGAGAACGACGCTGTGGCAGCGGCGGCACGGACACGCAATCCCGCCCTGGTCTGGGCGGAGGTGTGGCCCTACGGGCGGGGCAAACCGCACGAGAACTATCCAGGTGGCGAGCTGGTGGCCCAGGCCACGGGCGGGCACCTCTACCTAAACGGCGACGAAGACCGTGCGCCGGTGATGATAGGTGTGGCCACCGCCACGGTGCAGGCGGGGGTGGAAGCCGCTGCCGGCGCCTTGAGCGCCTATTTCCACGTGCTGCAGACCGGACAGGGCCAGCGGATCGATGTCTCCATGCAGCAGTGCGTGGTGTGGACATTGCTCATGCAGACAATGCTCGCCCAGATGATCGACCGCGAATACAAGCGCGGAGGCGAGGTAAAGCGCGAACGCGCCAACACTTACTTCACCCGGTTGGTTTGGCCCTGCCGCGACGGGCACATCTACTACGCCCCCATCGGCGGCGGCGGCGGTTCGGCACGAGAGAAATCCTTCGCCGCCCTAGTTGCCTGGATGGCAGAAAGCGGGGTCACCGATCCGATCCTCACCGCACGAGACTGGATCAACACGTCACCCATTAGCCAGGAGCAGTACGACGAGGTGGCGAAGGTGATCTACGACTTCCTCGTCACCAAGACCAAGAAGGAGCTGATGGACCGGGCCCTGCAAAACCGGATCCTACTTGCTCCTGTCAATGACATTCCGGAAATTATGGATAATCCCCAGCTCCGCGCCCGGGA
>JAFAHS010000258.1 GCA_019237115.1 Deltaproteobacteria bacterium
CTCAAACTCGACCCGGAATCCGTGCATCGCCTGAACCCGCACGCGATCGCCGTGAATGTGCCGCCACTGGGCGGCCGGGGTGAGCTGGCAGACTTTGATGCGAACGACGACCTGGTGGCAGCCTATTCCGGGATAACCGGCAGCCAATGGGCACGCAGCGCAAATCCGGTCGCGCTGGTATTTCCGGCGGCCAGCTATGCAGCCGGGGCGATGGCAGCAATGGCGGCGGTGGCCTCCCTCTTTGCCCGCCGCGACGAGGCGGCGGGCGAGGCCATTGAAGTCTCCTTGCTCGCGGGTGCGTTTTCGCTCCAGACCGGCGGCATCATTCGGCACGAGAAGATGACCACGCTTTATCACGGACCGCAGGATCCGCTCGGTCCGATTCCCTGCTATCGATTGTTCCAGGCCGGCGATGGGCGCTACCTGTTCGCGGCGTGCGGCAACTCGACGTTCTGGGGCAAGTTCACCCTTGCGCTGGAACGACCCGACCTGGTCGCCGACCCGCGCTTCGAAAATGCGCCGTGGGGAATCCCGCCTGCTCACTGGCAGGCGCTCAAGGACATCATCGAACCGATCATCCGCACCAAACCGCGCGCCGAGTGGCTCAAGATTCTGCGCGACCACGATGTCCCCTGTGCGCCAGTCCTGACCCGCCAGGAATTTATCGACTGGGAGCAGACTGTAGCCCTGGAGATGCGCCAGGAAATCCAGGACCCGACGCTCGGCGCGAGCGTCCAGTTGGGCTTGCCGTTTTTCCTTCATGACACGCCGGGAAAGATTTCCGGACCCGCCCCGGCGCGCGGCGACGAGCGCACGGCGCTCAAGTGGATCGCAGCGCCTCACCATCCAGCGCAGTCGAGTTCGGCCGCCGCGCGGCGCCCGCCCGCCCGCGGGCCGCTCGATGGAATCGTGGTGCTCGACTTCGCCAGTTACATCGCGGGTTCCTATGGCCCGATGATCCTGGCCCAGCTCGGCGCGACCGTGATCAAGGTAGAGAGCCTCGAGGGCGATTCCTTTCGCCATTTCGGATTCGGGTTTCTGGGCTGGAACCAGGGGAAGCGCGGACTTTCGCTCAATCTGGCCACCGGGGCGGGCCGCGAAATAATCGAGGGGCTCGCGCGAAAGGCCGACGTGGTGGTGGAGAACCTTCGCCCCGGACGGATGCGGCGCTTTGGTTTCGACTACCCACGACTCGCGGCGCTGAATCCGCGCATCATCTTCATGTCGGTAAACGCATTTGGAAATCACGGCCCCGAGCACGACCGCCCCGGTTTCGATCCGCTGCTGCAGTCGTACTCCGGAGTGATGGCCGCGCAAGGTGGTCCGCATGGCCATCCGGTTTATCTGACCTGTGCGATTTGCGACTACGGCGCCGCAATGATCTCCGCGCTCGGATGCGTTACCGCGCTGTATGCGCGTGAGCGGACCGGGCGCGGACAATTCTGCGAAACCTCGCTCCTGCAAGCCTCGATGGCGCTGCAGGCGGGCGAGTTCAACTTCTATCGCGGACGTCCCGACCTGGAGAACGGCAGCGCCGAGCATCGCGGCCGTTCGGCGCTGTCGCGCGCCTACAAGTGCAGCGACGACCGATGGCTTTTCATCTCGCTGGGCGACGCCGGGCAGTGGAATGCGCTGTGTCGCGTGCGCCCGTCACTACCGGCACTCAAGTGGCAGGAAGCTGCCAATGAACCGAATGACGGCAAACTTGCGGCCGCGCTCGAGGCCGATTTGGCCACGCAGGATCGCGCCACGGCTTTGGCGCTGCTCGCGCAAGCGCGCGTACCAGCCGTGCTGGTTAATCATTTCCACGATCTCTTCGACGACCCCCAGGTCGCAAGCAATGAATTGATCGCGGAGTTGCAGCACACCCAGTGGGGCAAGGTCTGGCAGACCGGTGCGCTGATGAAGTTTGCGACCCGCCAGGCACCAATCGATCGCGCCGCGCCGCTGCTCGGCGAGCACACCGATCAGGTGCTGCGTGAATTCCTGGGCTACGACGCGGCGAAAATCGCCGCGCTGCGCGCGGACAATATTATCCGATGAAAATCAATTACTCGATTTCGAGCTCATAAAGACACAGGGTCAACCTGCCCTCGACCGCTAACCTTCAGAAGCCAGACCAGGGAGGTGAAGACGATGCCGTTGGTGACACCCGAAACCGTGAAACGTGTGCTGAAGGACCTCTATGACTATGAGATCAGCGAGGAGGCCGCAGTCCCGGTCGCCAATACTGCGGGCGCTATGATCTCGCTGGCGAACAATCTCGATTCGCTGGGGCTGGACGAGATTGAGCCACCGTTTGGCTTTCCCAACCTGATGGCCGGGGCGACGCGAGTCGCTGCGAAAAAGTAGGAGCGTGCGATGGCGCATTCACATGAGGAGCTGCTTTCCTTCGACGTCGCCGCGCTGGGCGCAAAACTCCACGCCAAGGAGATCTCGCCGGTCGAACTGACCGAGGCCTACCTCGATCGGATTCAGCGCACCGACGAAAAGATTCGCGCGTACATTACGGTGACGGACGAGCTCGCGCGCAAGGCTGCACGCAAGGCCGAGCATGAAATAGTCGCGGGCAAATGGCGCGGACCGTTTCATGGAGTTCCGATCGGGCTCAAGGACCTGTGTTACACGAAGGGTATCCTCACCACCGGCGGATCGAAAATCCTGAACGATTTCAAACCGGCGCACGATTGCACGGCGTGGACGCGTCTGGCCCGCGCGGGCGCAATTCTGCTGGGCAAGCTGAACCTGCACGAGTTTGCATACGGGATCACCTCCTCGAATCCGCATCATGGGTTCGTGCGTAACCCGTACGGGCTCGACCATATTCCGGGAGGATCGAGCGGCGGGTCCGCGGCCGCCATCGTTGCGTGCTCCGCGGCCGCTACCATCGGCACCGACACCGGAGGATCGATACGAATTCCGGCCGCGTTGTGCGGATGCGTCGGGCTCAAGCCAACGTGGAGCCGGGTCAGCCGCTATGGAGTGCTGCCGCTGGCATACACGATGGACCACGTGGGTCCGATCACCCGGACCGTGCG
Organism: Deltaproteobacteria bacterium; assembly: GCA_019237115.1. Taxonomy (GTDB): domain Bacteria; phylum Desulfobacterota; class Binatia; order Binatales; family Binataceae; genus JAFAHS01. Next base: position 3,039 of record JAFAHS010000258.1, read on the forward strand.
CGACGCGGCGCTCATGCTCAATGTGATCGCGGGCCACGACCGCAACGATTCGACCTCCAGCCGCGAGCGGGTCACCGACTATACGCAGAGCCTGGATGCGGAGATTTCCGGAATGAAGATCGGGATGGTGCGCGAACTGACCGACAACCTCTCCGCAGAGGTGCAGCGGTCGTTCACGGCGGCGGCTCAGCAGCTGCGCGAGCTCGGTGCAACCGTCGACGAAGTCTCGATCCCGTCGCTGCCGCTTTCCGGGATCATCAGCGGCATCGTGACCTGGGCCGAGGCCACCGAAATCCACCACCAGTGGATGGCCACCCGGCCGCAGGACTATGGCGACGACGTCCGGCGCAACCTGGAAATCGGGATGATGATTCCCGGCAGCGCTTATGTGCGTGCACAGCGCGCACGCGCCCGGGTGCTCGCGCAAGCCACCGATGCCCTGAATAATCGCGATGTGCTCATTGCACCGGGCGCGGCAATTCCTGCGCCCAAGATAGGCGAGAGTCGCCGCTTCGACGCCGAGAGCGGGGGGGTTGATGTGCTGAGCGCGATTCTGCGCTTCACCTCGCCCTTCGACGTGACCGGGCAGCCGGCCATCGCGGTTCCGACTGGTCTCTCGACCGACGGCTTGCCGCTCTCGATGCAGATAGTCGGCCGCCCGTTCGCCGAAGTCACGGTGCTGCAGGTCGCCTCGGCATACGAAAGAGCGCGCGGTGCAGTGCCGGCCCCGCCGCCGCTCTAGGGTGTTTCCTGGGCCGAGCGAGGCAGTTGGCCAGGTCCGCCCCGCGCGACGTTTTGGCAAGAAGACTCAGTCGATGCGCAGGTCAATGGGGGACGGGAGCGGTGGAAAGGGCGCCGCGGGCAAGGTCTGATACCAGTAGGCAACCGAAGCGATGTCATCCTGGAGCGGCTTGAATTCCGCGCCGCGGCGCGGGTCGCCGCGCCAGCCCAGCGCCTGGATGGTCACTCGCACCTCGCGCTTGAAGCGAATCGGGTCAGGGATGTGCCAGCGATACATCCCGAACCTCATCTGCGATTGATACAGCCCGTCGGGCCGGATCACTTGCGCAAGCCCGGCGTACGGCGTGGTGAATTCCCGATAGCCACCGTTGTCTTTTCCTACGTCAAAGTTGTACGAACCGCAGAAGTAGTCCTCGGTGCCGGTGCCGCAGATGGTCGGGAATTCTCCGTCCCCATCCAGGTAGAATTTGATCTCACCCTCGCCCCACCAGCCGTTGCTCTTGACGCTCCACGCCAGGTAGGTGCCCACATAGTGTCCCGTGCCCTTCACGCCATCGACAATCGTGTAGACCTGCTTGTAGGGCAACGGGTTGACGCGGCGGAACTGGGCGTGAAAGTAGGCCGCGTCGTCAGGCACTTCGGTAAGCGTATAGTTGATCTGGTAGTAGAGGATCATCGCGTGGTCCGCGGTATTGGTCAGCGTTAGCCGCGCGCGCTCACGAAACGGCATCTCCCAGTAGCAATTGAATGCGCTGCCGGGGTTCACGCACACCGCCAGCGAGGACACCTGTGCATAACGGTTCCAGCCGCAGGCAAAGAAATCTCCGATCGGACATTCGACCGCGGGAGCGGCCTGGCCGTCCCAGTAAATGCGCAGGATCACATTTCGCCACAGTCCGGTCGGCGTCATCCAGATTTGCTGGATGGCTCCCTGCCCGGTGATATCCGCGAGCACCGCGGTCGCGCCGGCGTCGACGGTGATGTACGGCGCAACCTTCCATCCCCGACCCAGGTTGCGGGCGGGGCTGGTTGCGGGGTCGGGCATCGCCATGGCGCCTTTGCCCTTCTCGCCGGTCGGATTTTCCGCGCTGATAGAGCGCGACTGCGCGTCGGAAAGGCGCGACAGATTGCCGAGATGAAGTCCTAAGCCGTTGAACGATGCCATGGCGACGACCTCCGAGCGCGCGAGATTGTACGCAAACCACGGCACCAAGCGGAAGAAAACCAGTCGCGGGCTGCCGCGGTCTAGATATCCAGTTCGACGGTTACGAAATCGTGGTCCGAGAGGCGTGAGGAGAACAGCGACCGACGCGCGGGAAGCACCGCCGCCGATGCGGGAACCGCTCTGATTGCGCGGATGGCCAACCAGTCGAGCTTGGGGCGATAGCGAGGAGGAATCACCCGGGTGAAGGTGAAGGTCGGCTTGCCCCTCACGTTCACATCGTCGACGCTCAGACCGGCCGCGCTCAGTCGTCTAAACAACGGTTCATAAGGCTGCGGCGCCTGAAATCGTGAGGGTCTCAAGAACACCTGCACGAAGGTGCGAAGCATATCTCGCCCGCTCTGCAGCACGGTCGTGGTGGTGTTCAGGTCCCCGCCGATTAGGGCCGGCCCGGCTTTGGGAAATGCGGCCAGATAAGTGGCCATTTGCTGCGCGCGCGCTTCGGGATCGCAGTGACTGGCCAGGTGGAGAACCCCAACGGCGATCTCCCGATGGCGAAAGCGAGCCTTGGCGATCAGTGCCGCATTGAGACCCACGCGGCGGCGCAACATGGGGTTTCCCCGCTCCGGGAGCGGCCGGGGCAGGGCCACGGCCCGAACCTCGGTCAATGGAACGGTCGAAAGAATCGCGTTGCCCAGAAAGGACTTGTGGGTTCCGTCCGCCTGCGGAATTCCGAACTCGGGCACGTAGGCAAAGCTCATGTTGAGCCGTCTGGCCAGTTCGGCCGCGACTTCTCGTTTGCCCGTTCGTTTGGTTCCCCAGTCCGATTCGCAAAGCAGCATTAGCGAGCTCTGGCCGAGCGGAGGGCGCGAGAGACAATCGCCGATCCCCTGCATATGAACCCCGCCGCGCGCGTTGAATAGAGTTACTCGAAGCGGTCCCGGGACGGCTCGTGCGGGCCGATTGATAATGATCGGGGCAAACGGCGGTTTGAGCGCGGACGGTTCCGCCTCACCGCGTTGAGTCGCTTCACCCGCCATCTCGATGTGACGTCTCAGCTGCCGAGTTCCTTCGCCAGTTCCTTGAAATCGGTGATCGGCGCAGTGCAGGTGCGCTGGCGGCATACGTAAGCGGTCAGACGCCCGTCGAGCGCCCGCTTGCCGCGCACCTGTTCGGGCAGGGTGCCGTTGGCAGGGGTGCCGCTGGGATCGGCGATGAAAATGCTCAGGTTCGGCACATAAAGCAGTCCCAGGCGCTCGACCCAGGACCGAAATTCCGCCGCGGTGGAATCTCCCACCAGGACGACTTCAGTGGCGCCGCGCTGAAACAGATCGAGCGCTTCGAGCATGTGCGAAAATCCGAACGGCTGCTTTTCGATAAATTCGCGAAACAGTCGCAGCGCCCGCTCCGCTTCGCCCCGGTAGCGGTCTTCCCCCGTGTATTCCGCCAATCGCAGCAGCACCATTATGGCCGCGCTGTTGCCCGAGGGCGTCGAGCCGTCGAACGCCGCCTTGCTGCGGGTGATCAGTGCCTCGTGATCTTCCGAAGTGAAGAAGAACCCGCCCTTCTCGCGGTCGAGAAAGCGCTCCAGGATAATATCCGCGAGCATCCGAGCTGACGCCAGGTAGCGGGGTTCAAGCGACGCCTCGTACATATCGACCATCGCGCCGGAGAGAAGCGCGTAATCCTCAAGGTAAGCGTTGAACCGCGCCACACCGTCCTTGCACGAGCGGAGCAGGGTTCGACCGTTCCACATTTTGCTCAGGATAAACTCGCACGCGCGCCGGCCGGCCTCGAGGTAGCGAACTTCATGATGCGCCCGGTGGCCGTCCGCGAATGCCGCAATCATCATCGCGTTCCAGGCAGTCAGGATCTTATCGTCGCGACCGGGGTGAACGCGGGTGGCGCGTTGCGCGAGCAGCTTTGCGCGAATCGTCGCGATTGCCGATTCGATTTGGTCTTCACTCTTCTTAAACATGCGGGCGGCATCGGCCGGCTCGATGGTGCGATGCAGCACGTTTTCGCCTTCGAAATTGCCTTCGGCGCTGATATCGAAGTACCGCTCGGCGAGGGGCGACAGTTCCGGGCCCAGAATTCGTTCCACTTCCGCGGGCGTCCACACGAAGAACTTGCCCTCGACCCCCTCGCTGTCGGCATCCTGGCTTGAATAAAAGCCCCCCTCGGGACTCGTCATCTCGCGCAGCACGTAGTCCAGAATCTGGCGGGAAATCAGCAGAAACTCGGGCTCGTTGAGCGCGCGCCCTGCATCGGCATAGCTTCGCGCCAGCAGCGCGTTGTCGTAGAGCATTTTTTCGAAGTGCGGGATGAGCCATCGCTCGTCGACGCTGTAACGATGGAACCCGCCGCCAATCTGATCATAGATGCCGCCGCGGGCCATTTTGTTGAGGGTGTGACGCACCATCTGGGCCATCGATTCGTCGCCCTCGCCGGCGAACCCGCGCAGAAAGAGCGAGAATACAAAGGTGTTGGGAAATTTCGGCGCGCCGCCGATGCCCCCGTTGATGCTGTCGTAGGCGCCAGCCAGGGAGCGCGCGGCCACCACCGCCAGGTCCGGACGGAGATCACCAGCGGGCGGCTGGTACTTCGCAAGTGCGCCGAGCGCCTCGGTAAGCTTTTCGACGTTGTGCTTAACCTCGCGCGCGCCGCTCTGGTACGCATTCGCCACCCCCGCCAGGATTCGTGCGAAGCCGGGCATCCCCTGCCGGTCTTCCGGTGGCCAGTAGGTCCCGCCGAAGAACGGCTTCGCGTCCGGCGTCAGGAACATGGTCAGCGGCCAACCACCGCGCCCGGTGATCATCTGGACCGCGTCCATGTAGATCTGGTCGAGGTCCGGGCGTTCCTCGCGATCGACTTTGATCGAAACGAAATTGTTGTTCATCAGCCGGGCGATCGCTTCATTTTCAAACGATTCGCGTTCCATCACATGGCACCAGTGGCAGGCCGAGTACCCAATCGAGAGCAGGATCGGCTTGTTCTCATCCTTGGCGCGCTGGAGCGCCTCGTCGCCCCACGGGTACCAGTCGACCGGATTGTGGGCGTGCTGGCGGAGGTACGGACTCTGCTCGTTGATCAGGCGGTTCGGCTTGCGGGTACGAAGCGGATTTTTCGGTTCGCTCATCGGTCTCTCAAAGTCTCAAGTTAGCGCAGCGCGGAGTGGTTGATGAAGGCGAGAATTTGCTCTGTTCGACGCTAGCACGCGGCCCTGGTGCATACTACGCGGGCCCCGCTCCCCGGGTTGGCGCCAACGCGATTGCGGCGGCTAGAATTTCCCGTGCGATGAGTTCGGCTCCGTTCACCTATGTGACCCACGACCTGGATCACAGCGCCGACCTGGCGCAGGCACGATGGCGCATCTGCTTCGGCGGCGTCGTCCTGCTCGCCGCCATGCTTTTCTTTACGCGATTGGGGGCCCGTGCGCTGTGGTCTTCGGAATTTCGCTGGGCCGAAATTGTGCGGGAGATGATCACTACCCACAACTATTTCTGGCCGACCATCGATGGACAGGTTTACTACGATAAGCCCCTGGGATCCTACTGGCTGATCTTATGGTCGACCCGGTTGACCGGCGCAATGAATGAGGCGGCCGCGCGATTGCCCTGTGCGGTTGCGGGTCTGCTGGCGGTGGTGTTGGTGATGCTGCTGGCCGCACACCTTTATGATCGGCGCACTGGCTTGTTGTCCGGCATCGTGCTGGCGACCAGTTTCAGCTTCGTGTTCTTCTCCCGCCACGCTTCGGCAGATGTCGAAACCCTGACCGGTGAACTGGCGGCGCTGCTGTTGTTTCTGCATCACGAGCACCGGCAGGACGGATGGTGGGTGATTGCGCTTTGGGTGGTGATGGCAATCACTTCCCTCACCAAGGGACTGCTTGGATTCGTGCTGCCGATTATGACGATCGGGGTGTACTGTCTGCTGGCGAGCGGGTGGACCGATCTCCTCGGCTATTTGCTGACCGGGCCGATTAGTGCGCGCGCGCGCTGGATCATCGATCGCAATCGCTGGTTGTTCAATTGGAAGTCGGTGATCGCGATCGCACTTGGAGCAGCGATCTACTACGCACCCTTTTCTGTTTCGCATCACGCCGAGGGCTCGGCCAAGGGTCTGCGCATGGTGTGGCGCGAGAACGTGGTGCGATTTTTCCACCCTTTCGACCATCGCGGACCGATCTACCTCTACCTTTACGTAATCTTCGCCCTGGCGGCTCCGTGGTCCGCGCTGCTGCCGGCCGCACTTACCGAGGTCCACAAGCGCCGCACGGTCGGCGATGAGCCGGTGCGGGGCGATCGCTTCGCGCTGGTTTATTTCTGGGCGACCTTCGTGTTCTTCACGATTTCCGGTTCCCGCCGCAGCTACTACCTGCTGCCGATCCTGCCGGCCTCTGCCGTGCTCGTCGCGCGGTTGCTGGTTGTTCAAGAATTTCGCTCGCGCTGGGCACATCGCCTGTTGGGCTTGGGCTTCGGCATCGTCGCCTTGGCGACGGTGGGTGCAATTCTCGCCGTTTTGCTGCCCGCGGGATTGCTGCCGCGGCGCTTGGCAGCACTCCCGCCGATTCCCGAGCCGATGGTCTTCGGGATCGCGTGGATCTTGAGCGTGCTCGGAATCGTTTACGCCCTCAGGAAGTACACGCCGTTTCGGGTCGGCGTGTCCATGGCGATAATTGCCTACGCTTCGATGGCTTATATTTACCTCTTCGCGATGCCTGCAGCAGATGCGTATCGCGGCGAAAAGCCACTCGCCTTGCAGGTGACAAAGACGCTGGATGGCGACCTGAGCCGACTCGCGTACTTCCGGACCGAAGAAGGGCTCTTCTACCTCAACCCGCGCGCTCCACTCCCGGAATACGAACGCGCGGCTGATTTGATGAGCGTGATTCACGACCACGATATCGAATGGGTTCTGGTGCGGCGCAAAGACCTCGCTGCCATAGCCACTCCAAACGAGGTTGTACTCAGTGAGCCTTCCTTCCCGTGGGAAGACGAAGACCAGAAGAGAAACAAGGTTGTGTTGGTCAAACTGACGAAACCCAAACCCTGAAAAAGTCCAGCAGGCCCAGGACGTGGACTAACTATGTGCAGTCACATTGGCAGCGAATTGGTTGCAGCTCGCGACCGACCACCGTACATAAGACCGTCTCAAGAAGTGCTCGACCACATTTAGGCTGGATAGAGACAGGGTCTGAGGCGAATCAGGTCCTTGCGACTGGAGCGGACGGACTGAAGTTGTCCCGCAGGTCGCGCTTCGGTTGAGTCAGCGCTTCACAGCCAATCGCAGTATGCGATGCCTTTCTGCGTTATCGTGCCTCGGCTATCAGCCAATCGCGAAACGACTTCACGCTCGGGCGCTGCAGGGCGCGTGGTGGATAGACCACGAAATACGCAAAGCCAGCCGGGAGGCTGAGTTCGAACGGCCGTACCAGGCGTCCTGCGGACAGGTCGTCGGCAACCAGGGCGCTACGACCGAGCACGACGCCTTCGCCCCGGACCGCAGCCTGGATCGCGTGATCGGACGACAGAAACGTTGGACCGCGATGCGGGTCGATGTTGTCCATCCCGGCGTTGCGCAGCCATATGGCCCAGTCGACGGTGAATACGTCGTGCAGGAGCGTGTGGTGGGCGAGGTCGGCGGGTGCGCGCAAGGGATGGCGACCTTTGAGCAGCTCCGGGCTGCAAACTGGAAAATGATCTTCTTTCATCAGCAATTCCGCAGAGAGACCG
>JAFAHS010000276.1 GCA_019237115.1 Deltaproteobacteria bacterium
CAACCTGGTTGTTAAGTCCCTCCATGGCGTGCGTCAGATCGAACATTTCGCTGCGTGCCAATCCCGCCAGCCCGTGAACCTTCGCTTGTGCGGTGACAAGAGCGGCCTGCGCGACCCCCAGCGCAGCTTGTGCGATATCGACCTTCACCTGGTATGGCGCCTTGTCGAGTTCCACCAGCAAGTCGCCCTTGTGTACCCGATTGTTGTCGTCCACCAGCACTCGCACGACCTGGCCGGGTACCCGCGCTGCAACAAAGGTCACGTGTCCGCTCACGTAGGCATCGTCGGTGGAGACGGTCCTAAGGGCGGTGACCACCCATGGGATGCCCTCGAACAGGGCTAGAACAACAACCACTCCGCCAGTGATCCATATCCAGAGTGGCCGCTTCTCGGCCGGCTTTCCCGTTGCGGGTTGGACAATCGGCGCTTCGCCCTTTGGTGCCGTCACGGGTCCGTCCCTCTCGTCGAGAAGCTCGCCCGCATGCTCCGCTGATTTTTCCTCAGCCATTGGTCCTGCACCCGTCGGTTCAAGACCGCGAGCAATGCAGTGCTGATTCTATCGTTAGCGTGATTCGATGGCGGAGCATGACTGACGGCATCATATTTCTTACTTTCGTAAATGAACCATCCCAATATCGTTCAACTCCCATTGATTAGGGATAGACACTAGGAATGTCTTACCCAGAGCGGTTGCCGGCCAAGATGGATTTGGCAACCTTGACAATGTGCTCAGCAGTAAAGCCCAGCTCACGCATCACGATTTCACCCGGTGCGGAAGCACCGAAGCGGTCCAGCCCGATGATTGCGCCTTCGAGGCCCACGTACCGCTCCCATCCCAGTGGGGAGCCTGCCTCAACACTAACTCTTGCTTTGACGGCGGGAGGAAGAACCGTGTCCTTGTAGGATCGCGGCTGCGCCTGGAACAAATCCCAGCACGGCATCGAGACCACCCGGCTTGCAACTCCCTCACGAGTCAGTTGGTTATGCGCTTCGAGCGCGATAGACAGTTCGGAACCGGTAGCGATTAGGATAAGCTTCGGCGGACCTGCGGCACTGTCCGCAAGGACATAAGCTCCTTTTGCCGTTCCCGCAGCGGGGGCCAGCGTACTCCTATCCAAAGTGGGCAACTTCTGGCGTGTAAGCACCAGCCCCACCGGCCCCTCACTATGCGCCACCGCGATCTTCCACGCTTCCACCGTCTCGTTGGCGTCGGCCGGGCGCAGCAGCATTAGATCCGGCATCGCGCGCAGGCTTGCCAGTTGTTCCACCGGCTGATGCGTGGGTCCGTCCTCTCCCAATCCGATGCTGTCGTGGGTCCACACATAGATCACGTGAGCCTTACTCAAAGCCGCCAGTCTGATGCTCGGCCGCATGTAGTCGGAAAACGTAAAGAAGGTCGCGGCGAAGGGCAGGACGCCGCCATGCAGGGCCATGCCCGTAGCGATTCCGGCCATCGCGTGCTCGCGAATGCCGAAATGGATGTTCCGCCCGACGTACCCTGTCTGGCCACCCACCAGTCCTTGGGTAGGCGGCGCACCTTCGGGCGGCGTGAAATTAGGGCTCTGGAAGTCGCCCTGGCCCTTGAGCGCCGTGCGTGTGGATGGATCGAGATCGCCCGATCCACCAACCAGGTTGGGTATTACTTCGGCCAACGCCAGGATGGTTTTCTGCCCGGCGTCGCGCGTCGCCATCGCGCCGTCGGTGGGGGTGAACCGGGGTAGGGCCGCTTCCCATCCCTTGGGCAGTTCACCCGCAAGCGTCTGCCGAAGCTTGTCAGCCAACTGCAGGTCGGTAGCGCGCAAATCGTCCACGCGTCGATGCCACTGCGCCTCCAGGTCGCGGCCTTTTTCGACCGACCTGCGAAACTGCGCCAACGCCTCGTCGGGAATGTAGAAACTCTTGTCTTCGGGCCAGCCCAACGCCCGCTTGGTTAATCTCACCTCTTCGACACCCAGGGGCTCGCCGTGGGCTTCAAACGTGTCGTGCTTATGCGGACTGCC
>JAFAHS010000354.1 GCA_019237115.1 Deltaproteobacteria bacterium
CGTAAAACGTTCCAGGAAACTCCACGGCCCACTTCTTTTGAGCAGCTCCCTTGAGCAGCTCCGCAAAAGGTCTGCTGCACTGCGGTAATGTCCGAATCGGGTCATCGATCGGGATAGGGGGGAGCCTCTCGGCTCCGCCCCTCCCACACCACCGTACATACGGGTCCGTATACGGCGGTTCGAGAAGTTGCGCTAACGTGCTTCGATCAAGGAGGGGAGACCGAGCGACTTGAAGTGGGCATTGGAGAGTCCGACGGAGAGCGCTTTGCTCCGGGCGATGTACCATGGACCAAGGCCGCTGTCGGCCGTATTGCACAACTGTCCAAAGACTCGCAATGCGATCAGTGCCGCACGACGGCGACGTGGTGTTTTCCACTGCCGCCACATTGCAGCCCGCAGTCGCAACCGGACCCAGCGAGTGAGAGCGACCAACACCTCGGGCGTTTCACAAAAGCCGAAATAGTTGCGCCAGCCCCGCATATAAGGGGCCAACTCTTCCATTGTCGTCGTGATGCTGATGCCCTTGGCCCTGCGCGTGATGTCCCGGATTCGCTGTTTGAACCGTTCCAGGGATTTCGGCGCGATCATGCGCTTGATTTCTGGACCAGTCGTAAAGCTGAACCCGAGGAACTTCCGCTCCTGCGGTCGTGCCACCGCGCTCTTTGCCTCGTTGACCTTGAGCTTGAGCTTTTGCGTGATGAACCGCGTGATGCTGTCCATCACCCGCTGACCCGCGCGTTCGCTGCGAACGTAAATGTTACAGTCATCCGCATAGCGAACAAAGCGGTGTCCGCGGCGCTCCAGTTCCTGGTCGAGTTCATCGAGCACGAGGTTACTCAGCAGTGGCGAAAGCGGGCCTCCTTGCGGAGTCCCTTCCACGCTCGGGCTGACCAACCCGTTCTCCATCACCCCGGCATTCAGGAATGCCCGGATGAGTTTCAACAGCCGCTTGTCCTCGACGCGCTTGGCAACCTGGCCCATCAGTTTGTCGTGATTGACTCGATCGAAGAATTTTTCCAGATCAAGATCGATCACCCAGCCGTAGCCTTGCGTAATGTACTGCTGCGCTTGCGCCACGGCTTGATGCGCCGACCGATGCGGTCGAAATCCATAGCTGTGATGGGAGAACGTCGGGTTCCATCGCCGCTGCAGAACCTGCATCACCGCTTGCTGGACGAAACGATCCAGCACGGTTGGGATGCCAAGCTTTCGCACCCCTCCTCCATCCGGCTTCGGGATTTCCACCCGCCTTACCGGTTTCGGTTCGTAGGTCCCGTTCAGCAATTGCTCCCGAATGGCCGGCCAGTGCTGCTTCAGATAGTCGCCAAGTTGATCGACGGTCATCCCGTCGACGCCTGCGCTACCTTTATTGCTCCTCACTTGCCGCAATGCTTTCTTCAGATTTGCTCGTTCACATATGTCCTCCATGGTTCGATGCGTGTTGGCTGGGCGTTCGGGCTCACTCATCGCCGATAGCGATTCGATGTCTTCCCGTCCCGCCTGCCGGGCTTCACCCGTCGGCGCCGATGAGAAGTCCAGTCTCAACTGGAGATTCAGCCGATTGTCGCTTTCGAGATTCATGTCCTACTTGCCGCTCCTCTCGTTCGGGCCTTCAGCCACCGTTCCCAGCTCGACCTATCGGTTGCCTCCACCTTTCGGTTCGGAGTGCCTCACTAGCCTTGCCGACGACATGACCTACTACGCCCTCTGCTGACTTCTGCCCTGCGGTCAGACCACCTCGCGGTACTCTCAGTCGCCGAAGCGACACAGGGCAGATCTCCTGGGGTAAGTTCAGTCGCCTTCCGTGCACCGTCGCCGGATCTACGCTTCGCCTCCTTGATGGATATGGACTTCGCGGTAAGTGGCCCGCTCGTCCGATGCTCGCGCCTTATACCCGATGTTTGTCCATCGACTCGCACGTTTGCTGTACGCTTCCTTCAGACCTCGCCTCGCGGCGACAGCCGTTGCGTTCTCGCTAACCCTTCACCTCCATCAGGTTGGGTAGAGGTCTTTCACCTCCAAACTACTGAGCATGCCCAGCACACCACTAAATCGCTACGCGATAGCTGAGAGGTGCGGCTCATCCTGAGTGCTTATTCCCAAGGGAGAGATCGTGGGTAGCGGGGGAAGCGCCCTGTCTTGATGATGAGTGTCGTCAACTTGTC
>JAFAHS010000538.1 GCA_019237115.1 Deltaproteobacteria bacterium
CAAACGTGCTCGACGCCCCGAACCCGACGTCATCGAGGAGCACGATCAACACATTCGGCGCGCCTGGTGGCGGACGCAATTCCTCGATCGGCGGAAACTTGGAATCGGGATCCTTCGCGTCATACGCGACAAACCCGGCATATGGCAGGTCGGGAATTGGCAGGACCTCGCGTTGGATCCGCTGTTTGCCGTGAGAATTGCTCATCGTGGCCCTCCCGGGTCAGCAAAGTGACCCTACAAAAACGCAGTTTAAAACGGAGTGCGCATTCTAACAATTCGCGACGAAATGTTGGACTTTAGTGCTACTACTGCTTTTCGATTTCATGTTGCCTCGCTATCGCTTTACATCGTAATGCGCGAGTCGCAAGGACTTGCGTGACTCAGCCTCATCATTTGATGGACTCAGCTTGCGGAGGATACGATGCGGGTCCGTGAACGATTAAGCCCGCGCGATAGGCTCCTTTTCGGGTGTGCGATGCTCGGTGAACTAATCGTTATTGAGAAACCTGTGGAGACCCCTGTGGATGGCCGAACGGGCGAAGGCTTCTTAGGTCCAGTGGGTGAGATCTACACCGTGCGGCCGCTCGTCAGTAGATACAGCATACTTCATCGTCTTTATTGGCTCTGGTGTTTGCTCCTCAGTGTGGCAGATGCAGGACGGCCTTTCCTGCGAACCCGCGATCGATCAATTGACGCGCGACCTTGGCGACTTCGGTCCATGTGGCTTCGATGGCGATAGTCGGTTTCAGCACTCCCTGCTTTACGAGACGAAGAAGGAGCGCCAGTCCGTCCGCCGCAGGCTCCGTCGCCGCGATGTCGTCACCCAGAACCAACCCAATCAGGGATGTGCCCGACGCGCGGAAGAAGGCGCCGCTGTCGAAGATCACTTTCTCGCTCTCGCTTGCGCCGACAGTGACGCAGACGCCATTGCGCCTCAGCATCGTCATTGCGGCAGACAAGGCCGAACCGCCAACCGAATCGATGATCAGGTCGAACGGTCCAGACGGTCGAGCCGCCTCGAGGGTCTCCCCCACCACGATGCCGCCTGTGCTTGGAACCTCGACGAGAAGGCGCTGCTCTGGTCGACGGATATGGGAATAGACATGGGCTCCTGAGGCGGCAGCGAGCTGGATCGCGAACTGCCCCACGCCTCCCGATGCGCCATCCACCAGGACCTTACGTCCAAGCAGAAGACCACCCTTCCGAAGGGCATGCAGAGCAGTCAGTCCTGCTACCGGCAGGCTTGCCGCCTGTGCGTCCGTCACGCCTTCCGGAATGACGGCGATCGAATTCAGAGGAGCGTGTACGCGTTGGGCCCATGCTCCGACCGGCAACACGCCGACAACGCGACTTCCAATGTCAGGAGCGCCCGACACCCCGCCGGTTTCCTCGACAGCGCCGGCGAAATCCCATCCGGGGCAGGTTCCGGTCTCGGTGATCGTGAGGGCGCGCTTGGTCTCGCCGCGGTTGAGCGAGATCGCCGTGACACGGATTGTGAGTTCGCCGGGCGCGGCCGGCGCGAAGTTAATCGTGCGAACCGCGAGCCGCGCAGCATCGGATCGGTCGACGGTGATAGCTTTGATCTGATTGGAGGGCATGTTCATTTCATCTTTACCGGCCGAAGCACGGTTACCTTGAACGGACCACTCTCAGCGGCGGCGTGTGCAACGGCCTTGTTCACGTCGGCGAGGTCAAAGTTCCTGACGTCCCAGTTTTTTATGTCGAGGAGCCCGGAGCGTACCAGGTTGATCAGGCGGAGGTTGGCCTCACGCGGATACATCCACTGGCCGATAATGGTAATGCAATTGCGCATGATCCATGGGTAGGGCAGCGGGAGATCGTCGCCACCCAACATCCCCACGCCGCCCATCAGAACGACTCTGCCGTATTCCCGCACAGCCATCGCAGCAGCGCGCACTGGCTTCGTGCCGGCGGAGGGCGGTAGCAGGTCCAGGACGCAGTCGATTGGGCCGGGAGCGGCGCGCTTCATCCGCTCACGATCTTCCATCTCGTCGCCAGTGAGAGTCAGCGTCCGAACACGAGATCCGAAGCGGCGCTTCAGGTCTTCGAGCATCACTTGGTTTCGTCCCGGACAGACGACGCATCCAGCGCCGAGCGCCAAGGCGACGGCCACGCCGGCACTGCCGAAGTTGCCGGTGGCGCCGCTGACCAGGAGTGTTTCTCCCGCCTTGAAATTCGCAGCCAAGAGACCGCCATAAGGCACAAGCAGCAGGTTCAGCAAACACCAGCGGTCGGCTTCCTCGGGATCGATGGGTCCGAGCGGAAAAACGTTCTCCGTCGGAACCAGCATTTGTTCGGCGAAGGAGCCGTGGTGGAAATGCCTCTGCAGGCGCAGGCCGCCCTCTCCGCGCGCACTCCAGCCTTGCAGCGTGATGTCGGGAGTTAGCGCATCATCGCGCGACCGCACCGTGGGGTCGCAAGTAACCCAGTCGCCCATCGCCAGCCGCGTCGAGTCCGGCCCGATAGCGCGGACGCGCCCAACCGCTCCAGGCCCCGGCGCTACCGGCAGAGCCAGCATGTATTTTCGTTCGCCGTTGAAGACCTCGTTCGCATAAGGCAGAACACCGGCCGCCACGACGTCGACGATGATCTCGCCCGTGCCCAGGATTGGGTCTGGCAAATTCTCGACGGCGAGTGGCGATCCAAACGCCTTTAAGATTGCACCTTTCATACTCTACGTTCTCCCTTGAGATGAACATCCTCGGATCTTTCATGCTCGCATCCAGTCCTTGTATTATCCTGGGATTAGACAGTCCCTCCTTGGTGAGAGAGGGAAGACTATGGCGAACCCGAATCGGAGCGAATTGGGCGATTTCCTTCGATCGCGACGAGAGAGGCTAAGTCCCAAGGCGGTCGGTCTTCCAAGCGGGCGTAGGCGCCGGACTGCGGGTCTGAGACGCGAGGAGGTGGCCGAACTCGCGGGCATCGGTGTGGACTGGTATGTGCGGCTGGAACAGGGACGATCGGTCAGCCCCTCCGTCACCACGATCGATGCTCTCGCTCGCGCGCTGCGCCTGAGCAAGGCTGAGCACGGCCATCTGCGGGCACTGACTCGTAACGCCGCCCGTCGCGAATTCTCGCGTGAGAGCGTCCCCGCAACCGTTCGGCGCGTGGTCGAAAGCCTCAATCAGCCGGCTTATATTATCGGTCGCCGATGGGACCTCCTTGCGTGGAATGCTGCTGCGGACGAAATCTTTGCCTTCAGCCGTGTTCCCGAACAGGATCGCAATATTCTTATCGGCATGCTGACCAACTCGGCCACGCGGCGGCTCTTCGGAGCGGCCTGGACAGCCGAGGCGAAACGAATGGTTGCACAATTTCGCGCGACACATGATCTTTGGGCTGATGATCGGGCGTTTGTCGCGCTCATTGAGCGCCTTCGACAAGGTAGCCCTGAGTTCGCGATGTGGTGGCGAACCCATGACGTTCGCGGCCTCGCGGCCGGCCAGAAATTATTGAGCCATCCTAAAAAGGGCTCGGTCCGCTTCGAGTACGCGAGTTTTCAGGCGAACGACGACCCCGCGCTGAAGCTCGTCATCTACACGCCTGTTTGATTTGCGCCGCACGCTTCAAGTAAAGACATTCCTCACCCTCGTGGTGGTAGAAATTCTGATGTTCCGGTTTTCGAGGGAATCGTTACGTGGACCGCATGCAGACCGCCCCTTCGACGCGGCACCGGAGA
>JAFAHS010000085.1 GCA_019237115.1 Deltaproteobacteria bacterium
GCGAGCGGGTTGGATTCGGCCCAGGAACCGGGTTCGCGTCGAGATTCCCAGCAGCTCGGCTCGTCGCTCCAGCTCCGACCGCAAGGAACCTTCGCCCGCTATGAAACACACGACCGCATCCATAGCTGGCGCGAGCGCTTCCAGCAAATGTCGATGCCCTTTGCGCTCTTCCAGGGCCCCGACGGTCCCCACCGCGATGGTCTCCGCAGCAAGTCCCAGCGCGCGGCGCGCGGTGATCCGTTCTGGGTTCGATGGCGGGCGAAAATATTCAGAGTCCACGCCGCTCGGTATGACCGTGATGCGTTGCCGGGGAACCCCCGCGGAAGTCAGTGCAGTCGCGACGGCGTCGGAAATCGCGGCCACTCCATCGACCGCGCGCAAGTACAGAAACGGCGCGAACAGCCGGTTAGGCCGGTAGTCCATCCTGCGCGTGGCGATCAAAGCGCGCGCAAGCCCGCGGGCAAAGGGCGCCATCGCATGGGCGCGTGCAGTGTGGAAGTGGACGACATCGTAGCCCTCCCGGGCCAGGATGCTTCGAAGCCGCATCCCTCCGGCGAGATCCACCGAGTTGCGCAGTCGCAAACTGTGGCAGCGGATGCCCTCGGCAACGGCACGCTCGAAGAGTTTTCCGGCCGGATCGCAGATCAGCTCCGCGCGATGTCCCATCCGCAGCAGTTCGCGCGTGAGCCCGAGCACTTGCGATTGCCCGCCGGCGAACTCGCGCTCGGGATCGACACCCGCAACCCGCAGCGGCGTCGCGGTCGAATCGACCGCGAGACCCTCGCGATCGTTATACGCCCCGGGGTCAGGCATCAGCGGGTGGTCAATCCCAGAAACGGTAGTACAGAATCGCGAGGGTGGCTGCGAGCGCGTCGCGCCAGCCGATTTTCTTGCCCTCTTCATAGGATCTGCCGGAGTAGGAAATTCCCACTTCGTAGATCCGCCATTTGGCGCGCGCGGCCTTGGCTGTAATTTCCGGTTCGAAGGTGAACCGGTCGGCGGAAAGCCTAAGCTCCATGAGTTTGTCGCGCGCGAACCCCTTCATCCCGGTCTCCATGTCGCTCAGGTTCAAATCGGTAATCGCGTTCGACAGCATCGTGATGAACCGGTTGCCGACGTAATGCCAGAAAAACAGCACCCGATGGGGTCCACCCAAAAAGCGCGAGCCGTAGACCATGTCGGCGCGGCCGTCGAGGAGAGGGGCAATCATTTCGTGATAGTCGCGCGGATCGTATTCCAGGTCGGCGTCCTGGACAAACACGTAGGGGTGGGTGGCGGCGGCAAAACCCAGCCGCAACGCCGCGCCCTTGCCTTTGTTGCGCGCATGAAAGTATGCGCGCACCCGCGGATGTTCCAGACGCTGCAGAAATTCCCGGCTACCGTCCGTCGAGCCATCATCCACCGCGATGATTTCCACATCGAAACCGCAATTGAGCACGCGATCGATCACTGTGCCGATGGTGTGGACCTCGTTGTAAACGGGAATCACTACAGAGATTTTCGCGGTCTCCATGGGAGCTTCTCCGCGTCACCGCGCGCAACCATAGGATCCGCGGGTACCGCGGTCTTGCGCAAGTCTTTCGCGCGTCGCTGGTCAATCATTCGCCGCAGCCGGTACACCTCGGAGCGCCGCCGCCCCGTGCCATGGTAAACCGCGGCATAGGCGCACCATACGCGCATTCGATCTGTGCGCGTGAGCCCGGACAACGAAAAGTGCCCAAGCTGGACCAGGTTTCTAAGCCGCGGCCGGGTGAAACGGGAGAGCCAGGTCCGGCAGGTTCGTTCGTGATCCAGGAGAATAAACCGGTCGGAGTCGTCGCGGCTGCAAAGAATATTGAATGGGGTTAAATCCCCATGCAGGTAGCCGCGAAGATGCAAGCGGGCAATTTCCGCACCCAGAGCACGCAGGAGCGCACGCTTGCGCCCGAGGTCGTGCCCTGCTTCGCGCAGAAAACGCGGCATCAGGATTCCGCGCGCACGCGCGGTCACGATAATTTCGCGGCCGCCGCGCAGCTCCGAGCCCCACAACATGGGCGCGGGAGCTTGAAACCCGTCGCGCTGCAAAGCCGCGGCAATCGTGACCACGTGCTGAGCCGCCGCACCGCGGATCCATCGCCTAATCCGTTTCAGACCGCGCCTGGGGCGAATTATCTTTACGAAGAGCTCCTGGTTGGCGAGCTCCACCAGCAAGGTATCGGCGTGCAGCGAGCGCCGCACCCGCTTGCCCGCCGTGCCGGCCGCGGTGTCGAGGGCGAGCCTGATTACTGGTCGGTGTAATTCGGGTGCCAGAGTTCCCGCCAGCGTGAGTTTCCAGCCCTGTTGCAGCGCAGTGGTTAAGGGGTCTGCTATTTGTGAACCGCGGGGCACGGCCATCTAGTGGCACAGGCTTCCTGGCTGCGTCCGGTCCAAAAGAGCGCCGCCGCCCTTCATGGCAGGCCACTTAAGCGTTCTGGCGTCAACGCGCCCGAGGTCCTGATGCCCGCGGGGTAGGCGCTGATGGCGCGGCGGATGGTCGCCGCTACCCTTTCAGGTTCGATGCGCCACATGCATTCGCGGCCGATCGGACAGTCCCGCAGGTAACACGGATGACAGCGGATGTCGCTCGAGATTGCGAACTCCGCACAACCCCACGGCGCGGAACGCTCCGCCGCGGTCGAGCCCCACAGCGAAACGACCGGACATCCGACCGCGGCTGCAATGTGCATCGGTCCTGAATCGGGGCCAAACGCGGCCGCGCATTGCGGAAATATCGCGATCAGGTCGCGTAGCGTGATCTGCCCGGCCAGGTCCCGCGCGGGCAGCTCGCCCAGCAAACGCATCACTTCAGCGGCGATCCCGGCCTCGGCGCGGCCGCCGAGCAGCACCGGGAACAGCGCAGCCGTTCCCTTGGCCGGGCGTGCGAGAGTGAGAACCACCCGCGCGATGGACTCCGGAAAATAAAGTCGGCTCGGCCACGAGGAGCCCAGGATGACTCCAAGGATCGGCCGGGGTATGCCGCGCAGGAAATCATCCGCCCGCTCGCGTTCCTGGGTCGATGCGAGCAGCCCGAATTCGATGGGCGCCGCCGGCAGTCCGAGCGAATCGGCAAAGGCCTGGTACTGCAGCAGCTTCAAACGCAGGTTCGGTTGCGGCGCGATGTGGCGGGTGGAAAACAGGTGGTTCAACTCCTTGGTGTTCGCCGCGGCAAAGCCGATTCGATCGCGGGCGCCCGACGCGAGTGAAGTGATGCCGCTCTTCAGATGGCGCTGGAGATCGAGCACCAGGTCGAATTGGTGTGCGCGCACCGCGCGCAGGAACGGCGCGAACGACCAGGGCGCCAGCCGGCGATCGTACACGATCACCTCGTCGAGCCACGGATGGCGCTCAATAATCGGGCTCGCCTTGGGCTCAACCGCCCACGCGAGGTGCGCGGCGGGCCAGGCCCGGCGGATCCTGCCGAGCAGCGGGAGCGCCCGCACCACATCGCCAATCGCGCCCAGCAGAACGATCAGAACACGGCGCGGCGGGTTGGCGGTCTCCTCAGCGATGCCCATCGGCTTGGTTCAAACGATGATAACCGCGCCGGCGCACTCCGGGAAGTCGGTGTGGGTGCGCCGAACCCGAAACGACGGCATCAGCGGTCGCACTCACCGCCGATCATGTTGATCATGCCGAAGGTGGTGATGATGTCGGGAATCATCCGCCCGATGAGCATTTTGTTGAGCGCCGACATCCCCAGGAAGCACGGGGGGCGCACCCGCACGCGGTAGGGGCGGCCGCTGCCGTCGCTGACCACGTAGAAGCCCAATTCTCCGTTCGCGCCTTCGACCGCGCTGTAGACGTCACCGGGGGGCACCTTGATCCCTTCCATGATGAGCTTGAAATGATTCATCAGGCCCTCGATGGAGTTGTACACCTGATGTTTGGGGGGCAGGACCACGCGCGAATCACTTATCGAGATCGGTCCCTGGGGAAGCGCCGCCATGGCCTGCTCGATGATGCGCCTGGATTGGTACATTTCCTGAAAGCGCATGTTGAAGCGGTCGTAGTTGTCACCTTTCTCTCCGGTCGGAATCTCGAAATCGAAGCGATCGTAAACCAGATAGGGATAGGCCTTGCGCACGTCGTACGAGGCCCCGGTGGCACGCAGCAACGGTCCGGTGAGTCCGTACGAGATCGCCTCTTCGCGCGACAGGATGCCGATCCCGCTCATCCGATCGATGAAAACCCGATTGCGCGACAGCAACTTGTCGCAGTCGCTCAACACCGCATCCAGCATCTCGAATGCGTGCGCGATGCGCTGGTTGAAATCTTCGGGAAGATCGTGGGTGACTCCACCGAGCCGGCACCAGGTTACCGTCAAGCGCGCTCCGGTAACCGCCTCCACCAGGTCGTACAGCAATTCACGCGCTTCGAGCATGTAAAAGGCCACCGTGGTCGCGCCTACTTCGCTGGCGGCCATGCCGAGGCAGGTCAAATGGTCGGTAAGGCGCGAGACTTCGCTCATGATCACACGCACGAACTGGCATCGCTCGGGGAGCTCGATATTCAGCAGCTTCTCCACCGCGAGCGCGAACCCGACGTTGTTGATACACGGCGAGGCGTAGTTCAGCCGATCGGTGTACGGGAAGCACTGCGTCCAGGTGCCCTGCTCGCACATCTTCTCGAACGCGCGGTGCAGGTAGCCGACTTCCACATCACAGTCCACGATGCGTTCGCCGTCGAGCTTCAGGTTGAATTTGATGGTGCCGTGCGAGGCCGGATGGGAAGGCCCCATCTGGATCTCCATGATCTCGTCGACCGGATCCGACGCTTCGATTTTCTGCTGCCAACGCGCTGGGAGTGCCATGCGACTTGGGACCTGCAGTGCTCAGCGGGAGGGCGGTAACGGCGCCACTACGGAATCGATTTCGGGAACGATCGGCTGGCGCTGCTGATAGGGATAGTCCTTGCGCAACGGATGACCCTGAAATGAATCGTACAGTAGAATGCGGCGCAAGTCTCCGTGACCGCGGAACTCAATACCGAACATGTCGTAGCATTCGCGCTCCAGCCAATCTGCCGCTTTCCAGGTCCCGATAACGCTGTCCACCCACAGATCCGCCGTATCGACCTGGACCTTCACGCACAGGCGATGGCGCAACTTGAGCGAGTTCAGGTGGTAGACGACATCGAAGCGGGGCGTGCGTTCCAGCCAGTCGACCGCGGTCACATCGGTCAGCATGTCGAAAGCGAAATCCGGATCGTCGTGCAGAGTTTTGAGAAGCTGTGCTGCACGATCGCGCGATACCGCGACCCATTCCGCCCCGTGAGACTCCTGCGCCTGGATGATTTCAGCGCCGAAGCGTTCCTTCAGTTTTTCAAGCAACATTGCGCTCCGTCCAGGGGCTTAAGTCCACCATCTTCGTTCGACTCAACCTCGGCCCCGGTTCTGTGAAAGCGGAACCGGGGCAGCGCGGCTGCTCAGTCAGTTACCAGTCCAGGGCCCCGCGCTGCCAGGCGTAGATGAGGCCGACAGTGAGGATCACGATAAACACCAGGGCTTCCACGAATCCAAACATGCCGAGCTTTCGCAGCTCCACCGCCCACGGATACAGGAACACCACTTCCACGTCGAACACCAAGAACAGCAGTGCGGTCAGGTAGAAGTGGACCGTGAAACGCCCCCACGCCGAGCCGCTCGGCGGGTTTCCGCATTCGAAAGCTTCGCCCTTGACCTTGCTCGGCCGCTTCGGACCTACGATTTGATTGATGGTAACCATCACTCCGGCGATCACGCCGGCGACAACGAAAGTCACCACAATCGGAAGCCAAATCTCCACGGCAGGGAACCCTTCAAACAGCCTGGCTCATATCACTATCGGAAGCACGCCATGTTTTCCAATCAATTGCTTCCGACCAACCCGAGGAGGTCTCGCTCGGGCGACCAGCGATGAGCACCAACTGCGCAGGCGAATTTCACATACCGATCGTTCAGCGGTCGCGCCCCTCGCCACCGCATAAGGGATGACCACGAAGGCTACAGTGAGCTGCTAATAGTGTCTGAATCTGCCATACACCTCGCAGGCGTAAACTAGGC
>JAFAHS010000102.1 GCA_019237115.1 Deltaproteobacteria bacterium
ATGTTTTACCCTCTTTACCTCCAAAGGTGCAGGAGGTGGGATTGCTCACTGGTAAGCGCAATACTCTGTCCACTTTTCCTTCCGGTGTAATTCGCAGGATACAGCTCCCGCCGAATCGCGCATTCCAAAGGCAACCATCGTGATCGATGCATGAACCATCCGGAGCGCCAATCGATTGCTCAAGCCGCCAACAAGCGGGATTCGAAATCAAGCCTTCATCGGGATGATAATCGTAGCGGAAGAAAATGTTACGGATAGTGTCAGCACAGTAGAAATAGCGTTCATCCGGCGACCACGCCATGGTGTTTGTAATCCCAAATTCGTGCGCCGTTAAACGCTCGTATCGACTCCCTCCATCGAACCGGAACAATGCGCCACGGCGGGTGGTCATCTCTTTCATGCTGCCGTCTGGATTCAAGTTGGTTTGCATCGACCCAACCCAGAATCGTCCCCTCGAATCGCATTTACCTTCGTTTAATCGATTGTCGGAGAACGGATCCGGCCGCACCAAAGGCTCAAAGCCATCCCTTCCATCCCAGCGACTGATCCCCCCGGCAAACGCTACAACCGCGCCCTCACCGTTTTCTTCGAGTGCCAACGCTGTCGGAAAATCGGAAGTGGACCAGTCTCTATTTGTTCCAATTTCAATGTTATATGATCGGATTTTTTTTCCTACGATATCAACCCAATAGAGGCTATGAGTCTCCGCTTTGAAGAGCGGGCTTTCTCCAGCTCCGTCTCTTGCCTCAAACACGATCTCAATGTTCATGATCCTCAGATAAACCTAGATTCCATAGCAGATGTGCCCGTTCACATTGCGTGGGCATCGGTCCCGTCGAACCAGAAGGGGGCTTCAGGATTAGCCCAAGTGCTATTCGGAACGGTCGCGAACCATCCTGGCCGCGCCGGATCGCGGTCGTAGGGGTAGCTGCCAAGATGACGGTAAGCGGCGGCGTACCTGTCCACCCTGTCGTGATCGAGTCGTACTCCAAGGCCGGGCCCATCCGGTATGCGGATCGCGCCGTCTTGGTAATTCAATTTGCCGCCGGCGATCACATCGTCAGCGAGATGATGGTAGTGCGCGTCGGCCGCAAAGGTCAGGTTAGGTAGGACTGCTCCCAGATGCAGCATCGTGGCGAGCTGGATGCCCAATTCCCCGGACGAGTGCACCGCGATTTCCGTTTGCACCGTCTCGCATACCGCCGCGGCCTTGATGCAGGGCCGGATACCGCCCCAGAACGTAGTGTCAAGCAGGATGACATCGACAGCCGGGTCACGCAGGTTCGTTGCCAGCTGCTCGAAATTAACAACCACTGTGTTCGTCGCGAGGCGGATCGGCACGGCTGCACGAACCTGGCGCATCCCGTTCAGTCCCCAGGTTGGGTCCTCATAATAATCGTTAGGCAAATCAGCCAGGGCGCGCCCGAACCGGATCGCTTGATCTATCGAGAACACCGCATTTGGGTCAAACCGGAATGTGTCGCCTGGCAACCCTTCAGCTAGTGCCCGGTAGCAAGCGAGCTCATGCTCCGGTGGAAATACGCCGCCCTTTAACTTGTGGCTGGTAAATCCGTGACGCGCCTTCAAAGCGCGCGCTTCCGATAAAAGCTGCTCGACGGTTCGTACCTCGTGGCGCCCGGTTGGATCGCTCGCGAAACGGAAGAAAAGATAAGACGCGAACGGCACTACGTCGCGAAGCTTGCCGCCAAGCAGCCGATACACCGGAACGCCCAGCGCCTGACCGACGATGTCGAGACAGGCGAACTCGATGGCAGCGAGAAGCTGGGTGCGGTTGTTGTAAAGGCTGGCGGTCGGGTTAGCGATCATGAAGCGCAGCGCTTCAAGAGCGAACGGATCATGGCCGACGAGGTATTGCTTAAGCCCTTGGAACGCAGCTTCTGCGCTTTCGCCGCCACCACCCACCTCGCCCAATCCGGTGATCCCCGCATCGGTGTCGACTTCCACGATCGTCCGCACGAACCGGCCCCAATGACATCCGTTCGCGTGACGGATCGCAGCCTCGAGTGGAACCGAGACCGTCGTGGTGCGGATGTCGGTGATACGCAACGGAGGGATCATTAGCGATGGCTCGGCGATTGGATCTCGTGTACGCGGAACCGGCACTCTGCAGGCAACATTGCACCCGGTGCCAGGACAACCAGACCGTGCGCCTCTGGTCCCGGCGGAAGATTATGGGCGTCGACCGCGTGGCTTACTGGTTCAAAGCAGAAGAATGGAGCATCGGCGGAAGGCGAGTAGAGTATAAAAGTCGAGAGTGGGGGGCGTGCCTCCAAATCAAGCGTTAGGCCTCGATCTTCCCAGATGATCGTGGCGCGGCCGTTCCAACCGGTGAAGGCGTTGTTGATCCAGCCGACCGGGAGTGATCGAAACGATGAAAAGTCCCAGTCCGGGCGGCTCTTCACCGGCACGCGCTTCACGGGCAGGTGGCGCGCATCTTCCAGCCAGACCGATTCGGCCTCAGCCTGCAAAAGCGTCGCCGGAGTACGTGGCAGCCAGGGATGGAACCCCAGACCGAAAGGAAGCGCCAGAGTAGCGCGATTGCTCGCTGCCAGTCGGATCGTCATCGCATCGGTGTCAAGCGTGTAGTCGAGCGTCGCCTGATAGCGGTAAGGACCGGCACCGTGAGCTTCGTGTTCGAGTCGCACGCGCCGATCGTCATTGAGGGAGACGCGCCAGGACGACAGCCAACCATCTCCGTGGATAGGGCAGGGCTCATCCGCGATGTTGGGCGCCAGCGGGTGAAATACACCGCCGAAAGTAAATCCTGAGCCGGAGATTCGGTTTGACCAGGGCACAAGCACATACAACGCAAGGTCGCCGGGATCGTCCGTTCCACCTTCCGGACAACCGCGGAACACCTCAATCCTTCGTCCTT
>JAFAHS010000228.1 GCA_019237115.1 Deltaproteobacteria bacterium
TTCTCTCCACTCAGACAAGCTGTGATCGATTCATCGCACTTCCCGCGGGCGATGCCGTCAAATGGCGTCCGGCTACCACAGACGCTGGACAACGGAAATCTCACCTTAAGCTTGAACGCCCATTCGATGCGAATATCACCCAACCGCGGCGGCACTTCAAACTCTTGCAACAGCTGGCTCGAGCGGCCAGTCGTCGCCCCCGTCAGTGGGTCTTACACCTTGACCGCGTCTTTCTCTACTTCCCTCAAGGCCGGACTCCAATTCGCTCTGGATCAATTCAAAGGGGCAAAGTCAGTGGCCAGCACGGCCGCCGTCCTGGTCGACGGGCAAGTCATCGGAAACCCAGCCAGTGGTTCAGGCGTTGCGATCCAATTGACACAAGGACTTCACTCGATAACAGTGCAGGCTCTTTCCGGATCATTCACGATTTCGAGTATTGCGGTTACATCACCCTTACGAGAACA
This sequence comes from Deltaproteobacteria bacterium, assembly GCA_019237115.1. GTDB lineage: Bacteria > Desulfobacterota > Binatia > Binatales > Binataceae > JAFAHS01. The sequence goes on from JAFAHS010000228.1 coordinate 465, forward strand.
ACGTTAATTCCAAATTGCTTCCCACTACAGGCCGCAGCATTATGATGCCACGATCACGTGCAGCTACCCCTTTACGACTTGGGCCGCTGACAAGGCGAGCTCATCACGATTGTTGCCCTCCTCATGTATTTGTTATGGAGAATGGTGACTGGCTGGCTTTCGCCACCAACTCCGAACACGCGGTGTTCAAGCCTCCTGAAAACCGCCCGATCGTGATGGTCACCGCGGTGCCCGCCAACAAGCGAGTCGAGGCTGGGCTGGCGTCGAAGCGGTCAGCAGAATCACGGACGCACACCTTGTAATCGCGGGGACGGGGACGGGCAAACACAGTCCGTCGGCGCGCTGGCGGCCCCCAATCGGTCGGGTTATCCGTTGCGCCGGATGCCTGCGCTTTGTCGGTCGGCGAAGGTGGTCCTGCATCTTGGATAGAAGATCCTTTGACAAACGTGCGTGTTGAAGCCTTGACAAGCGACCCACCCACAGTCGCTTACGACCCGCGCACGGGTTTGCCGGGTCAGTCCGGAGCGACAGACGACGCGACCAAGCCTGTGTTAGCGCGGCGCATCATACAACGCGACCCCGCGGACGACCAGTACAATCCAAATGAATTCGTGAGAGTGTGCGAATGAGATCCAGTGAGGCCGTCTGCAACACAACATACGATTCACAACGAGGCACCAACACGCCGGACGGCAGAAGCCGTAAGCAAATCCGCGCCGCCATCGTTGGAGCAGGCTATATCGCCGACTTCCATGCGCGCGCCATTGGACAAGTCGGCGGAGTTGAATTGGTGGCTGTGTGCGACCCAAATCTCAAAAGCGCCAGGAATTTTGCGGCTCGGTGGGGTGTCTCCAAGTCCTTTGATTCGCTCGAATCAATGTTCATGAGTGAGAAGCTCGATTCTGTCCACGTGCTGGCTCCACCTGACGCTCACTATCCTCTAGCTAGCAATGCCCTCAGCTTAGGAGCAAATGTTCTTCTTGAGAAGCCAATGTGCGTTTCGACGGAAGAAGCAGATGAACTGGTGAGGTTGTCGCACCGCCAGGGATTATACCTAGGTGTGAGCCATAACCTGCTTTTTTCGATTGCCTACCGCAGACTACGAGAAATGGTTCGGTCAGGAGTGTTGGGACCCCTCGACCATGTGATCATCAACTATTTTGCCGAACTTGGCCAAATCAGATCCGGCCCGTTTGACTCGTGGATGCTGCGTGAACCATCGAACCCGCTCCTTGAGACCGGTCCACACGTCATTTCGGCCCTGCTCGATCTTGTCGGTACCCCGGATCAGGTTATCGCCACGGCGGATCGACCGGTTGATCTCCCCGGCGGAACGCACGTCTTTTCTCGATGGCGTGTGCGCGGCGCGGTGGGACGCACGGCGGTGGACCTGAACATCAACCAGGGACCGGGCTTCAGGCAGCGCGTCATTCACGTTCGAGGGTTGATCGGATCGGCTACCGCTGATTTCGACGCCAATACTTGCGTGGTGGACCGGGGCACACCGCTAGACATCGACCTGGACCGTTATAGAAGAACCAGCTCGATAGCTGCACAGCTTCGCTCGCATGCGAGGCAAACATTAAGCGAATACGCTTTAACCAAGCTGAAACTGCGCAAGAGGGGCAACCCTTTCGAGGTTACTTTCCTTGACAGCGTGGCCGCGTTCTACGACAAAATCCGTTCGGGAACCGAGCTCGACAGCCGAATGGGTTCCCGCCTTGGCTGCGAAGTGATCCGATGCTGCCGCCAGATCGTTCGGGCGGCCGGCGTAAAAACTGAAACATTGCAGGCCTCGCGTCTTCGGGTGACGCCCGTATTGCAGCCAACCGTCCTCGTTTTCGGCGCTACCGGGTTTATCGGTCGCGAGCTCGTTCGGCAACTGCTGGCGGGCGGTTATTGTGTTCGAGCTGCTGTGCGAGGGTCGGGCGCGGTCCTAGCAACCCTCGACAATGGCAATCTGGAAATCGTTCCGATCGACATCGCCTCCAAGGCAAGTCTGAGATCCGCCATGGAAGGCATCGACCATGTTTATCACTTAGCTCGCGTAAATGCCAAGACATGGGGAGAGTACTTGGAGCGGGATGTAGAGCCGACACGATTGATCGCCGAAAGCTGCCTTTTGGCGAAGGTAAAACGACTGATTTATACTAGCACGATCGACTCCTATTACGCCGGTTCCAGGGCCGGGGTGATCACCGAGCAGACCCCCTTGGATCCTCGTATCAGTCGCCGGAACTATTACGCGCGCGCCAAGGCTGCCGCTGAGGCGATTCTGATCAAGATGCACGCCGAGGAAAAACTGCCGGTGGTGATTTTTCGTCCAGGGATCGTGATTGGTCGGGGCGGCGATCCGTTCCATTGGGGCGTCGGAATGTGGGCCTCCCCCGGAGTATGCCAAGTGTGGGGGGAAGGGCGGAACAAATTGCCCCTTGTTCTCGTGGCGGACGTTGCGACGGCGTTGGTGCGCGGCATCCAGGTCGAGGGGATCGAGGGTCGGTCCTACAATCTGGTTGACGAGCCCTTGCTTACGGCGCGCGACTATCTGAGCCAGTTGCAGCGCATGGCGGCGATGACGTTGACCGTTCAGTATAGACCCATCTGGCAGTTCTACGCGGCAGACATTGCCAAATGGTTGGTCAAGCTCGCCGTCCGCCATCCCGATAGGTTTCGCATTCCCAGTTATGGCGATTGGGATTCGCGCACGCAAAAGGCGTCTTTCGATGCCGCCCGGGCCCGTGATGAATTGAACTGGACACCCGCCTCGAATCGCCAGCGTCTGCTCGACGAAGGAATTGGCGGCTCGCTCCAATCATGGCTGCCGGCCTCGACCCAGACTAGCACCACTATCGCCGCAACAGTCGATTCACCGGCTTGAGGATTGACACGACGATCAGGTCCGTTCGAATTCAGGACACATGCGAGTGGGCGGTTGGAATTTGATGGCGCTAGAGCGGTCTCCGAGCGAATTGAATCGCGGGAAGGATTCCCGAATCGACCTTGATCTGCTTGAAGATTGTCGCCGTGCGAAGGAGGCGGCGGGGATGGCGCTTTCTGACGATCTTCGCGAACGCGTTGTGGAGGCGGTGGTGGAAGGTGGCATGTCGCGCAACGCGGCAGCCAAGCGTTTTGGGATCAGCATCGCCAGCGCCGTGCGCTGGGTGGCGCGCTTCAAAGCCAAGGGTGAGATCTCGCCGGCTCCGACCGGGGGAGATCGTCGTTCCGGCCGCATGAGGCCCATCGCGATTATCTGCTCGGTCTCATTCGCCGCCGGCCGGACATGACGCTGCTGGAAATACAGGAATGCCTGATCGCCAATTGCGGCGAGCGGTTCTCGTCCTCCGTGGTTTGGCGCTTTTTCGATCGCCATGAGATCACTTTTAAAAAAAGTCCGCGCATGCCGAGGAGCAGCAACGCTCGGACGTTGTGAGACAGCGCCGCGACTGGTTCGCCGGGCAACTCGATCTCGATCCGACCGCCTCGTGTTTATCGACGAGACCTCGATGCAATCAATGCGTTAGCCGCGCGCTACGCAGCATGCGAG
>JAFAHS010000552.1 GCA_019237115.1 Deltaproteobacteria bacterium
GGACGCATCGTCGAGGCGACCAGTGGCCAGCCGCTCGATGTCTATTTTCGCGAGCACATATTGGGTCCGCTTCGCATGAATGACACCGGCTTTGCGACAACCCCGGAGCAACGCGCGCGGCAAGTGAGCGTCCATCAGCGCAAGCCCGATGGATCGTTGGAACCGCAGCCGCTGGAAACGCCCTTCACGCCGGAATACTACGCGGGCGGCGGTGGGCTTTACTCGACGGCCCCTGATTATTTGACCTTCCTGCAAATGCTGCTGCACGGTGGAAGCTGGAACGGAGCCCGCATCTTGCGCCCCGAGACCGTCGCCCTGATGGGCACGAACCAGATCGGCGATATCGAAGCCGGTGTGCTGAAGACCTACGTTCCCACGCGCTCGAATGACGTCGACTTCTATCCCGGCAAGCCGCTCCGCTGGGGCCTCGGCTACATGATAAACCTTGAGCCTGTACCGGACGCCAGGAGCGCCAACAGCCTGACCTGGGCGGGAATTTTCAACACGTATTACTGGATCGACCCCTCCAAGCACGTCACAGGCGTGATCATGATCCAGGTTCTGCCCTTTGCGGATCATGCGTCCGTGCGGCTCTATGGGCAGTTTGAACGGGGGGTCTACAACGCCCTGAAATCGACTTGAGATTGGCGCGAGCGCTTCAATGACGAAAAGGCCGGATCACAAGCGGGCAGAAATACGTAGCCGCAAGAAATCCTCGTTGTGATTATCCGGTTGCCTCACGCGGCGTCCGATTCGGCTCTATAGCAACAGACAAAGTCATCAAACACCGACAAGCGCTTGGCCACGAATCCTCACCGTGAAGAGCTCGGCAAGGCGATTTTGCGCCACGCGGCCGCACTCGGCCGCCTCGACGCGCTCAAGACTTCGCAACAAGTCGAACTCGAAGCGCGCAGCGCCAAGCGACGCGCGCTCGCTGCCGCAATCGGAGGGCTGGCCAACGCAGCAACGGATTCCGACAAACAGGCGGCGCGTGCGCTCGTCGAGAAAGCCCGGGACGATTTGAACGAAGCCGTTAAAGAGCAGCGCCTGCAGCAAAAGCAATATGCCGCGGCCGAGGAAGACGTACAGAACGCGATGAGCGAGGTGACCGCTCGCGTGTGCGATGACGTTCGCTCCGACCCTGCCACCAAGCGGCTGGCCTCGGAGTTCGTCGACTTGCAACGCCAGATCTCCGAGCTGCGACCGGCCATGGAGCTTCTGTCCGGCTCAATGCTGCCGGATCGCTTCCGCTACTGGCGGGCGGAGCCAGGGCCGCCACCGCACAACCTGATCCGCGAAGCCTGGGAGCGCGCGATTGCCGCCCTGCACGCCGATGCGGACGCGGAATTGCCTGCCGACATTTATGAGACCAAACGCGTGTGACGTGGGTCAGGCGGCTGCGGGAACCGTCATCACCTCGTTGAGCTTGACGCGGTCATATTCGTTCCACACGTTGTTGAGCCAATGCCGCACGTAACCGCGCAAGACGAAAGAATAGGCGGCGGCCTCCCCACCTGGCTTTCTGTTGGCAACGAACGTGGTGAAAGGAACGGACGCGACCTCGACCTGCTCGCAGGCCATTTCATTAAGATGGGGGATGGTTATCTGTTGCGCGCGCTTCGTTTTCTTGAAGTAGGAGTCGTAGGTTGCCGGATCCCATTCAAAGAAAGCCGTATTATTGATCATGTTCTTGACAATGAAGTAGTTCGTGCCGTCAACGAACGCACCGATATCGGCAATTTCGTTCAGGGATGAGAGCGACGGCCCCAGAATGTGGAATACGCCGAGGTTTATCTGCCCCTTGCGCGCTGCTTCGATAAAGCCGATATCCTGCAATGCGGTCAAAGTCGGTGACAGCAGCCCGGCCCGGATATCGATCAAAGTCACATCCGATGCCCTTAATGAGTCAAAGACGCGCATCTGATCGGGAATGGACGTAATATCGACGACCTCGGTGACGTCGGGATGGAAGCGCTTGAGCGTGCCGCGCGGCGCCTCCGTGTCGTAGGCACTTGTCGGGACCTTCTTTGTCTCATAGTAGTCGAGCAGCGTGCGGGTCACCGTCGTTTTCCCGACGCCACCTTTGTCCGACCCAACCAAAATGACCGTCGGCTTCGCCTCGTGTCTGACTTCTGAGGTTGTCATCCCGTTACCCCTCCTGTCGGTTCCTCGACGCCTCGACGGTCCGCAAGGTTGTTGGTAATTCTTTCTGCTCGTCTCGCGGACCGGAAAGCTCGCGTCTGCGCGTAAGGGAATTCTAATTCCCTTACGAAGACCGGTACAAGGCGGAAGCGATGTTTCCGCGCTAGCGCTGTGCGATTCCAAATGACTGTTGCTGCATTGCACTAACACGATGTAGCGCCTTACCTACGATCGGTATTTTACGACTGCGTTTGTTCCGTTCCCTCGACCAGCTGGCGTATTCTGTAGAGATGATTGTTTTTACGGAACGATACCAAGAAGAACTCGGCTACCAGCCGCACCGCCGCCAGAGCAACGCAAGCAGCGGCGACCGTTAAGGCGATGACCATGATACCAATGAATGGGCTGTCCGGTAGTAGAAAGATGCCGCTTAGTGTTCCAAAGACAGCACAAATCGCCGTCGTGATGACCGCCCCCCAAAAGAACAGAGGTACAATCAGGGGGGTGATCAACCTGCGCCATTGAACCATTTCACTGAATGCAATCATGCGGTGGCCCTCGTCTGTTTTTGATATTTGCGAACAACAAACAAACACGCCCGTATTAATATCCAACAAACAGGGATAGCTTATATTTGGTCAATAACCTGAGGCGGCGATGTGGTGGAGCAACGGTGGTATTATGTGCACTGCGCGCCACTACCCCCGGGGCATGCGACGCCGGACAGACCTGAGACAGAGCAGCAAGCGATTGAGCGATGGCTGAGCTGTTCGTGATGTGCTCTACGTGCGGCTTGCGCGGTACCCTCGCGCATAGCCGACAGGAGCTCCTCGATCCCGAAGGCAAATGCAAGCAGGGTCGGACGCCGGCAAAGTGCCCTCACCTGCGCGATGTACTCGCAGCTGCGCATCGGACATTGGATTTGTTGGAATGGCACGCGAAGCGGGACAC
>JAFAHS010000574.1 GCA_019237115.1 Deltaproteobacteria bacterium
AGGGTCTGTGGGAGATCCTCGATAAACGGACAATAAGCCAGGGTTACGCCTCGGGATAGTAACGCGAAGTCCGCATGCCGCGCGGTAACGTGTGATAACGGCAAAAAGGAAATGCTGATTTGTTCTATAAAGGAAGAAGTCAAGAAAAAAATCTCCCCCAAGGCCGGAAGCTTTCTTGCTTCGCAGCCCACTTGATCGAACGAGATCTGTTCTGACCTGCCGCGCCATGATCTCGGTTGCTGGGCACTGTGGCCCAGTAGTTTGGGTTTTCTCCTGTCAGCGGTTTTCATCGCTTGTTCGCAACGAAGCTGTCAGTTCCGAAACCAGCAAGCAGAACGTTGGTTAAGTGGCAACCATGGTTCTATCTGGGACTCGTGGCCCATAGCTTTTTCTGGTTATCCGAGAGGGGCCTAGGGTCCGCTGTGAGACTAGGTGCCCGAGGCACACAGCGCCTAACAAATCAGCTGAGACTCGCCCTCGAACCAGAGTGTCTCGAGAACCCGACGGCCACCGCCAGAGAAGATCCCTAGCATGGAGCGGACTCGATCAAAGACACTCAAGCTGTTTGTGGTTTCAGATGTTGAGCGTCGAAGCACACCCCCTTCTTCCACACAAGCAATACAATCGTGGCAATCTTTCTTGCTAAGGTCAGCCGCGCCATCTCCGGCTTCATGCCTTTGGCCACCAGAGCGGCGTAGAACTTCTCGAAGGGGCCTGGCTTGCTGGAAGCCACGGCGGCAGCCCCCTTGAACAAATTCTTCAGATCGTGATTGCAGTTGCGGTTGAGGCCCCGAACCAAGACGTTCTTCCTGGACCGCTGCAGCTCTCCGTCAACATTCCGGTAATCGGCGCTGCTGTGCATCTCGATGGCTAAACCGCCGTAATTCCACAGCTGCCGCTTGGTGCGAAAACGATGCGGGGTCTGCAGAATGCCGAGCAACACCGCCGCCCGGATCGGACCGATCGCGGGGATCTGGCAGAGCCGTTTCCAAGCCTTGTGCTTCTTACTTTCGGCCAGCAGTTCCCGCCGCGCGTCCCGGCGCAACACTCGCAGCGCATCGAGTTGTAAGTAATAAAATTCCGCCCGCCGGCGCACCCCGGGTTCGGTGATCTTCCCGAGCCACTCGGCCCGATGACACCGGGCATACACCTGCTTGCCACTACAAGGAATGGCCCAACTCCGATAGATGGCCTTCACCCGGGCCATGACCCTTGCGACATCTTTAGTCACAGTCAAATAAGTGCGCACCAACTCTTTCAGCGTTCGCAGGCCATGTTCGCCGTGATAAACCGAAGTGAGATGATTGAGGCGCAGCAGCTCGGCCAATCGGCGGGCGTCGATCTTGTCGCTCTGGTTGCCCTCCCTCATGGATTTGTTTTTTCGCGGATCGCACACCACCACTTTCGTGACGTGTGGTTTCAGAAGGTCGTAGAGCCAGGCCGCCGAAGTCCCTTCTTCAAAGGTGACGTGCAAATCCCCGCGCAGACCGTCGATAAACTGCAGAATCATGTTGGCTTTCGTTTCGATGAGGCTTTCCATCACGATCTTCCCGGCCGCATTCCTCACGGCGATCGAAATGCTTTCCTTGTGCACGTCCATACCGATATATTTAGTGCTGCTAGTCATAAAGGGCGCTCCTTTCTGAGCGAATTGAGAAACCGCTCAAAAAAGTTACTACAAAGGGGCGCCCCTCTCTCATGGCCCAAAAATTTCGTGCTACGAGGCTCGCAGAGCGATTTTTTTGAGACGGCATGACCTCCAGGACTACGGAAAATTCATAAAATCGGAATCGGCAATCAAAAAAGGGGGAGCGCCAGCTCCCCGATGAAAGGGCCGCAGCCGAAGCGTGGACGCAGTCAAGGACGCGGAGCGAGGTACGCGCGGAGCGCCGCGCAGCGGGCTTCGATCCTTGACGGCAGTCCGAGCGGAGGCTACGACGGTCAAAATCAACTCCAAAAGGGCGCACCTTTATATTGCGTCCGCAAGCCGAAAGGCCCGTATTAAACAGCTGCCTCACCCTCCCGTATTTTTCGGCATTTCCGGTATACCTTCCAGGCGATCTTCCACGATTCGTTCGTATTGCCACGACGTACCGAAAAACACCCGGTGGTACCGCTAGGTCCCAATTTGATAATCCACCTTCGCCTGCAATAGGCTTACTGCGCGAGGTCCGCTGATGAAGATTGGCGACATATTGGGCAGCTACCGCGTGCTGGCAAAGTTGGGCGAGGGCGGCATGGGCGCGGTCTACCGCGCGCGCGACGAAGTGCTGCATCGCGATGTTGCCATTAAAGTCGTCTCCTCGCGTACCGTCGCCGAAAAATCCGCCAAAGATTTCCTGCTTCATGAAGCGCGTGCCGCGTCGGCGCTGAGTCATCCGAATATCTGCACCATTCACCAGGTGGGCGAGGCCGATGGCGAGCTGTTCATCGTCATGGAATTGATCGAGGGCAAGCCACTCAGCGCGCTGATCGGCAAAGACGGTCTGCCGGTGGAATCGGTATTGCGTTACGGCGTGCAGATCGCCGGCGCGCTGGCGCATTCCCATGGCCGCAATGTTATTCACCGCGACCTGAAAAGCTCCAACGTCATGGTTACTCCCGACGGCTTGGTGAAGGTCCTCGATTTTGGTTTGGCACGCCGGATCCGCAAGGAAGTGCTTGAGGAAACGATGTGCACACTAGACGCGCATGAAACCCTCGGGAGCACCACGGCAAGCACCGGCGGGCTGACGGGAACCATCCCGTACATGGCGCCGGAACTGCTGCGCGGCCAGGAAGCCGACCAGCGCGCTGACATCTGGGCGCTCGGCGTGGTGCTGTACGAGGCAGCCGCGGGCAAATTGCCGTTTCTCGGCCAAACCGCGATGGAGACCAGCGCCGCGATCCTGCACGAAATGCCTCCGCCGCTGCCCTCGTGGATTCCCAACGGACTATGGGCGGTGGCGCAAAAATGCTTGGCGAAAGAGCCTCAGCAGCGCTATCAGCGTGCTGCGGAAGTGCAGGCCGCCCTCGAAGCCGTCCAGTCCGCTTCCGTGCCCGCTGGTACTGTGGCCCCCAATGCGCCGGTGTTTCCGCCAACTACCGTCGTGCGAGGCATCCGGCGGATCGGCGTAAAGGACGGAGACGTGCT
>JAFAHS010000092.1 GCA_019237115.1 Deltaproteobacteria bacterium
GTGGATTCGCGGCTTAGGTGCAGCAGAAACAGAACCGGCAGCGCAAGCCACATATTGCGACGGAAGCAACTGAAAAATATCGCCAACAGTGAAGCGTAAAACAGATCCGGCAAGTAGTAGGTTCGAAAAGCTCTTACTACGATCGCCAGCGTGAGCAGCCCCAACAAGGCAGGGTCGCCCACCTCGGCCGCCACGATCACGTACAAGAGAATCAGTGAGAGGCAGGCGACCGTACGAAATCCGTCTGGCAGGCTAAGACCAAACAGGTGCGCCACCAGCCGTGCGGTCAGCGGATGCAGGACGCGGCCCGCGTAGTAGTAATACGCCGCTTGGGCGTCGCCGTTCGCGATAGCAAAGTATGACTTCGAGTCAGGGTACCCTTGTTGTTCGGGCCTCTGAATCGGGGGGAGCAGGAAAAAACAAATCAAAAGCGCAAGGACAAGGGCAGCGGTGGCGACGCGCGCGCGAGTATTCAAAAATTTGTCCAAGAGAAGTACTTGCCCAGCCGACCGATCCGCGTAACAACCTGGAAGAGTCCGTGGGAGCAAGCGGGTAGGTACCTAACCCCTCTCAATTCATGCCATCAGCGATCGCGACGATGCGCCCAGCCATGTCCGTAAGAGTATGGCAACTCAATTCACGGGCGAGAGGAGTGACATTTTCTTTCCAATAGGGAATGGCAGTACGCCACCTGAAAATTCTTGCAGCAAGGTCATCAGCATCATCGGGATCGTTCAGGAGAAGATCGCCCAGCGCAGTCGGATAGCGTTCCGCGACTCCCGCAGTTTTGGTTACCATTGCCGGGATTCCCGTACATAGTGCTTCATGCACGTTGAGTCCATATGACTCGTAGCGAACCGGGCTTACCAGGAGATCGGCAGCCGCCAGCACGTCGGGAACCCGATTGGTAAAACCGAGCATCGTTATCCTCCGATCGAGACCGGCCGTGACAACCCGGTGTCGCCACGATTCAAGCGCCCGGCCCCCTCCCGCTACGACCAGGTCCACATCCCAATCGCGTCGGTCGCACAATTTGACCCAAGCCGAAAACAGCACATTAAAGCCCTTGTTCGAGTCCTCACCGAAGGCGCCAACAAACGCGACCAAAGGTCTCCGCTCATTTCGGCCCAACCATGCCAGGGCGGCCTCTCGACGTCTCATCGAAGTCTGGCGGAAGTCCGTGTCAGCACCCGGGTAAACCACGTGGATCCGTTCAGGGTCGATCTGCAGAAGATTTTCGAGGTCCTTGCGGGTCCGTTGCGAGTTTGCAATCAGGACTTGGGCTTTTCCCAGTACTATTCGTTCCCTGCGGCAAAACAGCCACCTGGAAAGTTTATCCCGTAGTCGGAAAGAGCTGCGCGAGGGTTGGCCGCTGCGCTTCCAGGCATGATGGACGCAATGAACCCAGTTAATGTCCGGCCAATCGCAGTTTCCCCCATTGACAACTACCCGGGCGCCGCAAGAGCCGCGTTGAAGTAAACCTGCCACTCTCCGGCCTTCCCTGGCGAGCAGTAACCCGCCCAGCCTGAACGATCCGCGAGGTCTTTGGACCAATTTTATCGAGGTGACCTTGTTCTCGAGCTCGGGATTGAAACTGTAGCAGACCAGGTGAACTGACCGTCCACGATCGGCCAGATAGTCGGCTAGCGCGAGGTTGAGCCTGTCCATGCCGCCGTTGCGGTGAAATCCTCCGGCCACCAACAACCAAGGTTTTCCAGAGAATGGAACTGATTTCATCACTCAACGATGGCGCGCTCATCCCGGTATCCGATGCGCCCACTGAAGCGCATCGTCGGCGGTCACGCGCAAAGGTCTCAGCTTGGGCACGTACAGCCATCCGGTCATATAAAGCAGGATGCAGGCGGCGGGAATCGCAGTGAGAAGACCAGCGCCAATGAATGCCGTGCCGAAAAAGAGCGCGACCGAAGCCCTCGCCAACCGCCGTCCGATACGCCACCGGCCGGTGCGTTCGCTGGGCGAGCTTATGAGTGCGGACAGAAGAAATGCCACCCACAAGAGGAGGCCGGGGATTCCAGTTTCGAGCAGAATCCGCCCATACTCATTCTCCATTCCCACAGGGTTTCTCACCCGATCCTGAAGAAAGTACGGCATGCTAGTCCCACCGCCCAGACCGTTGCCGAGCGGGTAGTCGACCAGAGCATCAAGAAAGCTGGCGTTAGCGCTGGCTCGCACACGCTCCTCGATGAATCCCGCGTCAAGTTGGGTAAACCTTTGGAGACGAGGCTGCGTGAATACCCAATAGCCAACCAACACACCGACGGCCGCGAGGGCCAGTAGGTTACTCGCACGTAGCCTGACGAAGGTGGCGAAAGTTAACAGCTGGGCAAAGAACAAAAGGGCATGCGTGCGCGACGCGCCCAAAAACACCCCCAACATCGCGGCGATTACTCCGGCAGTCAGCAGGACCCTCTCTCGTCTAGTGCATTCTCGCTGCACCCAGGTGCCCACCAGCAACGGCAAGCTCAATACCATGGTCCCCGAGTAGCAGGCCTGGTTGACGAAAATCGCCGGGATCCGAAATATCGTGTAGTCCCCCGGCACGACATCGTTTTGCTGATAAATGAGATAAGTGACGTCATTGTACGGGTAGAACCTCGGCAATCCCCAACTCACTTCGGACAGCGCAAATGCCAGGGCCACGAGATTGAGTACCGCCAACCAAAGCGCAAGCTTGGATCCGCCATCATCGTCCGCCAGAGCACCCACGAAGAGAAATGGCAGAAACCAGACTACTCCGCGCAGTCCCACCAGCTGAATCACGGCGTCTTGTGCAGGAACGAACATGAGCAATACGGGCCATCCGATCAGGGCAATCACCCAAGGCCGGATCCTTTGGATTCGAAGTCGTTGTATGGGCGAAAGACCGTTCCACGCCATGCCGAGGTATAGTCCGCCAATTCCGGCGTCGAAGATGAAATGTGAAAATGTCTGCGGGATGTTTGCCCGGACGATTCCGTATGCATAACCCACCGTCAGCACGGCATTTAACCCAGCGGTGAGCGATCGCCTCGTGCACGAGTACACGACGAGGAAGGCTCCCAGACAGAGTACGACCGACTGCACGGATGCGAGTTTTCGCCTTAATGGAGGACCAGCCACCCGCCCGCACGGAACCTGCCTATGGCCCGCAAGGGCTCGCGAGTCGCCAGAAGGCTAGGCGGCAAATAAGGGACGTTAGGGAACTGGTCTGGCCGAGTGGCCAAGACCGGCCCCCTGAGGGTTCGGGTCAGGCTGAAAATCGTGTGGCCAAAACCTGAAAGCAAGGAGGCGAGCGGCGACATGACGTCGCCGCTCTGGTCTTCAAAAATTATGTCGCGCAGCGCGCCCTTCTGAAGAAGGTTTCGCGCCCCTCGCAGGACTTCCAATTCGTGTCCTTCGACGTCGACTTTAAGAACATCCGCGCGGCCGTACTTTAGGCACACTTCATCGAGGCAAACGGTTTTGACGTGCATTCCCGAGGCTTCGCCTAGGACGAGTTTCGAAGTTCCGCGGTTACGGTCGAAGTCGAGGGGTTCCTGCAAACGGCCGGCGCCACTCTTGGACGACAAGGCAACCTGGAGCGCAATGGCGCGAGCGATGGGCTGCTTACTCCAAGCGGCCAGGTTGGCGGCCAACTCCGCGAACACCTTCGGGTGTGGCTCGAAAGCCAAGACCTTACCGCCGGCACCAAGCCGAGCTGCCATCAGGCCGGTCATGTAGCCGATGTTAGCGCCTGCGTCGATC
>JAFAHS010000024.1 GCA_019237115.1 Deltaproteobacteria bacterium
GCGCGCTCGAAATCCTTCGCGACAGCCGAATTGGCACGTTCGGGGCGGCGGCGCTGTTCCTTTCGCTGGCGCTGAAGATTTTCGCGCTGGGCACTTTGCACGGGCGCGACCGGATGGTCGCTTTGTTCGTCGCGCCCGGTCTTTCACTGTTGTCAATGGTAGCGGTGGCGGCGGGTCTTGAATATCTGCGCTCCGAGGGCGGCGCGGGCGCCACGCTGTTGCAACGCGATTCGAGCAGCCTGTTCGTGGCGAGCGCCGTCGCTGCAGCGCTATTGCTGATTACGCTTTCGCTGCAGGCGGTGGTTGCGGCCGGAGTCGCAATTGTGCTGGTGTTCGGGGCGCGGTGGTTCTATCAGAGGTGGCTCGGCGGCGTGACTGGTGACCTGATAGGAGCCTGCGGGGAAGTGGTGGAGGTGGCAGTGCTGGTGGTGTTTGCGGCGTTCTCTACAGCGTTGAACTGACCATGGTTTTCGTGCGCTCCTCTGGACGCGGTTCTTCTTGCTGCTGCTCTTTTTTCGGAGGGAAGCAAAACTCGGGCTGACGGCTGGTGCGGAATCTCGAGGCAAAATTCCCGCTCGATGATTCACGCAAGGCGCACGAGCGTGCTGTCGCCATTGGATATACGCAACGGTCGGTAGTTCTCCAGCGTGACACGTTCTTTCGCTGCGCGGGCGGCAAGCTCAAGCTGCGCGAGGAAGACGGTCGCGCCACGCTTATTTACTATGGCCGCTGTGCCGCCGACGCGTTGCAGCTCAGCACCTATGAGATGGTCGAAATCCTCGATCCTGAAAAGACCCGCGCCACGCTGGGCGCCGCGTTGGGGGTAATTGCCGAAGTCCGCAAGCAACGCACGTTGCTGATGCGGGCCAATGTGCGTCTGCATCTCGATCGCGTGGAAGAACTGGGCGAGTTCGGCGAGATCGAAGCGGTGATTCCCGAGGGCAGCGATCCCGAGTACAGCCGAGCCTCGGTGGATGAACTGCTGGCCGCGTTGCAGATCAGCCGAGAGACTCTCATCGACGTTTCATACTTCGAACTCGCTGCGCAACGCCGCTAGGCGCTGCAACCGGCGACGGTACTTCCCGAGGTCGGGCTCCTTGGTCAGGCTGCCCCCCCGAAATAGTCGTCGAATAGGCGGTTGGTCGCAGCGACCACCTGCGGGGTGGAAAAGGGGTCGTCCGCCTTCGAGTCCTTGAGCGTGCTGGCCAACGCGAGCATGTTTTCGCGAAAGCGCCGATGACGATCGTTGCTGATATAGCCCAGCGGATCGTCGTCGCTCAGAAAACTGCCTATCTCGGCAAATCCCCACGCACGGTCGCGAAACGATCTCGCGCTGCGCGGTGAAGTCGGTTCCAGCGCGTACCCATAGACGAGACAGGCCATTTCCATCCGACCCGCGTGAAATCTCTGTACGTCGGTCGTGCGCCGCCGCGCTTGCAACGCGGCCGCGCCGATATTTTTCAGCAGCAGCGCGGGGGGTGCCATCTGGTTGTTGCTGGCGTGATCGCCAAGCCAGTCCGCATTTTCTTCGAGAATCTGCAAGACCATCGGGCGCAGCGCGCCGGGATCGCCGCGCTTAAGCAGGGTGACGACGGCGGTGTCGGGTGTGCCGCCCCAGACCCGAACCAAGCCGCGTGATTCCATCATGCCAAGGACCGGATCGTCGGGAGCCAACGGGACGACGTAGAGCTTGACGCCGGCGGATAGTTCAAGAGCCGGGTCGATCTTGGGCTGAACCTCCACCCAGTGGCCGCGCTGCAGCACCAGAGGAGTGAATACCGCGATCGCGGGGCCGAATGAGTTCTGATAGACGGCGGCCAGCCGATCGTTCAGATGGTTGTGTGCGATCACATCCGCGATGGCGCTCGCCCGCTCCCAATCAAGTGGCCGCGGAAACTGGAGCCCGACGTCCCAGGTGAGTTCCGCAAGCAGGCTTGGAATGCCCAGTGGAAATAGCGTTGCGAGTGTGACGATCGCGGCGATGAAAGCCGCGCGCAGACGTGGCGCGGCGAGATGCCGGGCGAGGTCGGCCAGGACCAGACCAGCGAGGACGGAACCCGCCATCGTGGATTGCGCCGCGAAGCGGCTGGGATCCTGCAGCAGCCAGGCGAGCGGCGAGAAGGTCCACGCGAACAGAAAAGGGTTGTCGCGCGGCCTGCGCAGATAGAGCACGACGCCTGCGATCGCGAGCACATCGATAAGCAGGTCAAAATGCAAGGCTTCGTGGCCATGCCGGCCCCGATACCAGGCAAGATTGGTGAGAAAGTGAATCGAGTAGGGCGACGTGAGCAGCGCGGTTGCGACTCCGACGATGAGCAGCGGTCGCCATTTACGGGTCAGGATAGCCGCGATTGTAATTCCGACCGGCGCAGTGACGAATCCACCGAGATGCATGTAGCAGGACAGCGCGGTGACCAGCGTCGCAAGAATAAGTCGCTCCTCCAGGAAGAAATAGATGGCCCAGGGAATCGAGATGAAAAGCCAGCCGGAGGGGATTCCGATCGCGAATGACCCGGAGGCGTAGGCGCTGCCCGCGAGCAACACGACCGCGAACAACGCCGCGAAGTCGCCACCCAGGCGCCGGGCGAAATACATGAGCGTAAGAACCGCAGCGAACCATTGAAGTAGACCGAGGAGCGCATTGGCGACGATAAACCCGTGCGGGGCCCCGCCGAACAGCAATCCAAGCCCCGCGATCGCGACGTGCAGGGCGGGACCTTGAAGATTGGGGCGGCCAGCGGGGCCGAAATTGATGTGGTCCCACCAGACTGCGCCGTGCGCGGCGTACTGCTCGGCGAGGGAAATGTGGTACCCGGCGTCGATCGCGACGCGGTAGTCGGGGAGGGCGTAGAGCAGCAATGCACCATTGAGGGCCACGATCGACCACATTACCGCGCGTGCGACGCGGCTATGGGCGCGCGGCAGGATTTCCGGGACCATCGGCACTCTATGTGGGAGCAAATGGCGGTCCGGATCAACGCAGTCGAAAGTGTGCGGGACCCGCGTGACGATTGAGCGCGTGCCACGGCCGCCGCCCGTTCCTTGCCCTGTTCCCCAAACCCGGTGATCGCGGCGGCGGCCAGCGAACCGCGCCGGAGGGGTAGTTACGCCGGGGCCTCGACCGGGAGCAGTGGGTCGCGCGGCTTGGGCAGATTGTCGTAGAGGTCGGCGATTAATTCCGACTTGAGTTTTTGATAGCCCGCGTCGTTCCAGAGGTTGCGCCACTGCAAGGGATCTTCCGCGAGATTGTAAAGCTCGCCCTCGGTTCCCTCGTAAAAGATGTTTGGGGTTGGCGAGGTGCCCTGCAGCAGCACGGGAATCTGTGCCATATCGAAGCCGACGTCGCGAGTCGACTTTTCGTAGACTGTGCAAAGCCATCCATCGCGAAACACCGAACGCAGGTGCATACCGATCTGCTTGAACTGGCTGTCCCATTCCGTGATGACGCGCTCGCGGCGCGCCGCGGTGGTGGTCGGCAGGGGCGAGCCCGCGACCCAACCAGGAATCGGAACGCCGGCTATCTGACAGAAGGTCGGGGCGAGGTCGAGATGACCGACCGGCTCGGTTATTTCGGCCGGGGCAATTCCGGCCACGGGCGCGGGGCGCCAGATGAACGGGACCCGCATGAGCGCGTCAACGTGGTAGGGCCCTTTGTAGAGCAAGCCAAAGTCGCCTTGCAGTTCGCCGTGGTCGGTGGTGAACAGGACATCGGTGCGATCGAGCCACCCGCGGTCCGCGATCCGGCCGAGCACCCGGCCCATGGCTTCGTCGATCAATTCGTTTTCAACGTGAACCAGCGCGTTGATCTCGCGGATCTGATCGGTGGTCATTTTGCAAGGCACAAAAGCCCCCGGGCCGCCTTCATTGTTGCCGAAACGGCCCTGGTACCAGTCGAGCCAGTGGCGCGGCTTCTGCCCGAGGATGTCTTCAATTTTTTCGCGCGAGCCGGGATAGCCGGGCGGGAGATCGAGGTCGCGCCATTTGATCCTGCGCGCTTCACTCGCAGGCGGGTCCCACGGATGATGCGGGTCGGGAAAGCTCATCCATACGAACCACTTGTCGTTGGCCTCCAATGAATCGAGGTAGGCGATGGTCCGGTCAGCGACCCAATCGGTGTGATAGTGCTCGCGCGGAATCGGATTGTAGGCGACCTCGGGAGCGCCGGTATCGCCGCCGGGCTCGGCGCTGAGCACGCGCGAGAATCCGCCCAGCTCATTCGGATAAGTCTGCTGTAGCCACAGCGAATAGTGCCATCCGCCAAGCGGCGCGTGCATTGCCAGTTCCATCCGCTCGAAGCCGCGATACGGACCGGTCGATCCCTCACGCGCCATGTGGTTTTCGAACCATCGCCCCGCGAAGTCGAAGGCCGGCTCGAAATGGGCCTTGCCGATAAGCGCGGTGCGATAGCCGGCGTTTTCGTGCAACCAGCCGGCGATGCTGGGTGCGTCGGGAGGGAGCGCGACGCCATTGGCGAACACCCCATGGGTACGGACGTACTGCCCGGTAACCATGGTCGATCGCGCGGGCATGCAAACCACGTTCTGGTTGTGGGCGCGCCGATAGTTGATTCCCGCCGCTGCCAGACGATCCGCAACCGGAGTACGCGCGATCTTGCCCCCGTTGCAGCCGAGCGCGTCGTAGCGTTGCTGGTCGGTGGTGATGAATAGAATGTTGCGAGCCATAAGTCTCCCTCGAACACCCCGGCAATTTTGAGCGCTGCCTAGTTTCCTCCGGTCAGAAGGGCGCGGATCATGCGCTCGACAGTTCGGCTTGCCTGTTTGACGGAAAGTTCGCTGCGCGAGCGCAGGAATTCCCACGTCTCCCAGCTCGTGACGCTGTCCAATGCCGTGGCAACCTCTGCCCGCTGGCCCGCGGGCGCGGTTGCCAATTCGCCGGCGAACGCGTGCAGGGCATGCTCGCGGGCCAGCTGGCGCGCCACCTGCATCCGGCGTGAAATTTCCGCGGATGAGGTCGCCCGGAGAATGCTCGCGCGCCGCACCGGCGATACGTATTCAAAGACGCGGGCGCGGATCTTAACAAATGCCGCCACCCGCTCCTGGAAGGGCAGGGCGGGATCCACCGGCTTGCTAAGTGTGCGCACCCGTTCGATCTGCAGATCCCCCGCGCTCGCATAAATCGCTTCCAGATCGTCGAAATGATGGAACACCAGCCGCAGCGAGACGCCCGCCCGCCCCGCGATTTGGGCTGCGGTGGGGCGCTCGACCCCTTCGTTCAGCAGGTCCAGCAGAGCCGCGGCCAGGGCACGGCGCGCACGAAAACTGCGGGCGGCACGTCCATCTTTGGGGACTGCAGCGGTGGCGATCACGCTTCGATGATTATTACATTAAGAGTGCAAATACAAGAACACCGGCTAGGGAGACGAACCCAGAATCGCGAGCAGGCTTTCGGTGATTCTGAGCGTTAGTCCCCAGATGGTCTGGCCGCCGTACAGAATCGCGGGAAACTTGGAACGGTTGCCGCCCCACTCGTAGTGGCCGCGATAGCGGGGATCGTGCAGCGCGCCAAGAGGGACTTCGAAAATCTCGGCTACTTCCTTGGGACACGGGCGCAGCGCGGTGGTTGCCGGAATCACCCCCGCGAATGGGGCGACGATAATGCCGCTGGTCAGCGTGCTCATCTCCGGAAACGCACCGAGCACGTCCACGGTGAGCGGGTCGATCGCGACTTCTTCCTGCGCTTCGCGCAAGGCGGTATCGAGCAGGGTGGCATCGGTAGGATCGACCCGGCCGCCCGGAAAGGCAACCTGCCCGCGGTGGCTGGAGACATGGTCGGCGCGGCGAATGTAGACCACGTGGAGTTCGCCATCACGCTCGAAAATCGGGACCAGCACCGCGGCCCCCTTTGCGTTGTTGGCAAGTTTTTCGCGTGGAACCGGTACTTCCTTGGAGAGGACCTGGCGCAACCGTTCCACGTGACGGCGGTTGCGGCCCGGTTGCGCGGCGGTGGGCAGACTCATTGCTCCAAATCATCACGCGACGGCTGTCTGGTGCAAGCGGTCTGGTTGGATCGCGGCCGGTGCTGCGCGTAAGCTCGGGTTACCGCGATGCGTTACCTGGTCGGGAGATATCACGAGATTGCCCTGAAAGGGCGCAATCAGTGGCGCTTCGTAGAGCAGCTTCGGCACAACCTGCGTTCAGTATTCGCCGACGTACGGCTGGGCAAGATACGCAGCGAGGGGCCGCGCCTCATCGTGGAGTTGCCCGACGAGCTTGACGACGCGACCGCCTGCGCGCGGGCCGCGGGGATTTTCGGGGTTGCCAACTTTTCGCTTAGCTATCGCGTGCCCTTGGATTTGCAGGCGATCAAGGACGCCGCGATCGCCCGCGTGCGGGAACACCCGGCGCACAGCTTTCGGATAAGCACCCGGCGCGGTGACAAGCGCTTCCCGATGAACTCGATGGAGGTGGACCGGGAAGTGGGCGCGGCGATCGTCGATGCGTTTGGCTACCGCGTCGACCTCCACGATCCCGAACTGACTGTCGCGATTGAAATCCTGGCTGATGCCGCGTTCGTTTCGGCCGGCAAGATTCCCGGACCCGGCGGCCTGCCGGTCGGAATTTCGGGGCGAGCCGTGGCCCTGATTTCCGGCGGAATCGATTCACCGGTGGCGGCCTACCGCATGATGCGGCGCGGACTCACCCTGGATTTCGTGCATTTTCATGCGTATCCGCTGGTGTCGGCGGCAAGCCTTGAAAAAGCCTGCGACCTGGTTGCCCAGCTCACTCGCTACCAGACGCGATCCACGCTGGCGCTGGTGCCGTTTGGGATGCTGCAACGAGAAATCGTGGCAGGTTCGGAGCGCCCGCTGCGGGTGGTGATGTATCGGCGTTTCATGATGCGCATCGCCAGCGCGCTGGCGATCCGCTTTCGCGCACGCGCGCTGGTGACCGGTGAAAGCCTCGGGCAGGTGGCATCTCAAACCCTCGACAACCTGGCGGTAATAGAGAATGCGGCCCGCCTTCCGGTGCTGCGTCCGCTGCTCGGGATGGACAAGAACGAGATCGTCGAACAAGCACGCGCTCTCGGCACGTTCGAGACCTCGATCCTGGCCGACCAGGATTGTTGCACGCTGTTCGTTCCCGAACATCCGGAAACTCATGCACGGCTGGCCGAGGTGGAAGCCCTGGAGGCGCGGTTCGACGTCGATCGGATGGTGGCGGACGCGGTGGGCGCGACCGAGGTGCGGCGCTTCAGCTTTCCTCCGCGCCCGGAGAATCCCGGCATCCTCGGGGAGTATCGCGATGGATAGACCCCTCAAAGTAGCCGAGCTTGATCACGTTGTGCTCCGCTGTCACGACCTGGAGCGGTCGCTTGATTTCTACACCCGCGTTCTCGGACTTACCGAGGAGCGGCGCATCGCTCAGCTCGGTCTGGTTCAGCTTCGGGCCGGTCGGAGCATGATCGACCTGGTTCCCGCGAAGGCTGGGCGGACGGAGGAGGGCCTCAACCTCGATCACTTCTGCCTCGGCGTGGAGGCGCACGACCTGAACGCGGCCGCGCTCTACCTGCGCAACTGCGGAGTCGAGGTAATGGGAGAACCGGCCGACCGCTACGGCGCGCGTGGAATGGGCAAGTCGATCTACGTGCGAGATCCCGAAGGCAACGTCATCGAGCTGAAGCAGATGCCGGGGCAGGTTTCCTGACGTGGGCGAGCCGCCGGCTCGCGACCCTGGAGTAGAAGGTCAGGCCATCCCGCATCGTGCTGGTGCGCCGCGAGGCTTCGCAGATCGAAAAAAGCGCCACAGCCGGACACCAGAAGCGAAGCTCGAACCAGCGCGGGCTGTCGGGATCGCTTACCAAGACGCCGGTGAGCGCTTTGCTGGCACACTCTTCAAGGACGGCTCGACCACCAGGTTTGGCAATCAGCTGCCGCGCTCGCCGCGTCATCCTGTGTCCGACCTCAAAATCGGCTTCTCGACATAGCCACGCGAGCCATTTTTCAGCCTTCTATGCGGGCACCGCGAGCCCCACTTGCATAACCGGAACTTGTTTTTGGGCGGCGAGCCATTAGAATCCCTAGCGTTTGGCGACCTTGGGGAGGGGATTTTGACAATGCGCAAACCTGCATTTCCTGCACCGCGTCTATACCTGTGCCTTGCTGCGATCGCTTCGGTGGTGGCCGTCGGATGCATGGGGAAAACGCCGCAGCACACCGCCCAGTCGTACTTGGAGTCCCTCAAACTTTACAACTATCCGGCCGCGTACCAGCTGCTCTCGCACCAGGATCAGCTGGACCGGACGATGGATCAATTTCTGACCCAGATTCCTTTGGCTCCCGACGTGAGCCGCGATTGGTTCAAGACCGTCCTTCACGCGACTGATTTTCAGGTTGGCGACGCCAAAGTGGAGGGCGACAAAGGCAACGTGGTGGTCAAAGTTACCCGGCCCGACCTGGCCCTATGGGAACGGACCATCAATGCCACCATGGGTCCCAACGACTCCGCCAGCTCGATCGCGCAGAAACAGGTCAACGACCAGACCTATCCCAAGCTCGTCTACGACGACAACATCGTGGTGACAAAGGTGGGCGATGAGTGGAGGGTGTTCGTGGACTTTCCGGCCAAGGAACGCATCGCCAAGATGCGCAAGGACGCGATCGAGGCATTCCACAAATACGACTACGACAAGGCGCTCTCCATCTACCAGAACGCAATAGCCGAACTTGACAAGGAGCCGGCGACCGGAAACGCGGGATTGAAGTTCCTCTACAATCGCGAAATGCAGACGATTCAGAACGTCAAGAACCAAATGCCCGAGTCACAGGCGTACATTCCCAAGATCGGGCTCACCGACGTGGATATGAAGATGGCAGCGTCGCGGGTGCCCGGAATCTTCGGCAAACTCACCAACAGCGGCGACAAGGCGATTGACGAGATCCAGTTCACCGTCACCTACTACGAGGGCAAGGGAGCCAAGAAGAAAGCGGTGGCCACGGAAACGCACACCCCGGTCGCAACGCCATTGGAATTTACCGATTTCGTTCGTCCGGTCATGCCATTTGTTCCGGGCGAGACCCGCACCTTCGGTTTCCGGCTGACTGCGCCGCCCGATGTGCAGCAGAAGGCGACGCCGGACCTGAACGTGTCGCAAATTGTGTTCACGCAATCGCCCGCACCGCTGCCCAAGCCGCCGCCGGCTCCGGAAGCCAGCCCGGCCGCGAGCCCGGGCGCACCGCCTGCCGCCAGCGGATCACCGGCCGCAGCCGCCGCGCCATCGATGCCGCCGCTGCCATCGCCACCCAAGCACTAGCTGGCGAAGCCGCTCGCGCTCGGACATATGCTGCGCGCGACGCCGGGTCCTCTGGCGTCGCGCGCTATTTCGCTAGAATGGCCGCTGCGCGGCGAAGCGCCTTCACCCCTTGGCAATTAAGATCACGGCGGCGGTTCCGACGTACAATCGCGCGCGCACGCTCGGCGCCACGCTGGCGAGTCTCGCCGCACTGAAGATACCGGCGGGAGTCGAGCTCGATTGTCTGGTAATTGACAATGCATCAACCGACGCGACCGCCGAAGTGGTGGAATCGTCGGCAAATGCGGCGCCATTCGCGATGCGGCGGGTTCTCGAGCCGCGTCCGGGTTCCAGCTTCGCGCGAAACCGCGCGGTAGCCGAAGCGACCGGCGAGTTCATTTTTTTCATCGACGACGATGCCACCGCGGAAGCATCGTGGGCAAAAGAGATGCTGGCCGCGCTCGAAAGCCGCGGGCTCGACGCCGCCTGCGGGATGGTACTGCCGCGCTGGTCTTCGCCGCCGCCGCCCTGGTTGGGACCCACCCTGTGGGTCAAGCTTGCGGTCCACGTTCGCGAGCAGATCGAGGCCGGCCCGGTCGAGCAGGCCGAGGTGCTGGCCAACTACTACAGTGCCAACGTCGGATTTCGCAGGTCGGCTTTCGAACGCTTCGGCGGGTTTCGCGAAGACCTTGGAGTCGTGGGCGGGAATCCGATCTCGGGGGAGGACACTGAACTGTTCGAACGAATACTGGCGCGCGGTGGGGCGATGGGCCTCGCGCGACGCGCCATCGTCTACCACCTGATTCCGCCGGAACGGATGACGCGAGCGTATTTGCGCCGCAAGAGTTTCGCCTACGGATTCGGCAGCGCGATCGCAGGTGGGCGCAGTCACAATCGAATCGACAAGCTGGTAAAAAACCTGGTGCGGATGATCGCCGCGGCACTACGTGGAAATGCGGAACGCACGATTTATCACGAGTTGGAATGCGCAAACTTCATCGGCTATTGGCGCGGCCGCCTGGCCCAGAGGCGCTAGGATAGTGGTGGGGTGTGCGGGCGGACCGGGATGAACCGCCCTCGGGCGCGAGGACGACCACGCCTCGGCTTGCCCCCGAGAAGCATCTTCTCCGCGTTCTGAGAGAAAGTAGGTCTCAGGTTTGCGGGCCTGGTTTTTTGTGCAGGCTCCGCGCCACCGATCCGTGCCGGGTCCTACTGAAAGAAAGTCCCGCAACCCGAGCGGTCTGCGAGCTCGGCCGGGACCGGGAAAAATTTTCGCTCAATTGCCCGAGACTGGCGTCTCAGAAGGGACTGGTCACTTGACGTACGCCAGCATGCCGCGTTTGAGGATTCGCTCCAGGTATGGAATCAGCTCCAGCTCTTCCAGTTCCGCCGGCGTGACCCAACGCGCCTCGCGATGTTCGTCTGGTCGAAGCGTGAGGCTTCGATAGACGGCCAGTCTGCAGGCGTAGAGGGCTTGCATATAGGGTTCATGGATCATGTTGTGCAGCCCGAGCAGCCGCTCGACTGTCACATCTAGGGTGGTTTCTTCCTTGATCTCGC
>JAFAHS010000438.1 GCA_019237115.1 Deltaproteobacteria bacterium
ACAGGCCATCCCGATGAAACACTGCGCCACGCTTTCTGGCCGGATCGGGTGCCGTGGCTTGAGCTCAACGACAACGTGCGGAAGGCGGCGGGCTTCGACAAATAGCCCTACCCCAGCTAAACCCGAGGCGCGGGCAAATTTCCTCCGTTGCCGGGCGAAACGCCCCAGTCGCTCAGATCGAAAAGGTTACGCCGGTCCCTCAGAGTGGGCACGCCAGGCGCATGTGCCGCCCCAGGAGATCGCCTTGCCTCAGGACCGGGCTCACACGCGCGGTTCGCCCGATCCAGAGTTGATGTGCTCGGTGGGTCCGATGGGAGATGGTTACATCGCTCTGGGCCTCAGCTCCGGCCAAGTCCCGTTACATCATGCGAGCGTCGCCGAGGAGGAGGACCAGCTAATCGTGAACTGACGGTTCGCGGAAGCGGCGCCTTGGAGAAGTTGCTCGGGGAAACATGCGGGAGATAATGTCGAGAGCCGGATTTCAGGCATGGTTCCAATTCGCTACAACGTGCGGAGTCTGCTCGAGCGCCTTGCAACCACGTTGATGACCGTAATGGGACTCGGCATGGTCGCGATGATCTTCGTGATCCTGTTCGGCTTCATCGGCGGGTTAAAGAGCACCATGCTTAATGCGAGTGCCGCGCGGAACTGGGTTCTGCTTAGCAAGGGCGCCCCTAACGAAACCGCCAGCTTCATCCCTCACGACCAGATCGAAATCGTGCGTGTGCGCCCCGAGGTCGCACACGATGAAAGCGGTGAGCCTCTGGTTTCGCCGGAGATCTTCGCGGGTGTGAATATCAGTCCCGACAAACATGTGCGGCAGTTTGTGCTGATGCGCGGCGTCTCTCCCATCGCGATGCGAGTCCATCGCAACATGCGTCTGGTCAGCGGACGCTGGCCGATACGTGGAAAGGGCGAATGGGCGATCGGGCAGAAGGTCCAGGCGCGCCAGCCCTACCTTTCCATCGGCAGCCAGTTCCACTTTGGTCGGCGCAACTGGACCATCGTAGGAGTGTTTGATGACGATGACAGTGCGCGTGAGTCCGAAATTTGGACTGACTACGAGGATCTATTGACCGACGCACGCAACACCCATCAGGACACCAATTCGCTGCACCTGGTGCTGAAGCCCGGAATGTCCGCGGCCTTCGTGGAGGCGCTCAAGAATGACGGCCGTCTCAAGCTCGATGCTCTCACCGAGCGTGAGTACTATGACTCGCAAACCAAGGTTGTCGACCAGTTGCGCTCCCTGGGCCTAATCGTGGCACTGGCGCTTGGGATAGGGGCCACCTTCGGCGGGATGAACACCATGTACACCGCAGTGGCGCGGCGCGAGCGCGAAATCGGGGTTTTGCGGGTACTTGGATTCTCCCGCGCAAACATCCTGAGCTGCTTTGTCATTGAGAGCCTGCTCCTGGGCCTCGCAGGCGGCCTGGCAGGCGTGCTCCTGGCCTTAGTCGTGGCGTGGGCCGCCGGTTTGAACAGCCGGCTGCTCAGTGTCGGCTCAACCTTCTTCTCATACCGCCCAACTCCAGTTGCGATTGCTGCCGGCCTCATCGCCGCGGCAGTGATCGGGATGGTCGGTGGTCTCGCCCCGGCCGGCCGCGCCGCGCGGATTGGCGTGATCGAGTCGTTGCGAGAAGCATGATGGCGCGGAAACTCTTTCATCTCGCGCTGCGCAACATGCTGCGCCAACGCCGTCGGACGATCCTCACCGCACTAACCTTTGCGGTCGCGGTCTTCCTTTATACGGTGCTGGTCGCGGTGCCGGTCTCTATGGACCGCATCGCCGCTGATGCCGCCAAGGGTCTGCGGCTAATCACGATTGCGCACAATTCCTATCGGTTACCGGCGAAGTACTGCAACGAAATAAGGAAGATGAGACACGTAGTGGCCTGCGCGCCCGAATTGCAGTTCACCACCATTTATCGCGATCCACGCGACTTCATCACCACCTTCGGCGTCACTCAGGACATCTACACTGTTATCGGCGACAACGACTTTCAGGTTTCACCCCAGACCCGCGCGGTGATGGCCTCCGACCGCCGTTTTTGTGCGGTCGGAACCGTGCTGATGCGCGAGCACGGTTGGAAAATCGGCCAACAAATCGTCCTTCGCAGTCCAGACAACGACAAGTTGCGGCTGACTTTGATTCCGATGCTAGAGTTGCCTTCCGCGCTTACCTCACGAGCCTTGTCATTCGATCGAAGAGTTTTCGACGAGGCCGTCAAGGACGCATTCGGCGTGGACACTACCGATCGCGCCAGCTTTCTGGCGACCAAGGTCGATCGCGCCGAGGATATGGACCAGGTGATTGCCGAGATCGATGAGAACTTTCACAACTCGGATGCCGAGACCGAGACTACCGAGGAATCCGATGCGCTCGCCAGTGTTGTCACCGGGATCGGAGACATCAAAACCATCATGTACAGCTTGTGCATCGTGGTGCTGGTGACGGTGCTGCTGATTGCAGCTAACTCGATGGCGATGATGGTGCGGGATCGGGTCACCGAGGTAGCCGTGATGCGTGCACTCGGTTTCGGCCGCATTCACGTCATCACCCTGCTACTCGCAGAAGCGGCGTTTATCGGACTGGCCGGTGCGCTGGTGGGGGCTGGAGCAGCTTTGTGGATTTTTCACCGTGGCATCTCACTCGGCACGCTCACCGGAGCAATGGGATACATGGCGGTAACTCCAGACACCGCGGCATTGGCTGTCCTCATTGCGCTCGGCGTGAGCATCCTGAGTGCCCTGCTACCGGTCGCTCGCGCGGCGCAGATTGCGCCCGCAATGGCAGTCAGGAAGGTAGTCTAACCACCAAGGCACGAGAGGCAGGGCCGGGGTTGCGCCAGCAGGTCCTCTTTCTCTGCCGCCGGTAATCGGAACTCGCACGCGGACCGTCGGTTTGGGTTGGCCTCTCCTGTGGGGAAGGTTTCGCCGAGTTGAGCTCCATGGGCAGTTTCGCCGACTAGCATCGCGCGCCAAATTCCATGGCAACCAAGGAGGGGTTCGGGGACGCGGGCATCAAAAACCGCCATGCGGGCCGCAGGCCGATCGAAGGTGCTGAGGTTGCCGCCATTTTGGTGGCAGTGAGTCAAGCATTGTGGCAGCGGCCAACTGTGACTAAACTTTAGACGATTCGGGTGAGATCAGGTCCCGATGATTCCCTGAACGGCTCGGCTGAGTCTCCCGCAGTCCGGGCCGTTCTCCCTTTCTCCCCTGCACGGATCGGTGCACCGGACCGGCGTAAGCGGGACTGACGACCGGGTCGGCCCCTAGCCTTCGATCAAAGCAGAGCCGCCTTCTTCCCGCTACTACTCCCCAGTGAAAGTCGGAAAGACAAGTGGGAACGACGGTCGCGCCTGCAAATTGATCGACAGACTCGACGGCGGCGTAATCGCGGAGCGACAGTTTCCAACCGCTGGTGGCCGATCC
>JAFAHS010000103.1 GCA_019237115.1 Deltaproteobacteria bacterium
GCAGAGTATGCACCCTGTCCGGTTCTCAACGCCGGAGACGGCAGTCGCGAGCATCCGACCCAAACCCTGTGCGATTTGTTTGTCCTGCGCAGGAAGAAGAAAAAGCTCAAAGGGCTCACGGTCGCGCTGTGCGGCGACCTCAAATTCGGCCGCACCGTCCATTCCCTGATTTACGCGCTAGCCCGTTTCGGCGCGAACATTGTCGCGGTTCCGACCAGCGGGATGGACGTACCCGCTTACGTGCTGGACCGCCTGGCCGCGGAACGCAACTACACCTTCTCCACGGTGACCATGGATGAGCTGAAGTCGCTCGCGGGTGGACTCGACGCGCTGTACCTGACTCCGAGCGCGCCGCATCAGATGGCGCTTTTCACCGGCGATCTTGCACTCCGCAAGGCACCCGCCGGCGAGGCACCGGCCTCGCTGGACGCCTTCTACGTTACGCGGCTGCAGAAGGAACGGATGGCGGACAAGGAAATCAAACCGGGCGACTACGTGCGGTTCGACGCGCGCGCCCTCAAAACCCAGCGCACCCAGGAAGCGGTGGTCATGCATCCGCTGCCGCGCACCGATGAGCTCGCGTACGAACTCGACAGCGACCCGCGCGCAGTTTACTTCGAGCAGGCTGCGGTCGGTGTACCGGTGCGGATGGCGCTGATCGCGTGGCTGATTGAACAGAAACGCGACCAGCGTACCGACCCGAAGCCCGCGGGCCAAAGCATTCGCTTCAAAGCCGAGCCCTATCCCCGCTGCGCCAATTCCAACTGCATCACGCGTTTCGAGGGTCCGCACCTGCGTCCGCGTTTCAAGCTGGCGCGCACGGTGGACCGACACGTGCTGCCGCTGCGCTGTGAATATTGCGAGCGGGAACTGAACGTCGAGTTCGTCGGACACGCGCGCTCGCATCGCTACTACAAGTACGATGAGAATCTGTACGGCTATGTCCGACAATGGATCCAGGAACCGTCTCTGGCAGTGTTCGAAACCGTCAAGCAAGCCGAAGAACACGGCTACGAACCGTACCGGCGCGGACCGCAGCGCGAGGTCATGAATTCCGACGAGATTGCGCTAGCGGTAGAATCGCTGGCAAACCAGATAGCCGCCGACGTCGGCGACCTGACCAACGTCTGTCTGATCGGAGTCGTGAGCCACGGCGCGGTCCTGGCAACCCGCGTGCGCGACGCGCTCGAAAAGAAGAGCGGAACTCGCGCACCCTGCGCGGCGGTGGATGTTTACCGGTCTCAGGATGCCATCCAGGAGTTGGACGGGGGAGCTCCTTTCAGCGTCGAAGGCCGCACCATCGTGATCGTCGACGACGTGATCAACAGCGGCTGGACCGTGCAACGCGCCATGACCATGATCTGGCAGTGCGGCCGGCCCGCCGCCGTGAGGTTGGCGGTGTTAATTGACCGCGGGCACCGCGCGGTGCCGATACGCCCGAACTACGTCGGCAAGAACATTCCCACGGCGCCTGCGGAACGGGTGCAGGTTCGCCTCGCACCTTCCGGCGGCAACGGAAAACCCAAGGCCCATGACCGCGCGATGATCTATTCGATGGTCGAGCCGGTCAAGACCGCGGAGCAGGCGAAATGACCGCCGTCCTGTTGCGCGGTGGCCACGTGGTCGATCCGGGCGCCCGAACCGAGGGCGTCTTCGACGTTCTCGCGGTGCAGGGCAGGATCGCTTCGCTGGGCCCCCCCGGCAGCGTGTTGGCGCCCGAAGGCAGCGCGATGGTCGATGCACAGTCGTGTTGGGTGGTGCCCGGGCTCGTCGATGTTCACGTACATCTGCGTGATCCCGGCTTCCCGCAAAAGGAAACCATCGCCAGCGGTTTGCGCGCTGCAGCCGCGGGCGGGTTCACCACGGTGGCCGCGATGGCCAATACGCGACCCGTCAATGATTCACCGCAGGTCACCGCCTACATGCTCGAACAAGCGCGCGCGACGCACAGCGCACGACTGGTCCCGGTAGCGGCCGTGACGCGCGGGCTTGAAGGCCGGGCCGACATCGACTACCGGGCCATGAGCGAGGCCGGTGCGCGACTCTTCTCCGACGATGGCATGCCGGTCGATGATGAGGCGCTACTGACCCACGCCCTGGATGAAATCAGCGCGCTCGGTTACGCGATTTCATTGCACGAGGAGGACCGCAGCCTGTCCTGCAATGGTGCGGTAAATGCCGGCAGCACGGCCAAGCGGCTCGGCCTCATAGGTTACCCGAACGCGGCCGAAGCCAAGCGCGTGCAAAGAGATCTCGCATTGGCGGTCGCAACTCGGGCTCCGCTGCACATCGCGCACGTCTCTACGCACCAGTCGCTGGAGCTGGTGCGCGAGGCTCGAAGCCGGGGCGCGCAGGTCAGCTGCGAAGTGACGCCCCATCATTTCGCGCTCGACGAAACGGCGACGCTTCGCTGGGGCCCCAACGCCAAGATGAACCCACCTCTGCGAGCACCAGCAGACGTGGAAGCGCTCCACGCGGCAATTGCCGACGGAACCATTGACATGATTGCATCGGATCACGCTCCCCATGAACCGGCTGCAAAGCACCTCGAACAGCTCGCGGACTTCTTCTGCGCCAACCGCGATGCGGCCGAGCTGCCAGCGCAGGCGGCGGAAATCTTCGCCAGCTGTGCCAACGGCGTGGTGGGCCTCGAGACATCACTGGGCCTGGCGCTGGAACTCGTGCACCGATCCTTGATCGATCGGGCGCGCCTGGTCGAGATGATGAGCCTGAATCCCGCCCGGCTCCTGCGGCTTGAGCGCGGGACTTTGGCCATCGGCAGCGTAGCCGACATCACGGTAATCGACCCGAACCTGGAGTGGACCGTGGAACCGGATCGCTTTCGTTCAAAGAGTCGTAACACGCCCTTCATGGGAATGCGGCTTAAGGGAAGGGCAATTCTGACGATGGTCGGTGGCGAAATCGTATATGACGGGCGACGTGGAGATACCTGATGGCTTCGCGGGATAAACGAGCCGCGATGCTGGCGCTGGCGGACGGAAAGGTCTACCGCGGTATTGCATTCGGTGCGGTGGGCGAGGCCACCGGCGAGGTGGTGTTCAACACTGCGATGACCGGATACCAGGAGGTGCTGACCGATCCATCCTACAAGGGTCAGCTCGTCTGCATGACCTATCCCGAGATTGGCAACGTGGGCGCCAATCGAGAGGATATCGAGTCGCGCCGCGTGTACGTCGAGGGATTTATCGTCCGGCAGTGCTGCGAACAGCCATCGAACTGGCGCTCCGAAGTCTCGCTCCACGAGTACCTGACCAGGGCGGGAATCGTCGGAATAGAAGGAATCGATACACGCGCGCTGGTGCGCCACATCCGCACGCATGGAGCGCAGGAAGCCGTTCTTTCCAGCATCGATCTCGATCCGCAGTCGCTGGTCAGAAAGGCGCAGGCGTTGCCCGGGCTGCTTGGTCGGGACCTGGTCGGGGAGGTCACCTGCGCCGAGGCGCACGATTGGGAGCTGGCCGATTGGGAGCTCGGCCACGGCTACCGGGCAATGACCAAGGAAGAGCTGCGCGATGCGCCGCGCGTGGTTGCGCTCGACTACGGAATCAAACTGAATATCCTGCGCCGGCTGGTTGCCACCGGCTTCCGGGTACGAGTGCTGCCCGCCAATTCGACTGCGCAACAAATTCTCGCGGAAAACCCGGACGGGATTTTTCTTTCCAATGGACCGGGCGATCCAGCGGCGCTGCCCTATGTACATCAGGCGGTCGCAGGCGTGCTGGGAAAGAAACCGGTCTTCGGCATCTGCCTCGGACATCAAATCCTGGGCCTCGCCCTGGGCGGGCAGACTTACAAGCTCAACTTTGGCCATCACGGCGCGAACCATCCGGTGGTTGACCTGCGCACCCAGCGCGTCGAGATCACCTCCCAGAACCACGGATTTGCCGTCGACACTGACTCCCTGAATGGCCGGGCCGAGCTCTCGCATCTGAATCTCAACGACCGGACCGTGGAAGGAATGCGCGGGCAGGGCGCTCCGTTCTTCTCGGTGCAATATCATCCCGAAGCATCGCCCGGTCCGCACGATTCGAGCTACTTGTTCCGCCGCTTCAAGCGAATGGTCGAGATGTTCCCGCGTCACGGCCTGGACACGCTTGATCGAATTGCCGCCGAAGAAGCCCACAACGCACATGGATGACCGCTACGGTCGAAAACTGAATTAGTACCGTGCCGCTGCGCAAAGACTTGAAATCGGTTCTGCTTATTGGCTCCGGCCCGATCGTGATCGGACAGGCTTGCGAGTTCGACTACTCGGGCACCCAGGCGATCAAGGCCCTGCGCGAAGAGGGGCTGCGCATCATTCTGATAAACTCCAACCCTGCCACCATCATGACCGACCCGGAACTGGCAGACCGGACCTATATCGAGCCGATGACCGCAGACGTGATCGGCAAGATCATCGAGCTCGAACGGCCGGACGCGCTTCTGCCAACCGTGGGTGGTCAGACCGCCCTCAACCTTGCGATTGAACTCGCGGAATCGGGCACGCTGGATCGTTTTAAGTGCGAGCTGATTGGCGCCAAGCTCCCAGCCATCAAGAAGGCCGAGGAC
>JAFAHS010000271.1 GCA_019237115.1 Deltaproteobacteria bacterium
GATCCCGGAGTCATGCGAAGTAGTGGAGCAGAGGTGCTCTATGCCACCAACCGGGACGGCCAGGAAGTGAAGCTGGCCGGGACGGATGCCCCGTTGGGCGATGGGTCACCCCTGGACCTTGGCAGACCCTCCGTGGGCCCAGATGGAACGGTCCTATTCGGTGCCGCGTTCCGGAGCGGCAACCAGGTTCGCTGGCAAGTGTTCGCCGCCAGCCCGGACACCCACGCGGTTTCTCGGCTGCCGTTATTTATCTCACCGGGTGAGGCTCCTCAGTTGGTTACTGACCCCACGCCCCTTGCCCAGGCTGATGGATCGGTGGTGTTCGCCGCGGAGGAGAACTCCCACCGAGAAGCGGTGTACCGACTGAAAGGTGGCAACCTGACCTGTCTGCTGCAGACCGGTTCGAATCTGGGCCAGGGACGCATCCTAAGAAACCTCGGGTTCGGCACTCTCGGTGTGGGCGACGGCGGGGCGGTCGCACTTATCGGCTATCTGACTGCTTCGGGTAAGGTTGAACTGCTCGTTTCAAATGGCGGTACCAGGGTGCTCGCAGCGGTGGGAGAGAAGGCGCCAGACGGGGTCCGCTATCGCGACCTGGGACCCCCGTCGGTAAGCGCTTCGCACGGGTTCGCCTTCGCGGCGCTTACGGACGGCGGCGCACGCGTGTACGAAAGTGAAGAAGAAAAACTCCGGGTCGCGCTGAGGGCGGGAAGCAGTTGTGGTGAGGGGAAAATCTCTTACATCTCGCAAGACCGGGTCGGGCTCAACTCGGATGGAAGCATTACGGTTGCGGGGACCTGCTCGGGCTCTCCCGCGCTCTTCCTGATAAGCATCTCTCGCCGAACGATGCTCGTGGGTGCGGGGACGGAGCGCGCTGATTCAGAGTTCGTCGACCTCGCGATGCCCCGGCTGTTTAATGACGGCAGCATCATGTTCAGCGCATCTACCCGAACGGGAGGCGACGGCCTGTATTCGATTCGTCCCGAGTCCGGCACCGCAAACCCGTCCGGGCCGGCGCTGCCTCTGCTTTCCGCCTCGACCTCTCCCGTTGAGCCTCTCCACTCGATCCTGGTGGTTTCGGTCGCAAGCAATGAACAGGGCCGGCTGGCTTACCTCGGAGGTCCGGTAGTGAGTTTTGCCAGTGTTCCTCCACAATGAATCGCAACGATGATGGCCCCATTACCGGTGACCGGAACCCTTCATCCGTGCCGCTGCGCATCAAGGCGCGTCTCTACTTCGAACATGCGGTCAACGATCAGAGCATGCCTGCTGAAGCAATCGAGAAGCTCGGTCGCGCGCTGGCCTCGTGGGGCGGCGAATACCAGTGCGAAACCTACGACGCCGCCCTATCACGGATGGACGACTCCGGGCGTGCCCGTCTACAAAGAGAGGCAAGCCGCCGGCGCTTTCGACCAGCTCACCGAGCTCAGACGTTGAAATGACGCCGCTTATGCGTGGCCGTGGCGCAGCAACTTGCCCGGAGTCGCGCCGGTCGGTTTGCTATCGTGGAAGGTCTCCTGACCATTCACGATGATCGATCGGTATCCATGGGCGCGGATTACCCGACGCCATTCGCCACCCGGGAAATCATGGGCCACTTCGCCGACCCATTCGGGAGTGGTGTCCAGGGCATTCAGGTCATAGACCACGACGTCGGCCCACGCGCCTTCGCGCAGCACGCCGCGGTCGCGGAACCCTGCCGCATGCGCGGGAAGCGCCGATAGCCGATAGTGCGCCTCCTCCAGCGAAAGCTTTTTCTCATCGCGCACGAGCCAGCGCAGGAAGTCGGTCGTATATGCGCCACCGGTGAAAAACTTGGTGTGCGCCCCGCCGTCGGAAACGCCCGGCAATGTAAACGGCGAATCCTTGATCAGTTCTGAGGTGAACTGCGCACTCGAGCCGCGATCGGGCCCGAGAAACTCGACGTTGAGATCGCCGGCGATCGACAGATCGAGCATCGTATCGATCATATCCTTGCCCCATTCTTCGGCGATCTGGGCGAGCGTTTTGCCCACGTATTGCTCGAGTTCGGGCTGATCGTTGACATGCTGGACGATCAGCTTCCGAAGCGGGCCTCCGATTGCCGCCTGGATCAGTTCGAGGCGGCGGTTCGCATCTTCCTGTTCCCGCTTGATGGCGGCGCGCAACTCGGGATCCCTCATCTTGGCGATCTTCTCAGCTTTGGTCCCCGTAGTGACGGCGCGCCAAGCGGGACTCGCATCGTAAAGATTCCAATGCTCCAAGGTGAAGGCGAATCCGGTGCGCAAGGTCGCAGCCTGGCCGAAGATAGGCAGGCCGCGCAAATTGGCCTGCTCGAGCCACCTCATCCCGCGCTTATGAAATTCCGGATCGCGCGGAGTGGCGGCGACCAGATTGTGGAGAATCGGCCGGCGCGCTTCCGCAGCAAGGGTCTCCACGAACTCCCGATCCTTCTGCATCTGGCCGGTGGCCTGAGTAATCTGGATAAACCCTTCGTCGCGATTTCGCAGCACGCGCGCCAGATTGAGAATGTCCTCGTCACACATCGTATCGGTGACCATCGGCGAGCCGTCGAAATCGGCCTGGGTCGAGTCGGGACCGAGGCGCTGAATTGAAAACCCGCACAATCCCGCGTCCATGCCTTCGTCGAGGATCCGCGCCATCAGCGAGCGCTCCTCGGGCGTGGCCGGACGAGTCTTCGCGGCTTCGAGTCCCATCACGTAGGTCATCAGCGATGCGGTCGGCATGTACTGAATGCAGTTGACGCCCTTTGGCGCTCGGTCGAGCGAATCGAGGTACTGAGGGACGGTTTCCCAGTCCCAATTCATCCCCTTCTTCATCGCCTCGAACGGGATGGCTTCGGTCCGCGTCATAGTGAGCATCGAGCGCTCGCGGAAATCTTGCTTGACCGGGAAGAATCCGAATCCGCAGTTGCCAAGCACCACCGAAGTGACGCCATGCCATCCGGAAATAGTGCACCAGGGATCCCATCGGATCTGCGCATCATAGTGGGTATGGAGATCGACGAATCCGGGTGCGACGATCAGGCCGTCGGCGTCGATCACCTGCTTTGCCGAGGCGGCCGCGCGTCCGCCGATTTGCACCACCTTGCCATCGCGGATCCATACGTCCCCGCGAAAAGCCGGAACGCGGGTCCCGTCAACGATCGTTCCACCTTTGATCTGAATGTCGAATTCCGCCATCGCCGCGGTCCCTCGCTGGCATTGTGCCTGCTGTTAGCGTTTTCTGCTCCGAACAATAAGGTAGGCTTATCCCGGCTGTCAAATCACCTGGACGATCGTTTAGGAATTTCGCGGGTTTTGCGCTACACATCCTGCCAAACCAATCTGTCACCGATGTGTCGGGTCGCTCAGTTTTCCTCTGCCGGTTCCGTGTCACTTGAGCTGCCCCAAGTTGCCTCCACTCGGAGTGTAGCTCTCTGGTTTTTGAGAGTTCCGGCGATGGTACGGCTCGAGATCATCGCCGAATTCGGCGACGCCCATCGGCGCGAGCACTGGTCTAATGACGACAGAACAGCTGATTAGGATCCTGATTACGACCACGCTCGTCGAGATGATGGCGGCTATCGGGATGGGGGTGAGGCTTGAGGACCTCAGCCGAATCGGGCGGAGTCCGGGACTGGTTATACGCGCCGCTATCGCAAACTACGTTGGTGTGCCTCTGGTCACCGTTGGGCTCTTGCTCTGGTTGGGCCCGGCGCCGATGATTTCCGCTGGATTCCTCATAGTCGCAGTGTGCCCTGGGGCTGCATATGGCCCGCCGTTTACCTCGATCGCCAGGGGCAACGTGGCCACTGCCGTCGGCCTGATGGTGATCCTCGCGGCCTCCTCAACGATTTGTGCTCCGTTGCTGCTGCGGTTTCTGCTACCGCTGATGACAGAAAGCCGGACCGTACGAGTGGACTTGCTCAGGATGGTCGTGATGCTGCTCCTCAGCCAGCTACTGCCACTCTTCACGGGGCTCTCCGTGCGCCACTATCGTCCTGCGCTGGCCGACAGGCTGGAGCATCCCGCGGACATGGTGAGCACCGCGCTAAATTTGTGCGTACTGGGACTTATCGTTGTGATCCGTTTTCCGATGCTGGCCGCGATTCGCCTTGCGGCTTTCATGGGTATGCTGGCCCTGGTTGCTGCCAGCATAGGTACCGGTTGGCTTCTTGGAGAAGCGGGCAGCGAGAATCGTAAGGCCATGACCATTACGACTTCCGTCCGTAACGTGGCGGTGGCCCTTGTGATCGCAACAGCCAGCTTTCCCGCTACGCCCGCGGTCACCGCTGTATTGGTCTATGGAT
This sequence comes from Deltaproteobacteria bacterium, assembly GCA_019237115.1. Lineage (GTDB taxonomy): Bacteria > Desulfobacterota > Binatia > Binatales > Binataceae > JAFAHS01. Next base: position 4,292 of record JAFAHS010000271.1, read on the forward strand.
TGTTCCAGACGCTCCTCATGGCCGCCGTTGCCCTGCTATGGGGTCGCCTCTGGACCCTAGCCAATTCCGCGGGGAGCGAAGCGGTGCATGTACAAGGCAGATAAGACGCGAGCTTTACGCGTGGACTTTGAAAAATATCATTAGGTTCGAACAGAGTTTAACTGCATGATTCGGCGTATCGTGAAGATCAAGCACCTCCGATTCCAGTGACTCTATGTTCGCTGCGGATACCTAAGCGACGTGTTTTCGGCTCCCGGCTCGCGCGTCAGCTGAGTAACCGCGGCGCCCGTCTCAAGCGCCTCCGTTACTCACCCTCGTGGGTCGCGAACATACGCGGGTAAGCCGTCTGCGAAAGATTTGGGCGAAATGTTGGGAACGGAAATCCTTGGTTTCGAACAACCATCGCCGCGCGGCAGCCGCGGTACCTGCGACATCGTTGCGAAGTGCGAACGTTAATCTACTCCCCGACCGCGGTATTGAGGTCAGCCACCGCCTCGGCGAACTCTTCCATGAACTCCTGAACCACCGTGCGGCAGGACTTCACGCTGTCCACCAATCCGACACCTTGTCCTACGAAGTAAGTCACAAGTTCGCGCGCTTTCCTGTTGCCTTTCTCCGCCGCGAGCTGCGCCGCCGCCAGCGTGGGCTCGCTGACCAGGCTCTGCAGGGGCATCGGCAACGCTCCGGGACTGTCGGGGCCCTCCCACGCGTCGGTGAAGGCGGAACGAAGCTGGCGCGTGGGCTTGCCGGTGCGGCATCGCGAGCGCACGGTGTCGCGAGATCGCGCCTCGATCATCTTCTCACGAAAGATCTCTGTGGTCTCAGATTCATTGGTCGCCAGCCACACCGAACCGGTCCAGACCCCTGCGGCGCCCATTGCGATGCACGCGGCCATCTGCCGGCCGGTCATGATACCGCCCGCTGCCAATACCGGAATTTTCCGTATCGGTTTGATCGCGCGAATCACCTCGGGCACCAGCACTATGGTCGCTACCTGACCGGTATGTCCTCCCGCTTCTCCTCCTTGCGCTACGATAATGTCGACTCCCGCCCGGGCTTGGCGCACCGCATGTTCGGGCGCGCCGACCAGCGCGGCGACCGGAACGCCGTGCTTGTGTCCCAGGTCGATCATTTCCTGCGGCGGCACTCCCAGCGCGTTCGCGATTAACCCAATCGGATGGCGAAACGATGCTTCCAACAGTTTCAGCGCATTCTCCTGCTGCATCGAGATGGGTGCTTCGGGCGAGCGTCTCCGCACTCCTTCGAGCGCCTGTGACGGCTCGATTTCATACTTGCGCATGAGCTCGCGCGCGAAG
>JAFAHS010000374.1 GCA_019237115.1 Deltaproteobacteria bacterium
GTCACCGCTTCATTCGCTGATGCCGACACCAAGACTTCGCTGCGACGCGCTATCGACAGCTGGCTCGGGGCGGCGAAGGATACCGGCCGCTAGACTGCGACGCCCTGCTCGCGCAGGAACACTATGAGCCGGCTTACCGGGATACCGGTCAGAAAGTTGTAGCTGCCTGAGATTCGCTCGGCGAAGCGGAGCACCCCGTCGCCTTCGAACCCGCCGGCACACCTCTGCACCGGGTATCGGACAATGTAGTCCTGAATTTCGCGATCGGTCAGCGAGCGAAACGTGATTCGGGAGACCTCCACCACGGACAGGATCTTTGCGGTCTGCGGACGCAGCACCACCAGCGACGTCACGAATTCCAGGTCGCCACCCGACAGTTCTCCGAGAAACTCGGCGGCCTCTTTCAAGTCGCGGGGTTTTTCGTAGATTCTGCCGTCCTTGCTCACCACCGCATCGCCGGCAACGATGACCGCGTCGGGAAACGCTTCGGCCACCTTGTACGCCTTGGCTTCGGCGAGTTTCCGAGTCAGTGCGAGCGGGTCGGAGTCTCTTATCGCCTTTTCGTCGATCGCGCTTGGACGCACTTCATAACTCACCCCGATCAGATCGAGCGCGCGCCTGCGCGACAGCGACTCCGACGCGAGGACGATTCTCACCGGCCGATTTATATGCGCGCCCAGCCCGCGCCTTCGTGTCCGAAGTGAAAAATCTCCGGATGAAGAATTTCGGCCAGGATTTCCAGCGACTCGACGATGCGCGGTCCCGGACGGTTGAAGTACTGATTGCCGTCGGCGAGAAACACCTTGTGGTCCCGGACCGCACGCAGCGCGTTCCAGTGCGGTTTACCACTCAGCGCGGGTAGTTCGCGGCGCGAGCGCTCCATCGGAAATCCGCACGGGGAGACCATGATGACTTCCGGGTCCCGCGCAGCGAGTTCCTCGATCTTCATCCACGGTGAATGTTCTCCGGCCCGGCCAAAGAGATTCGTGCCCCCCGCCATTCCGACCAATTCCGGCATCCAGTTACCCGCCGACATCATCGGCTCGATCCACTCGATACACGCGAACGTCGGCCGGGTCCTGGCGGCCCGCGCGCGCTCGGCAACCGCGTTCATTCGGGCCCGGAGAGCCGCCACCGTCTGCTCGCCACGTTCCCGGGCACCCAACGCCGTCGCCACCCGCACCAGGTCCGCGAACACGTCCGCGAGCGCATAGGGCCGAAGCGACACGATATGCGGCCGCACTCCAAGCCACTCGGCCACCGCTGCCTCGACGTCGCTTTCGTTGACCGCGCAGACTTCACATTGCGATTGGGTGACGATCACGTCGGGGCGCAGCTCGCGCAGTCGTGCCGCGTCCACTCGATAAACCGACAGCGCCTCTCCGACGATCTGCTTGACCCGCTGGTCGATCTCGGCGCTGGTGCCTTCCACCGCGAATTTCGGCTCGGTCAGTGCGGGCAGCTGCTCGACACCGGCCGGAAAGTCGCACTCGTGGGAACGGCCCACCAGTTCGGCGCGGAAGCCGAGCGCACAGACGATCTCGGTGGCGCTGGGCAGCAGGGTGACAATTCTATGCATCTTCCGACTCCGTCGCTATTTGACGGTGTAGTTGCACGACTCGATTTCACTTAAGCCGCGACTGCTGCTCACTGGTTTCAGGCTCACGGCACCTTCCCTGACCCCCGCCGCCACCACTTCGTTCACGAAATACTCGCCCTCCGGTCGCGTCTCGAACTCGATGCGGCTGGAGGCATCACTCGATGCATAGCACGCGACCGTGCCCGGTTGCTCAACAAACGGGTAATAGCCGCCCGACACGATAGCGATGGTGGCGTGGCCGCAGGTGATGTCCGGTTCCAATGTTGCCGAAAGCGGATCGGATTGCCGATAGACGTAGATCACCGCGTGATTACTCGTCGGCTGCACGCGTTTGAAGGGGGCACCCGGCGCATAACATCCCAGGTAAGCGATCGCGAGCGCCGCAAAAATCAGCCGTGTGGATGACCGTCCCGCCAGCATCGCAACCGGCTCGGATTTTATTCCTCGCCGCCGACCGCGCAAATCGGTTTTCAAGCCAAAGCCAAAAAAAGCAACGGCCCGCGTATAGCGAGCCGCCGATCCAGTTCATCCAAAGCCTTTGGTCACAATACATGAAGATCATCTACGTTGACAACGATTGGAATGGCCTCGATGCTCGTGATGCGGGAAGCAAATGCGATGAGGTCACCGGTACAGGCGGTCGGGCTGGATTTCGGCACGACCAACAGCGCGATCGCGATGGTTGGAAGCGACCACGCTCCGCATCTCGCGCGCTTCAGAAACGCGGCGGTCGATGACTTGGAGGCGGAAACCTTTCGATCGATTCTGTTTTTCGAGGCAACCGAAGAGACCGGCGGAACCGAGTCCGCCCTGTCGGTCGGCAATGAGGCAATTCGCCGCTACCTGGCAGCGGCCGGGAACGGCAGGCTGATTCAGTCGCTCAAGTCATTCCTCGCGGTCCGCAGTTTCGAATCCACCGATATCATGGGCGAAGATTATTCATTGGGCGATCTGATCGCTCCGATTCTCATCGATCTGCGCAACGCGGCAGAAGCACAGTTCGGACCGCTGCCGTCGCGCGTGGTGGTCGGAAGGCCGGTACACTTTTCGGAGGCGCGTACCCCGGACGACGACGGGTTCGCCCAGGCGCGCCTGGACGTTGCGATCCGGCGTGCGGGGTGGGACGAGATCATTTTCGAGTACGAACCGGTCGCCGCCGCCTATGACTACGCGAGCAGAATCACGCGCGACGAGATTGTTTTGATCGGAGACTTCGGCGGCGGCACAAGCGACTTCTCAATCCTCCGACTCAGGCCACCCGGCGCCGAGCAGGACCCTCGCTACGAGATTCTCGGCAACGATGGGGTCGCGATCGCCGGGGACGCTTTCGATGGGCGGATGATGCATCACGTGGTCGCGCCAGCGCTCGGCCGGGGGTCGCGCTATCGATCGCCGTACGGCATGGTCCTGCCGGTGCCGACCTGGCCATACACCAAGCTGGAGCGCTGGCACCACCTGTCCCTACTGAAGAACCCGTCTACTCTCTCTCGACTGCGCGCGCTGCAGCGCGACGCAATCGAGCCGGCGAAAATCGCCGCCCTGGTGCACGTGGTTGACAACGACCTCGGCTATTACCTGTTTCGCTCGGTCGAGAAAACCAAGGTTGATCTGTCATCGTCAGAGTCGACGGAGTTCGCTTTTTCTGATCCTCCGACGGAAATCAGCCGGATCGTTGGACGGCGGGAATTCGAGGCGTGGGTTGCGCCTCATCTGCTGGAAATCGAGCGATGTGTCGATCGGCTGATGGCGGCGGTGGCGCTTTCTCCTCATCAGATCGACAGCGTGTTCCTGACCGGTGGTTCCTCGTTCGTGCCCGCGGTGCGCAGGATTTTCACGCTCCGATTCGGTCCGGAGAAGATTCATTTGGG
>JAFAHS010000417.1 GCA_019237115.1 Deltaproteobacteria bacterium
TCCGTTTTTGCGGAAGGCCATTGCTGCTGACTCCAATCAACCATGCTGCGGCCCCTCTCACCAACTTACCTCCGTTGTTCGCAAATGAGTTCTCGGGTTCCGTCGGCATGGACAATCAAGGCGCCCGTATAGCCCGGCTGACAATGATGGCTTTACGCCGCGGCCTGGTCCTGCTGGAGCTGCTGCGCCTGTTGCATGTGTCGCGCTTGTTCCCTTTGCAGTTCGAGCGCCTGGTGCTGGGCGGCCAGCGCCCCGAGCGTGCTGGTGGCCTGTTCGCCGACGCCGACGAAGGAGTTGACCAGGGCGGCGCTGTTGGCGCTTTGCGGCAAGACTGGCGCGGCTTGGGCCAGCAACCGGAGCGCGCCGGCCAAAATGCCACTAGCTACTCCAGTGCGCATGATCATTCTCCTTCCGCCCGCGCGCCCTCCGGGGGAAGCGGGCACCCTGGCCTGATTTCGATACTGTGAAACGGACCCTTTCGATAGGGCAAATTGGCCCCACCTCGCTAGCCGGGCATCCTGCCGCTAAGGCGGGAGGCTTGGGATGGAGAGGAAAGCGAAGGTGGAGCTATTCGAACAGATTCGCCGGGAATACGAGTTCGGTGTCGGGACGATCAGAGGAGTAGCGCACAAGCTGAGGGTGCATCGGCGCCTGGTGCGTCAAGCTTTGGCGAGTGCCGAACCGCCAGAGCGCAAACAGGTGGCGCGGGAACGGCCGGTGATTGGCCGGTTGGGCCCCTACATCGACGCCATCCTGGAAGCTGATCGCAAGGCGCCGCGTAAGCAGCGCCATACCGCACATCGCATCTACGAACGGATCCGAACCGAGCTGCCTGAGCACCAGGTGGCCGAGGTGACGGTGCGCTCATACGTGCGCAAGCGCAAACGGGAGTTGGGTTGGTCGACGCGCGCGACCTGTGTGCCACAGAGCTATGGGCCGGGCCAGGAAGGCCAGGTCGACTGGTATGAGGCATGGGCGGAACTAAATGGCGCACAGGTCAAGCTGCAGGTGTTCGCGCTGCGCAGCATGATGAGCGGCGCGGCCTTTCATCGCGCCTATCAGCGCGCAACGCAACAGGCATTTTTCGAGGCCCACGAGCGTGCCTTTCATTATTTTGGCGGAGTTTTTCGGCTCCTGAGGTATGACAACCTCAAGAGTGCGGTAAAGAAGATTCTGCGCGGCCAGCAACGCGAACAGGCCACGCGTTTCATCGCTTTCCGCTCGCACTGGCGCTTCGAGAGTGACTTTTGCACGCCCGCGCAACCGCATGAGAAGGGCGGGATCGAAGGCGAGGCTGGCTACTTCCGGCGCAATCGCTGGGTGCCGGTTCCGCAGGCGCGGGACCTCGACGAACTCAACGCACAGCTGCTGGCCGGCTGCCGAGATGACGAGCGGCGCCAGATCGCCGGCCATCACCAGACCGTCGGTGCGGCGATGGTCGCGGAGCGGACGCAGCTGCTGCCGCTGGCCGAGCAAGACTTCGAGCTGGCAGAGGTTTCGTTTCCGCGGGTGGACGGGCTCGGCTGCGTGCGGGTTAATACCAATCTCTATTCGGTGCCGGCCTTGCCCGACAGGACAGTGGAGGTGCGGCTCTATCCCAGTCACGTCGAAGTGCGGGACCAGGGTCGCCTGATCGCGCGTCACCAACGGTGCTACGAACGCCATCAACAGGTGCTGGAGCTCGAACATTATCTCGACGTACTGGAACGCAAGCCGGGAGCACTGGCCGGGGCGAAGCCACTGGCGGCATGGCGTCAACGGGGACTGTGGCCGCACAGTTATGATCAGTTACTCACCGATTTCACTGATCGACATGGCAAGTCCAGCGGCACGCGCCAGATGATCCAGGTGCTGAGCCTGATCAAACCGTATGGCCACAGGCGTGTGCGTGCGGCGGTGGAAGAGGCGATCACGCTGGGCTGCGCGGATGCCGCGGCAATACGACATCTGGTGGAAGCTGCCGACCTGACTCATGCGCGTGAGGCGATCATCGAGCTGGACGCACTGTCACGCTTTGAACGACCGCTGCCGGTAATGACGGATTACGATGGGCTGCTCAGCGAGGAGGTGGTGCCGTGAACACCGAAAGTGGCGCCCTCGAAGCGGCTACCGTCCGCCAGCAATGCAAACTGTTGCGGATGCCGACCATCGGGGCACAGTGCACTCAACTGGCCGAACAGGCGCTGCGCGAACGGCGCACTCATCTCGGCTATCTGGAAGCGCTATTGCAAGCTGAACTCGAGGAACGTGAACAGCGGCTAATCGAGCGCCGCATTCGCGAAGCCCGTCTGCCTCGCATGAAGACCTTGGAGGAGTTCGACTTCGCCCGCAATCCCAGGGTCTCGGCCCAACAGATTCACGAACTGGCTCAAGGCGATTACATCGCCAAAGCGGAGCCGATTATTTTTATCGGCGACAGCGGCACCGGCAAGACCCATCTGCTTACTGGCCTGGCGGTGGCGGCCTGCCGGCAAAAGCGGCGCGTGCGCTTCGCCAGCGCCGCCGCCTTGATCAACGAAATGGTTGAAGCCAAGCATCAGTTGCAGCTGGGCCGTGCCCTGGCGCGCTGGGCGCGTTATGACCTTATCGCACTCGACGAAGTGGGCTATGTGCCGCTGGCCGAAGTCGGCGCCGAGTTCCTGTTCCAGGTCATTGCCGAACGGGCCGAGAAGGGCGCCGTCATCGTCACTACCAATCTGCCGTTTTCGGAATGGACCACGGTGATTCCCAGTGCCCGGCTGTGCAAGGCACTGATCGACCGCATCACCGACCGCGCCAATATCATTGAGACCGGGACCGAGTCCTACCGGTTCAGACGCACCTTGGACAAACGTAAAACCAAAGCTCCGGATATTAAGACGTAAAACCGCCCCCGCCGCTGGCGGGAAAAATCAAGGATGACTCTGGCGCAACTTTTAGAGACGCAGCTTGAAGCGATCAAAACACATAGGGGTGGGGCCAGATTCGAATATCAAAAGGGGCCACGCCGCATTGTCAAAATCACTGGCCAGCTCGCGCATTCCCGGCACAGTGGTTTCATGCCAGTGAGACACGTTTTCACTTCCTGATAACTGGCTTGCTGGTGCACGGCCAGGATGGCGCCGCAATCACAGCACACATGCTTGATCTCCATTTTTCCTCCTGCCGCGTCCGCCTCCGGGCGGAAGGCATTGCCTGCTGGCCGAGATCCCCAAACCTTATCCCCTGGGCCATCCCTAAATTGCTGATGGCCCAGGAGATGGCCGAGTCGGGCGCGCTCTTAGTCTGCGATCTGCACGCATGACAGGTTCCCGGCTGGCATGCGTGCCGTTATCCGGGCGCCGCACCTTATTGGCCTTCTGGCTGGTCCTCTGGTGTTGAAAGCTGATAACAGCGCG
>JAFAHS010000295.1 GCA_019237115.1 Deltaproteobacteria bacterium
TAAGCGCACCTACCGGATCATGCGGATCAATCAGCTCTTGTTGCCGCGCTATCGCGGCCGGCGCGAGCGCAGCCACGACGGTGTGGTGATAACGCTTAAGAGCAATCTGCGCTGGTGCTCGGACGTGTTCTCCATCCGCTGCTGGAACGGCGAAGCGGTCCAGGTGCTGTTCAGTCTCGATTGTTGCGACCGCGAGGTGATGGGGTGGCTGGCGACCAGCGGTGGAGTCTCGGGCGAGATGGTGCGCGACCTGATGAGCGAGACCCTCGAGCATCGCTTCGGCCCCACCGTCCTGAGCGCGCCGCATCCGATCGAGTGGTTATCAGACAACGGCCCCTGTTACACGGCGCGTGCGACTTTGCGAGTTCGCGCGGGCGCTGGGTTTGGTGGTTTGTACCACCCCGACCTACTCGCCGGAGTCCAACGACTACCTTTCACACTGCACCTCCTTGATACCTTGCGATACGATGCCTTCTGCGAGTCGGCGCGTGGATAGTTTGACGCCCTGTGCCTTGCGTGGCGGATTGCGACTGGGCGGCTCGTACAAGGAGTCGTTTTTGTCGTTGTAAGTATAGCGGCGAATCAGTCCGTGGCGGGCCCATATGGTGACTGTTCGTGGGCAGATTCCGAGCGCCGCCGCGGTCTCCGCGATGGTCAGCATGCCGGCCTTGCGTAATCGATTATAGCGCGGACTGAGGTGGTAACGTCGTTGGATACCGGCGACGATCCGCGAGCTAAACACTGTCCCTGTGCCGGAGCGCATCGAGCGCTCGTTCAGGAGGGCCGCGATCTGCCGGTAGGTGTGCCGATCCAGCAACCGATCGATCTCCTTTACCACCTCGGGACTGGTTTCCCACTGCTGCCAGGATCTGAGCGGAAGCGGCAGGGTCAGAGTTTTGCTGGCGCCGCCCTTGAAGCGGATATGCACACTGATCTGTTCGCCGCGAATCAAGGTAAGGTCTTCCAGTAACAGACGAATCATCCGCTTGCGTTCGCGGTCCGGGGTCCTTGGGTCACGCCAGAGCGCGGGAAAGTCGCTGGCCAAAGCTCGGATTGCAGCCCGATGCTCTTCGCTTAATACTTGTCGGTCCTTCTCACGCTGACGCTCACATTCCTGCTGCACCTCAGTTAGAGCGCGCAGTTTGCTGTTCCACTCGGCTTCCAGCGAGTCGGCGACCAATCGATTGTCGGGATCGACTCGCATGTAACGCCGACGCGCCAACTCCGCTTCATACCGTACCCGTTCCACCTGCTGGTGACGGAGCCGGTCGGCGTCTTCCAGCTGACCCTGTACTTCCTGCTGAACGGTCAGTGCCACATCGAGGGTGAGGGGATTAACGGCTTGCACAAGCAACTCACCGATGGCCTCGTCAATCGCAGCCCCCGGGATGCGCTGACACAGAGGTCCGGCGTACTCCACCCCTTCACTCTGGCACAGGTATTCGGGCCACAAGCGTCCCTGTCGGCTGTGATAGCGCACCGTCATGCGCTCGCCGCACCGGCCGCATAGTATCAGTCCCTGCAGCAGGGCCGGCCCTTCGCGGGCAGGACTCCTGCGTCGGTCCCATCCAATCGTCTGCGCGTTCTGGCACAGGCAGCGGAGATTTCGCTCGTAGTCTTCCCAGTCGATGTAGCCTGGATGTGCTCCTGGAATCAGGATTTGCCATTCGTCTTTAGGGACCCGCACGATCTTGAGGCCGCCGTCGATGGTCTTGCGCGTGTGGCTCATTCCATAGACAAAGGCGCCGGCGTATCTGGGGTTATGCAAAATGCGCAGCACTTGACTGTGCCCCAGGGTGGCCCAGACCAACTCTCCTTTGTGCGCCCCGGTGTGAACGCGTCGCGGAAACAGCAGCCCCTGGCGTTGAAACGCTTTCACCGTAGCGATGGCTGATCCGGTGCGGCGAAAAGTATCAAACAAACGACGCAGTGCCGCTTGCACTTGCTGGTCCGGGTCGCGGACCAATCGACCCTCGCTGTCGTAACACAATCCGATCGGCGGCCGTATGATCAATTCGCCGCGCCGGGCTTTATTGAGGATGCCGCCCTGCAAGCGCGCCCGTAAGACGTGCAGTTCCGCTTCCGACATGGTCCCCTTGAGCCCGAGCAGGAGGCGATCATTGAAGTGCGCTGGATCATAAACCCCGTCTTCATCCAGGATCAGGGTATCGGTGAGAGCGCAGATCTCTAACAAGCGATGCCAATCCGTCGAGTTGCGCGCCAGCCGCGACACTTCCAACCCCAACACGATTCCGGCGCGCCCGACGCTGACCTCGGTAACCAGTCGTTGAAAGCCCTCGCGGTCGGCGGCCGAAGCTCCCGACTGGCCCAGATCGCTATCAATCACGATGATCCGATCTTCAGGCCAGCCCAACGCGACGGCCCGCTGCCGCAAAGCATATTGGCGTTTGGTGCTTTCGCTGTTGTCGAGGACCTGGCGCAGCGTGGATTGGCGGATGTAGAGATAGGCGTTGCGTTTGAGATGATCAGTCTTTACTTTCTGATGCGCCTCTTCCCTCATGAACTTGCCTCCTGGCAACGGTGCAAAAGCATTCCCGCGAGGATCCCTACCAGCTCGGCGCGTACACCCTGAGGAAAGATCGTCTCGTCATGAGGTGGCGCTGGTACTGAGATCGCCGGCGCGTCGAGGTACGAGGAACAGGTATTCATCCATTCTCTCAGGCCGCGGCGCATAAGAATCGTCGACCCCGGCCCGTACTGCCGGCTGAGGAACCGCTGGCGCAACTCCTCATATGCTTTCACCAGCGCGGCCTGGTCCGCCGGCGCGGTGGTCAACGTCTTTATGAGCGTTTTTTTTCCCGCGACAACTGCCGCTCGATACTGCGAGGATGTACCTGCAGCGCTAAATTCTGTTTCAGCAACTCCGCCAGTTGAGCGAAACTCAGGTCCGGCTGCGCCGCGCGCCGCTCGGCCAGGAACTGGAGAACTCTGCCGGTAAGCTTGTGCCCGCTCTTGGGGCCCCGTTTTTGAGGGAGCAGTCCGGACAAGCCGCCTTCCTCGAAGCTCACTTGCGCCTGGTAGAACGAGGGCCGGGAAAGACCAAACTCGCGCGCGGTCTGCGAGACTGGCCGCTGCTCCACACGGACCTCGCGCAGCATCTCGTACTTGACCTGCAGCAGGTCGTCGGGATCGAAGAAGTCGCTGGCCTGGAAGAGCGGATGAGTTACCTCTTGCGGACGGGGATTGAGAGTTCCCTGCTGTTGTAAGGTCTGTTGCTTGCCTGGATTGCGTTTGGCCCGCGCCACGCCCGTCTTCCCCTGCCCGGCCCAGAAGTGGTGTAAAGAGAATTATACTCATAATGAGAGCGCTGTCAAGCTCTCTTCTTTGGACGAATTGTGATATTAACTCACCCATCGCACTAAACATGCCCCATCACTCTTCATCCAGCCGCCGCCTCGTCGCTATCTTGACAACATTCTCTTTACTATCGCGGCGTCTTTTCCTTTACACCTCGCGCTACGCTCTCCAACTTCAACCCCTCGATCTGGAGGGCCAGTTCGATCAGCTCCGCCACCCTGAACAGCGAGCGTCCCGCCGCCACTGCCACAAACCGATCAACCCCGCCCGCATCGGTCCAACTCGTTGGCAGCGTCTGCAAACGACCTTCTCCGTCCTCAAACCAGACCCGATCCTCTCCCCAATTCCGACGGCGGGTTATCAGCTCAAACTGCCGCTCGAACAGCGGATGGTAGGGATGCGTTACTCGGAAAGTTCGCTTCTCAGTGCTCCTTTGCGGCGCATTTGACGGCCGAAGCCAACGGGATGGCGGAGGCGTTCGTCAAAACCTTCAAGCGCGACTACGTGTACCTAAATCGCCTCCCGTCGGCCGCCGAAGTGCTTGCGCAGTTGCCGGCCTGGTTTACGGACTACAACGAGATCCATCCTCATAAAGGGCTCGGGATGCGTTCCCCACGCGAGTATCTGAGGGCAGTGTCGTGACTGCCGTGTGACACGGCAGTCGCGTCAGCGACTGCTTAAATACTCCTTCAGCCGGAGCGACGGCCGCGGTCAAGGGCGGCACCACCCGGCGAGCTTTGCGAGCGAACCCTTGACGGCGGGCCGGCGCGGAGGCTACCCGCTACTCACATCGGTACTAATTCAACCCGCCACTCGTGTCCGCTTTGACGGGGGCAACTCCACCGAGGTAGTCCGGGACTCATGCAGCAATTTCCTCATCTTCGGGTCTCGGTTTCACGCTGGGTCGGAGCGTCCGAACTTCTCTCCTTGCCTTCCCAAATTCAAATGACTCAGCGGGTCAGTCCCGGCGGACGCTTCCTCAAATCGACAAGCGTGCGAGAATCCGGATAGATTTTTTTGATCGCATCAGCCCTGACCGCCTAAACGAAGGGAACGCGAGAGTGCCTTCGCTGCCTTACTGGGTTGGAATCACCTTAAGAATGGCCGTCGAGGTTAAGCTCGAAAAGCCGTTCCTAAGGCTCGCGACGACGGGAACATCCACTTCCGAGGTAACCGGTTTTGTCTTTGGTCCGGTGAAGCCCACGCTGGTCTGACCGGCCGGAATGGTTATCGTCTGGGCAGGCACCGGGGCAACCGAGGGGTTGAGATTCGTCAGGGTAACTTGCAGGTTGGTGGGAGCAGGGCTGGGAATGGTAAAGCGTCCCAACCAAGCGTTACCCTCTGCGACGACCGCCGTGGGGGCGAAATCGACCAGCAAGGTTTCGCTGGAGACCAGAAAGTTGAAGCCAACGAAAATCTGCAACATGGCCTGATAGCTGACGCTAAGAATGGCCGTATTGGCAGCCCCCGCAGTGCCCATGACCGATAGGAACGCCCGTAAAACCGGAAGAGTCCGGTTCCTTCCCGCATGCGGATCAAATACCGAGGAAACTACGATATCGGCGCAGTCGATCGCATAGGTAGTGTTGTTGTCCGCGTCGAGGTTTTGAAAAGCGGCGAACCCCGCGTAAGCCGCCGCATCGACCAAGCGAGTTAGCGGTGGTGAAATGTCCAGGTCCAGAGCGACTTGAACGAAGCCCTGGTGCATCTGGTTGTCGTTGCTCGGGCTGACGACTACCTTTGCTGCTCCTGTGAAGATGAATAGCCGGTTGGCGCCATTGGACGTCGCTAGCCCGACTTCGAGGTGCGTCGGGTTATCGACGTCGGGATTGTTGCCCTCGAAGGCAAAAATGGTTCTAAGAAAAGGATAGGGCAGAGAGCAGCCCAGGAGCGTCGCCATAGTCAGCCCCCGTTATGGACCGTGAGAACAGCGCTGGCTTTCATCGTGCCGAGCAGCGCCGTGATTTTGACTGTGACCGTATTGCCGTCTCCCACGTTCGTGGATGATTGCGGAGTGGAAACAAACACGGTGCTCTGCGAAGGCACGCTTACTGCGCCCGGAACCGGGGCGGCAACGTTTGAATGATCGCTTCCCACCGACACCGTTTGCGGACCGAGCGTCGGAATTGTGACTTGATAGACCCACTCGTTTCCGCCGACCACCGACGCGTTGGGTGCAAAGTTCGGCGGCGGCCCAGCCGGGTTGAAAGCGCTCACCAGGATTTGCAGGCCAACTAGAATTTCGACATTGGCCTGGTAAGTGATTCGGCTAAGCCCGGTGACCGCGGGTCCCGCCCCGCCCTGAACCACCACTGCGGCCGTCAGCATCGGCACGATCATCTGTCCGGACGAGGCGGCCGTGACTTGGACGCAGTCGACTGCGTACGTGGTGTCTTTGTCCATGTCATTGTTGAAGATGCTTGAAAACGTTGCGGACCCGGCACCGTTCAAGAAATTCGAACTACCACCAAGATCGCGAAGGAATTGGATGGCGACGGTGCCTCTGGTCAGCTGGTCGTCATTGCTGGGGCTAAAGTTGATAATGGCGTCGCCAGTGAAGGTAATGAGTCGGTTGGCGCCGTTGGGCGCTGGTGGGTCGATGATGAATTCGAGCGCCGATGGGTTCAGAACGGCCGGATCCGCATGCGGGTTGTTGGGATCGTGGAGCAGAGTCAGGTTGAAGGGCGGCTGGTTCGGAGGATTCTGGTACTCAGGCAGGTCCGCGCAAATGGTCGGGCCGGCCAGCAATGGCGGTTTAACTAGGACGGCCACACTGACCTGATAAGATATGCGATTAAACGATGCGCCCTCATCATTGGTCACGTTGGCCGCGATTACGAGGGAGCTCTTTGGTGTTCCGCCGCCCTGGACAGTTACCAAAGTGGTAAATTCGGGCTGGTCGTCGGTCGGATGGATCTGGAAGTTCCAGTCATCATTCTCGCCTGGTTCTCCTAGCGTTTCCAGCTGGGTTTGGCTGGACTCCGAGCAGATGGCGAGAAATGTCGCCACCGGCGGCAGCGTAGGGACCGGGGGCACGCCCGCCAAGGGCAGGTCATAGAGTGCACCAAAATCGTCCTCAATTGTGATCTCGAGACTGTGGGTATCAACGCTCGATTCGTCACCTTTGTCGCGAGTCCAGTTGAGCATCGCGGTTCCCGTGTAGACGACGAGTAGATTGATATCGCCGGGCCCGGAAACGGGAATTTCGAGCTTCTGGAAGTTGTCGATATTGCTCTTGTCAAGTGAGAAGAAGGGCTGCGCCATCGCTCACAGCTCCCAGCGAAATTGACGCGTCCGCTGTCGCACTGAGAATTCGCTTTGCACAGCAATCGCCGCTGCGCACCATTGATCCATGCTGAGTCAAACTCATCGCCGTTTAGCGCTCTCCTCCTAGTCCCGGAAATTGAGAAGAAGGCAGTTGTACCGCGGACAACGCGACCAGAACGGCGCCCGAAGCCCCATCCGCCAGTTCGAGAGTTCCGTCAAAATCGCGCGGATTATTGGCGCAGGCCTGCTGCTGCACGCGCTGCGCGAGTGGGCAGGATTGGCTGTGATCGGGGCAGTCCGGAACCGTCGCGAAAGCATGAATTTCCACGGCGGTAGGGTCGGCAGCAGGATTGGCAGTTGCCGGCGAAGTAACACCGGTTGATACCCCGCCGGCGGGGCTATTCTCGAAAACTA
>JAFAHS010000187.1 GCA_019237115.1 Deltaproteobacteria bacterium
TGCGTATGTATCGCATCAGAGTGATCGCCTTGAATTCAGCCGTGAGCGTTGCTCCGCCTATGTCTTCAAGCGAGACCGGAAACTGATATTTCTGCCCTTCCACATCGACGGTGTAGAACATGTTGCCCGTGCGATAGAAAGAGAACCTAGTCATGTTGTCCTTTACGATCTGCTTGATACTCGGCATCATTTCGATTCATCCTCTCTGACCTACGACTGCCTGCTCCTAAAGTGGCGGTAGCGGCGCGAGTCGAACGCGCAAGCCCCGAAGGTACGTCCCGCCTCGAACGGGATGGGCTTCCCACATGCCCAACGCTACCCTGGCGGTAGGAGCAGGACTTGAACCTGCACAGGTCTTGCGACGTGATCCTCGCCTCCGACGAGGTGCGATACCGTTCCGCTCATCCTACCGACGACCAATTTGGCGGAGACGATCCGATTCGAACGGATGGCGCCTTTTGAGGGGCGCTCCGCGTTAGTGCGGCTCCTTAGACCACTCGGCCACGTCTCCACAAAATATTTGGTGGGGATGGAGAGATTTGAACTCTCACGCGCGAAGGCACTGGTTTCTAAGACCAGCGTGTCTCCCATTTCCACCACATCCCCACGACTTACTAACTCCCAAGAACCTAGATACACGTCAAGCAATCAGGTTCATAAACGCAAACCTGTCGACAAAGTTGGTGGGCTCCCAGGGACTCGAACCCTGAAGATGTCACAGGTCTTGAGGCTGCCGCGTCTGCCTATTCCGCCAGAAGCCCACAAAGCAAAAGCCCCTCGATTTCTCGAGGGGCTTGGCGGTCTTTAAGAACTTCACCTAAATCAGCCGCACCCCTCCATACCCAGCAAATCGCTGAGTGATTCGGACAGATACGACTTGAATAGGTTCTTCACAGAAATGAGAGTACCCCAGTTCTTAATGAAGTGCAACTAACTCTCTGGTAATTACCCAAAGTAAGCAGTGTATTCATCTGCGAATGGTGTTGCTTCTTTTTGAGAAGTAGGGCATGATGACAATCATGCTGAATCGAGTCCCATCGACGAGACATCACCAGGCGAAAGGCCTCCGGCCGTATTCGCAAGGTGAAATTCTGTCCCAGCCAGGGCTCGATTGGACAAGCGCGTAGCGCGTTTTCCCAAAGCAGACTTTCGAGCCCCTGGCCTGATGGTCAGGGGCTTTTTCGTTGGTTTAAAGACTGTTGTCGCGGTGCGGCTGCAGTGGCGACGCAGGCAAGTGAGGGTCACTCTCGTGATACGCTTGGAGATTTTCGATAACCAGATTCCCGTGTTCGGCCAGGCTGACGACCGCACGCTGAACCAGATTCGTGTTTGCGCACGCACAGCTGACAAGGTCGCACTCATGCCCGACAACCACGTCGGCTACGGTGTGCCGATCGGTGGTGTCGTCGCATATAAGAAGGCGATCAGCCCGACAGGTGTGGGCTACGACATCGGCTGCGGAAACAAGGCCGTCCGTGTCGATATGCCTGGCTCCGAGCTGCGCGCACGGATTGCCAAGGTCATGAACGATGTTTGGTCGACGATCAGCTTCGGCGTTGGCCGCAAGAACAACGAGAGGGTGGACCACGCTCTGTTCGATGACGCCGCCTGGAAGCTGAAGGCCATCGCATCACTCAAGGAGATGGCGCGCAACCAGCTCGGGACTGTGGGAAGCGGCAATCACTATGTGGATCTGTTCACGGACGAAGAGGATCGCGTCTGGATCGGCGTGCACTTCGGCTCGCGTGGTCTTGGTCATAAGACGGCGACGCACTTCCTGAAGGCCGCGGGTGCTTCGGATGGAATGGACGTGGAGCCTTGCGTTCTTTCAACCGATAGCGATCTCGGAGCCGACTATCTCGAGACGATGCGTCTGGCCGGTGAGTATGCATATGCGGGTCGTGACTGGGTCTGCGCCCGCGTCGCGGAGATCCTGGGAGCACCAATCGTCGAGGAGGTGCACAATCATCACAACTACGCCTGGCGCGAAGAGCACAACGGCGAACTGCTATGGGTCGTGCGCAAGGGCGCGACACCTGCTTTTCCGGGCCAGCGCGGATTCGTGGGCGGCACGATGGGCGAGCAGTCGGTCATTCTCGAAGGAGTCGAAAACGAACATGCCCGTTATTCGCTCTATTCGACCGTCCACGGAGCGGGCCGCGCACTGGGCCGCCGCGAGGCGACTGGCGTTGTCGATCGCAAGACCGGAGAGGTCAAACGTGCCGGCAAGGTCACGCCGGAGATGATGCGCGCCTGGGTGGATCGCGCAGGCATTGAACTGCGCGGCGCGGGACTCGATGAGTCTCCCGATTGCTACAAGCGTCTCGATGAAGTGCTTGAGTCTGTCGGGGACACGGTACGCATCCTTCACCGTCTCACGCCTGTTGGAGTGGCGATGGCGGGAGCGAACGAGTTCGATCCGTATAAGGACTGAACCAACAACCGAATTGGCTGCGCAGGACGGGAATCGCTCCGCGCAGCCAGTTCTATATCAGGCACGTCGATCATATTTTCGGAAGGAGCCTGAAAGGGAGGCACCATGAAGCTTGCAGAAGCATTGGCAGAGCGCAGCGATTGCCAGATCAGAATCGAAGAAATGAAGAAGCGGCTGATCCGTTCAGCTCGTGTGCAGGAAGGCGACCAGCCGGCTGAAGACACGACGGAGCTTCTGGCAGAAGGCGAACGTGTGTTCACGCGGCTTCTGCAAATCGTTAGCGCGATCAACCGCACCAACTCGAGAACGGAGTTTGACGAAAGCCGCACGATTTCGGATGCGATTGCCGAGCGGGATCTTGTTGGCAAGCGCCGCGATTTCTTGGCAGGAATCGCGGAAGCGGCTAGCACAAGGCAGGATCGGTATTCGAAGTCGGAGGTGCGATTTGTTGCGACCGTATCTGTCGGAAAACTCCAGGCGGAAGTGGACCAGCTCGCGAAGCGGTTTAGGGAACTGGACACTCGGTTGCAAGAGCTGAACTGGAGGACCGAATTGATCTGAGCAGTTGGTAATCCTTGTTTGCAGCGAGCACAAGCCGAGCCGGCGGTAAAACCGGCACTCGGGTGACTTTGAAGAGCCAGAGTCGAGGGGTTCGATTCCCACGCAGTACAGCGCATGCTCCGTACAGTCACAAGTGCACGCCGTATCGATCACTAGTTACTACCGCGTGCTGGGCCAACAAGGGTGAGGGTGGGACAGGGGACACTCAGATCAAAATCAGATCGGGCGCTTCAGAGCGCCCCCAATATGAATCGACTCGATGCCTCGGATTCGCATTGTATGCATCAGCGACACACACGGCCAGCACGCCAAATTGAGCGTGCCGGATGGAGACGTGCTGATTCATGCCGGAGACTTTATGGCATTCGGCGACAGGCCGAAGGAGATTGTCGATTTCAATCAGTGGCTGGGCAAACAACCCCATCGGCACAAGGTTGTCATCGCAGGGAGAGGTACTTCTGTCGCTGGTACTCATCGCGGGCGCGCTCGAAGTCAACCCGCGCCTGCTCGAGTTCCTGGGCTCG
>JAFAHS010000303.1 GCA_019237115.1 Deltaproteobacteria bacterium
TAGAGTCCATGTGCGTCGGCGGTAGCCAAAAGCCAACGGCGTAGTCCTTGCACATCAGGATGAGCGACAATTGCTTCCATTAGGCGGTTCGATAATCCCTTACCGCGGTGTTCCGGCAAAATAAAGATGTCGCTCAGATACGCGAAAGTAGCTTTATCAGTAGTTACCCTTCCAAAACCAACCTGCCGTAGTGCACCGGACTCCTCAGTCGCATATACCCCAAAACACAGCGAATTCACCAGAGAACGAGCGACGGTCTCACGAGGAATGCCTCTCGCCCAATAGCTTTGTTCAGCAAGAAAACGATGAATTACGTCCAACTGAAGCCAGCAAGGTTCCGTGCTAATCAAATATTCCATGCAGTTATTCTATCTCGCGCGCAAAAACGGGCTTGTATATTGTAACACCGCGCGATCCGCTGTCACGACGCTTCGTCGACCAAATGGCGCGGTGTTGTTGGGATTCTGATCGGCGAATGGCATTTTATGAATGAGCAGCCGGTGAGGAGCGTCGAGACTGACGCCTTGCAGATCGCCTACGTCGAACACGGTCCAACCAACGCCTGGCCGGTAATCCTGTCGCACGGCTTCCCCTACGACGTGCATGCTTTCGATGAAGTGGCCTCGATCCTGGCGCGAGAAGGAGCGAGGGTCATCACTCCATATACTCGCGGGTTCGGCTCAACCCGCTTCGTTTCGGACGCTGTCATGCGGAGCGGGCAGCAAGCCGCCCGCGGCCGCGACATCGTCCAACTTGCCGACGCTCTCGGTCTGGGACGTCCGATCCTCGGTGGTTTCGATTGGGGAGGCAACGCGTCATGCGTGGCGGCAGCGCTGTGGCCAGAACGGATTAGCGGCCTTGTATCATATGCGGGCTACGACGTGATTGATGTCAACCGACAACGGCATCCCGTCGCACCATCGCTTGAGCGCGTCTTCTGGTATCAGCATCTCTTCCAGACCGAACGCGGACGCGAGTGCTTGACTGAACACCGTCGCGAGTTGTGCCGGATGCTGTGGAGCGAGTGGTCGCCCGGCTGGCAGTTCGATGAAGCGACGTTCGCTCGGTCTGCGGTCGCTTTCGAAAACCCCGACTTCGTGGATGTCGTCATCCACTGTTACCGCTGGGTCTTCGGCCTTGAGGCGGGCGATCCTGCGTTGCAAACGCTCGAAGACCATCTGGCGCAGAAGCCCCCGGTGAAGGTGCCGACAGTGACGATCGACGGCGCGACTGACCCGCTCAAACCTGGTGGGACCGCAGAGCACGCCGATCTGTTCGTCGGGCTGCATGAGCACCGCGTCGTCGATGCGGGACACAACTTACCGCAGCAGAAACCTCAGCCCTTCGCCGATGCGGTCATCAAGGTTCGCGATTGGCTGTCCTGAATCAGCCGATCGAACGACCATAAATCTTCGAGGTCAGCGGGCGAGCGAACGGGCGCTATCATAAACATAGCGAAGTCTACCCCCACGGGTTCAGGAGTTTGATCTCGCATCCTTCGAAGTTTGTTATGTTGCGCGTGGCGAGCTCTGCCCCAAGTGTTTGAACAATCGCAGCGATCTGGGCGTCGAGCTGGCTGATCGGTTTTCCTTGCGTATGGCGAGCCGCAGAAATCTTCGCAAAAGCATGCGCCGCGTCACTATTGAATGGGAAAACCCTCCCGGGTTGGAATACTCAGCTCAACGCCATGGAACGGAGCAAACCGTCTTCTGATCGATTCGGCGGTTTGCCGTTGACCACCCACCGCCGTTGCAGGACTCCATCAGAAATTCGCGGCAAGCGAATCCTGCCTGCAGTCCATTATCGATGGCGAGGTCCGCAAAACTCCAATCAGCTTGCGCGACCATAAACCAAGGATTGCTCTATGGAGCGCGGGTCAAGGAACCGGTTTAAAGCTCAGGAGCCTAACCAACCGGTGTAGTAGCCAGATTCGGGCTTACCCCTAAATCCGTGCTCTCCAAATTGCGAAGATCGGAAAAGAATTCGAGGAATTATGTTGTTTCCAGTGCCGATCCAAGTGGCGGGTGGGCCAGACCCACCTCCGGAAGAGGAAGTTGCGACTTTTTTCTGGGTGGACGATCAAGGGGAAAAACGATCGAGAGTGTGCCGATCCGAAACGGGCTTGCGGTTTACAATGGTGACCCACTTCCCGATGGAGCGCATTGGGCCATCACTGTCCACGACGTGGGTGGACTGCCGATTTTTCGTTCGGGACCGCTGGCGCAACTGCCGGGACCGGCGTCGGAGATTACGCTCGTGTCACAGGTAAGCGTATTTCGCGTGTCGTCGGGGGCAGTTTTCGGCATCGATTCACCAGAGACGTTCACCCATTCGCTATCACTATCCCTTCAGCCCGCGACGGGCCCGGGCCATCCGGAGGAGATTATTATAGTCGAACCTGTCGAAGCC
>JAFAHS010000549.1 GCA_019237115.1 Deltaproteobacteria bacterium
GCGTCGAAGTTTTCATTCGGCAAGCCGAAGAAGCTGCGATGGCGCAGGATTTGGGTTTCCAGCGTCCGGCTTCTTTGCGGCTCAGTCTCCGGGTCGTAGTGATATTGCCTCTCAGTAAACCACATCAGATGCATGATCGCCGTCTCCTTGGTCATTGGAGAAAATTCTTTACTTCCTTGACAAAACCTTCGGATGCTTCCACTTCCGGCCGGTGACCGCACGCCTCGAATATTACCACCCGCGAGTTTTTCATCGAACGCTGGTACACGGCGGCCGCCGATATCGGCACGACCTGATCCTCGCGGCCCCAGACAATCAAGGCGGGCGGATTGGCAGTGCCCTCCAGCAGATGGGGCAGGCTCGGATTGAACATATACGGCTGCCAGGCCAGCCGCGCGGTTTCCGCACGCGCGTCCTCGAAGGCTTCGTATTGTTCGGGCGAGGTTCCCCCACCGTACAGGGTCGCAAATTCCGGGGTCCTTTCCGGGTCGCGCACGGATTCGCGCAGGTACACGAGCGCCGGAACCTTGAAGAGGTCCTTGATCTCTCCTTCCGGAGGTCGAATGCCGGCCGGCGCGACCAGTACCATTTTTGAAAAAAGCGCCGGATCGTTGGCGGCCATTTCGGCGGCCAGCCATCCACCAAGCGAAAATCCGATCACGTCGATCGGAGCCAGCCGTTGTTCACGGACGGCTCGCGCGATGAACCCTGCCAGATCGCGAACGTTCATGATCCATTCCGCGCGTGGCGTCCGCCCGAATCCCGGAAGCAGCGGCGTGAGCAAGGTTCGCCGATCGCTCAGTTCTTCATTCCACTTCATCCAGCCAGGAAATCCGAGTTCTTCGTGCAGCACCAGGACCGGCTTGCCGGCCCCGGCGGTCAGCACGTAAAGCTGGTCAGCTCCGATCCGGTACGATGTTTCTTGAACCGATTCCTTGGTAGCCACATTACCCTCGCACGCGTCGGTACCCAGTCGGCTATATTGCAGTTCTTTGACAAGAATCAAGTGTTGGCGGGGGGGCTGCCCGACCCCCGTGAGTTCCTATTTGATCTCGATGCCGCTCATTTGCAAATCGCAGGTCGTGGCGCAAAGTTATGGGGGAACGAGATCCCATTCGGCATAGAAAAGAGTCGGTCAGGAGAAACGCGTCATGCCGTCACCTTTGAAGCTTGAGGAACTCGTGCAAGAAACCCGGGTCCATCGCCGGATCTACCTTGAACCGGAGATCTTCGATCTGGAGATGGAACGAATCTTCGAGAGCAACTGGGTCTTCGTCGGACACGAAAGCGAGATAGCCCAGTCCGGTGACTACAAAACGGTCGTAATCGGAACCCAGCCAGCGATTGTCACTCGTGACGAGAACCGCGACATTCACGTCCTCATGAACCGGTGCATGCACCGAGGCTCGACGGTGTGCCAGGATAATCACGGGAATTCGCCCGTCTTCCGCTGCTGGTATCACGGCTGGACCTACAACAACCGCGGTGAGCTGATAGGGGTCCCTTACGCCGAGGCTTACGGCAGCGGGTTTGACCGCCGCAAGTTCAGCCTTATCAAGGCTGCACGGGTCGCCTGTTACCGTGGGCTGGTCTTTGCGAGTCTCAATTCCGAGGTCGAGGAGCTGACCGACTACCTGGGGAATGCGAAATATTACATCGATCTCTTCATGGACCTGTCACCGGCAGGCGAAGTCGAATCCCGGTGTGGAACCCACAAGTATGGTTACGACGGCAACTGGAAGTTCCAGATGGAGAACGGGGTCGACGGTTACCATCCAAATTTCGTTCACCAGAGCTTCTTCGAGATCCAAGGGAAGAAACTGGGCCGCAGGGTGATGCAGCTTTTCACCGGGAACGCGGAGTACCAGAGCAAGGACCTGGGCAACGGACACGCGATCCTCGACATGGCTCCCAAACAGCGGGCCGCGAACCGGCCAGTGTCGAATCTGCTGCGGGGGGCAACTTCCCAGGCGAGCCGCGACGCGTACCTGAGCGCCATGCTTGAGCGTTACGGCGAGCGGCGAACCGCCGAGATTTTTGCGGCATCCAACGTCAACCTCGCGATTTTTCCGAACCTTCTCATCATCGGAATCCAGTTCCGTATGACGATCCCGGTGAGTGCCAAGCGCACCGACGTGCACCTGTTGCCCACCACCTTGAAGGGGGTGCCCGACGAGATCAACGTGGCCCGATTGCGGGCCCACGAGGCTTTCTATGGTTCTGCCGGGGGTGGTGCGCCGGATGACGTGGAGATGTTCAACCGCTGCAGTGAGGGCCTGCGTGTCAAGGCTGCGGAATGGCTCGAGCTGTCACGTGGAATCGACCGCGAGTATGAAGACGAGAACGGCGTTATCGTGGGGCACATTACCGATGAGACACCACAGCGCGCATTTTATCGCAGATGGAGGGCGTCGATGTTGAGTGCGGCTCAGCCTCAGCAACACGTTGCGAAACTGCGGGTTGCGCCCACGGCCTGAAGAATTCGCTAAAACCGCGCGTGCGATGCCGAACCTGACCCGCTCCGAGGCCGAAGACATCCTGTATCGGGAGGCACGCCTCCTCGACGAGCGGCGGTACCGGGAATGGCTCGAGCTGTTCGCCGAAGACGCTCGGTACTGGATTCCGTGTAACGGCGAGGGAACCGATCCGGAGAGCGAAATTACCCTGGTGTATGACGACCTGGCGAAACTCAGGGACCGCGTGGAGCGGCTCGCCTCCGGTATGGCTCATGCGCAAACGCCGCCGTCACGCACCAAGCGGCTCATCTCGAACGTCGAGGTGGACAACTCCACCAGCGACTCCGCGACGGTGTCGTCGGGTTTTATCCTGTATGAGCTGCGCCGCGGCAGGGAGCGTGTGTTTGCCGGTCGCTATGAGCATTCGCTTCGTCGGGCCGAGGAAAACTGGAAAATCGCATCCAAGAAGGTGGTGCTGATAAACAACGACGAAGTCATCGACAACCTGACCTTTATCGTTTAGCAGTAAGGACCCACGAAGCTTTGCGCCTTGCGCCGTTGCCGGTCGCATCTACCGGCCCATCTTCAGCAGATCGTCTCCCGCCCATCCTTCTTTGAGAGGCACCATGAAATAGGGCTTGAGGCTCATCCGGGAGAATTTCCACTGCCCGTCCCGCTTGACGTACTCGTCGTCGTAGCGCGCCGCGACGACATAGCTCTCACCGTTGTACACCGGCTTGGCCTCCAGGTAGGCGAAGCCGTCCGCGCGATCGCCGTGCAGATTAATCACGTGGTTATGGATGAACTGCCTCACGCGATACAGACCGCGCCGGGGCTGGGCCGCTGGTGCCGACCTCCTCTCGCCCAGTCCCGAGAAGAAAGCCTTGATCTGATCGCGCCCTTTCGCGCGGCCGAGCTGCCCAAATTCCAGCTCGCCGTCCTCGGTGAAAAGGTCCGGGATCTCGGCGGTCTTCGCTTCGTTGACGCATTCGTGGTAGCGCAGGCGCAGCGCTCGAATGGCCTCGCGCTCGCTCAGCTCCGCGACCTTTGCTTCCAGCTCGAGCACCCTATCTTCAAGACTAGTAGCCACCTGTGGGTTCCTCCTTCGTACGGGTAGTCACCGCACCTGGCAGAGCGCGCGGTCCGTCGCCGAGCCACCAGTCCCGGATTTTTCGCGGCCTCGCGGTCGCCTTCATCGGTCGGCGTCTAGATCTTTCCTACCGCCCGCCTGGTGCTGGGCGCGCCGGTGCTGCCACGATTAACGACCGTCTGTGACAGTTGGGCCTCGGCAGCCCCTCTCAATCCCTTCCAGACGTTGGGTCCGGCTGCGGTCAATCCTCCATCCACCACCAACGCCTCACCGGTGACAAACTCGGAATCGTCACTGGCCAGGAACAATGCCGCCCCGGCGATGTTCTCGGGCTTGCCATGCTCCGGCCAGGGCTGGAAGCTGTCGAGCTGCTTGGCCACTGCAGCCGGGTTGCCGCGATCGGTCAGCGGCGTCAACACGCCGCCCGGACAAATCGCGTTGACCCGGATGCGATCCGGCGCCAGTTGAAGAGCCGCCGCTCGGGTCAGGTTGATGACCGCCGCCTTAGCGGCCGAATAGACCAGGGGTCCGCTCCCGCCGCTCAGCCCCGCGACTGAGGCGGTGTTAATGATTGAACCGCCACCACCCTGCCGCTTCATCGCGCGGGCGGCATGCTTGATCCCGAGGAAGACTCCCTTCGCCAGAACATCAAAGGTGTAATCCCATTCTTCCACCTCGATGTCCCAGACCGGGCCCAGCGCTCCGCCCAGGCCGGCGTTGTTGAATACCACGTCAACCTTTCCGAACTCCGAAATCGCCAGCGCGATCATGGCTGCGACCTCGGGCTCCTTCGCAACATCGGTGCGGATGAAACGCACCCGGTCTCTGAAGCCCCGCTCGGCGCAAAGCGCAAGCGTCTGCGTGCCGGTGTCCTCGTTGTAATCGGCGATGACTACCGACGCCCCCTCTTGGAGGAAGCGCGTTGCGGTGGCGCGGCCCATCCCGCTTGCACCGCCGGTAATCACTGCTACCTTGTCGTGAAGTCGCATTCTGTAAAACCTCGAGTGACCCCCCAAGGGGGGCGACTACTGTGAGGGAGCGCGTCAGGCGTCTAGCTGATTGTCCATCCGCCGTCGACCACGAATGGTGCGCCGGTCGCGAACGATGAATCGCTGCTGGCGAGGAAGAGCGCCATGTTCGCTATCTCCTCGGGTTCTCCCATCCGTCCGAGCACCGAAATCCGCCTCACCGCCTTGGGATCGGGCTCGGCGCCGCGCCGAATGCGCTTGGCCATCTCGGTTTCGATACCGCCCGGGCAGATGCAGTTGACGCGGACGTTGTAGCGGGCGTACTCGAACGCAGCGACGCGGGTCATGGCGATTACGCCGGCCTTTGCCGCGCTGTAGGCTGCTCCGCCGCGCACCGCCACCATCCCCGCGATCGAAGCCTGGTTGATAATCGAACCGCCTCCCGCGTCAACCATGGGCGGGAGCACGTATTTCATCCCGAGGAACACGCCGCGCAGGTTGATAGCAATCACGCGGTCGAAAGCGTCTGCCGTCATCTTGGCGATAAACGCCGATTCGCCTTCGATGCCCGCGTTGTTGAACAGAACGCCCGGCGCGCCCAGCCGCTGCACCGCAGTTTCGACCATCTGCTTTGCGTCGGCTTCCACCGAGACGTCGGCGCGAATCGCCACCGCCTTCCCGCCGTTGCGCTCGATTTGGCTGGCCGTCTCAGTGGCGGCCTTTTCATCGATGTCGATGGCCGCGACCTTCGCCCCTTCGCGCGCGAACAATAGCGCCGTCGCTCTGCCCATTCCCGATCCCGCGCCGGTGATGAGCGCGTTCTTGCCGTCCAACTTCATGATAGTCCCCCAAAGCAAGGTGCCGGCGTCGCGGTCAGGCCGCGACCCTGGCTGGTGTGAATGTGACCGGCAGATGCTTGATGCCTGCGAGCAGGTTGGACCGCAAACGCTCAGGCGGTCCGGCCGGAGCCATGTCCGGCATGCGGCGGAGCAGTTCGTCGAGCATCACGCGCAGCTCGAGTCGGGCCAGGTTCGCACCGATACAGAAATGTTCACCGTAGCCGAATGCGATGTGGTCGTTCGGCTTGCGGGCAATGTCGAAGCGGTAGGGATCCGCGAACACCTCCTCGTCGCGATTCGCGGATGGGTTCCAGATGACCACCCGGTCCCCTTCCCGAATCGATCGCCCGCGCAGGTCCACCGCTCGCGTCGCGGTGCGCATAATATGAGTGATCGGCGAGGTCCAGCGCAGGATTTCCTCGATGCCGGTCCGCATCAGTGCGGGGTCGTGCGCCAGGCGGTCGCGATCGGCGGGACAGCGCATCAACGCGTCCATGCCCCCGGTGATCGCGTTGCGGGTGGTTTCCTGGCCGCCCAGTATCAGCAGGAAGCAGTTGAACAGCACCTCGAGGTCGCTGAGGTGGTCGTCCTCGATGTCACCGTGCACCAGCGCGCTAACCAGGTCGTCCCCCGGGTTGCTGCGTCGTTCGCCGATTAACTTCATGAAATAGTTGAAGATATCTCTCTGCGCCTGCGCGCCGGTCTTCTGGGCCGATCCGTCGACCTGGTACTCGGGGTCTTCGTTCCCCACCGTCATGTTGCCGAGCGCGAACATCAGGTCCCAATCTTCTCGTGGAACCGCGAGCATCTCGCAGATGACCGCGGTAGGTAGCTTCGCCGCCACGTCGACGACCAGGTCGCAACGGCCCTGCTCGGCGACCGCGTCGATAATTTCCCGGGTTATCGCGCGCACGTGTGGTTCGTGCGGCGCCAGCGCGCGCGGGGTAAATCGCCGATTGAGCATCTGCCGGATTCGTCCGTGGCGCGGTGGATCGGTGGTGATCATCATCTGGCCGAAGCCATATTGCATGCGCGGCTGAGTGGGGTCGGGTGCGTCGGCGAAACCGAGCGCGATACCACCCTGCGAACTGAAGGTCGTCGGATCCCGATAAACGCGCTGTGCGTCATCGTACTTGGTTATCGACCAGAAGCCCCGTTTGTTCTGGCGTTCGGTCCAATGCACGGGATCAACCGCACGCAGTTCTTTCCAGACCGCATGCGGATCGCCGGAAACGAAGAAATCGGGGTTGGTCAAATCGAAGTCGTTCACCATCGCCGGCGTCTCCTCTGAGAGGGCCGTCTCGGGCGTTGTCAACGCCCGCGCGCGCCCACCCAACCGTAGTCAGGCATGCTTGACGCCCTCTCGTCAAACCTCCGCGAAGGTCACTACCAGCTTCGCAGGCTTGTCAAAACCAGGGTGCCGGAATAGTCAATGGCGAATGAGCCTGTGCGACCAGCTTAATATCGGATTGTTGTTCCCGTTCCGAAACCCGGTTGAATGGCGGAGACCGTGGCCGCAGTTCTACGGCGAGCAGCTTGCACAAATCAAAGGCGCCGAGGACCTCGGCTACGACCAGGCGTGGCTCACCGAGCACCACTTCGCCGAAGACGGCTACTCGCCAGCGATTCTTCCAATCGCGTCCGCAATCGCCGCGATTACCAAGCGCATTCGAGTGGGCACTTACCTGGTGCTGCTGCCCCTGCACAACGCCGTCCGGGTCGCCGAGGATGTAGCGACGATCGACATCATCTCCAACGGCCGCTTCGATCTCGGGGTGGGCCAGGGCTACGGCCCGAATGAATTCGCCGGCTACGGTGTTGATCGAAAAGCGCGCGCCGGACGAATGGAGGAGGGCATCGAGGTCCTGCGCGGTGCGTGGACTCAGAAAGACTTCTCGTACTCCGGACGGCACTACCGCGTGCAGGACATCACCTTGATGCCACCAGTCGTGCAGCAGCCGCACCCGCCGCTGTGGATTGGGGCAGGCACGCCCAAAGCTATCCGGCGCGCGGGGCGGATGGGATGTCACTTCATGGGTCTGGGCGACCCGCGCTCGCAACAAATCTATGACGAATCACTGCGGCAGGCGGGCCGGAATCCTGCAGACTACAGCGCCGCTCAACTCCATTGGACCTATATCGCGCAAAGCACCGACCAGGCGTGGTCCGAGGCGCAGGATCACTACCATTGCATGCTGAGGCTGTACGGCCGCTGGATCGTGGAGGCCAATGAGATGCCCGGCGCCGCGCAATTCGCGAACCTGCCGGAACCATCCAAGCTTCGCGATGCGCAGGGCCTGATGTTTACTCCCCTTTTCGGCAGCCCGGACGAAGTCACCGCGCGTCTTAACGAATCCTTCAAGAATGTGCGGACGACGCACCTGGTGCTCGGAATGCATCTGCCCGGCCTGGCACCGGAACGGTCGCGCCGTTCGATGGAACTGTTTGCGCGGGAGGTCGCGCCGCACCTCAAGCCGGTCATCCAGATCTAAAATAAGGCTAAGGGCCGCGAGAGCTCACGATTGCATCGGTGGTCCGCCCGCACGTCAACGCTCACCACGACAAAGCACACCCTCACGCTCCAGCGCGGAGATCTGTTCCGGCGAATATCCCAGATACTCGCGCAGCACTGCCGCGTTGTGCTCTCCCAAAGTCGGCGCCGTATTTGTCCGATGCCGCCCGTAACCCGAAAAGCGTAGCGGAAACCCTGGTACCTCGAACTCGCCCAGGAAACGATCACTTACGGTCCGCACCACCTCGCGCTCGAGCAGGTGCGGATGCGCCATTGCCTCTTCAGTCGATAACACTTCCGCGAAAGGCACCCGATGCTCCTCGAAACAGCGGTACACTGCCTCGTCGGTCGGCATCGTGTCGAACCAGCTCTGAATGAGGGTCTTGAGTTCTTCGACATGTTCCATTCGTGCGGAAATGGTGCGAAAGCGCGGATCGTCCACCAGCTCCGGCTTTCCCATCGCCCGGCACAGATACGGGAATTGGTGCTGGGTTCCCGCCATGATCAAAATGGGGTGCCGCTTGCCATTGAATATGCCGAGCGGGGCAACCGCGAAATGGTGTGCGCCGTTGCGCCGCGGCAAAATAGCGCCGCCGCTCAAACTCGCGGTGTGCACCGGCATGTCGTGATAGCTGAAGTAACAATCGAGCAGCGAGGTCTCGAGATATTGCCCCTCGCCGGTCCGTTCGCGATGGAGCAGCGCTGCCAGGATCGCTGAGAGGGCGTGCACCCCGGTGGAGATATCGCCGACTCCTACCGCGGGCAGCGATGGTGCGCCATCGCGCTCGCCAATCATACTCAAGACGCCCGAATAGGCGCATCCGATAAAGTCGTAGCCGGGGCGGTTGGCGAGCGGCCCGTTCTGCCCGAATGTCGAGATCGAACACATGATAACCTTGGGGTGAAGCGCCCGGACCGCCTCGTAGCCGAATCCCAGCCGCCCAATCACGCCGGGCGCATAATTCTCCACGATCACGTCGACCTTCCGGATCAGGTCGCGGATGATCTCCACCGCCGTGGGATTCTTCAGGTCCAGGCACAAACTCTTCTTGCCCAGATTCTGCTGGACGTAGTACGCGCTCCGCCCGTCCCGAATGTAAGGTACCGCACGCGATATATCGCCATTGGGAGCAAACTCGACCTTGACTACCTCGGCTCCCATCTCGGCCAGGTATCGCGTCGTGGTCGGTCCGGCCAGGACCTGTGTGAAATCAAGTACCCGGTAGCCCTCGAGCATTCGCTTCGACGTCTGTGCCATGTGATTCCGCTCTCTCAGCGCTTCAACTTTTCACACCCCAGCGCCCCAAACACAACCTCCTCGAACCGAGACTGCGTTGGGGCCGCGGCATCAGAAACCAAAGCACCCGTGTTGCGCCTACGAAGAGTTCGCCGATGTCGGGCTCCCGAACGTGGTAATTCCCACACGCGGGGATCGCGCCGAGGAACCGGGTCCAGGCGTACGCCAGCGACACACAGTCGCCGGCGGGCAGACCCATTCGCTTCAAGACTCATGATCAGGCGATCGCGGGTTCCCCGATCCGCTTGACAGAGGCGGCCGCATGTTGCTCGTTTGCCAGAGGGCTTAGCCGGGCATCCTGGAGGTAATCGACCATGGGAACATTACGCGGGGAAGAGATCATCGCTCAGTCGTTCAAGCGTGAAGGTGTCGACACCATCTTCTTCATGATGGGCGGCCCAACCTCGGGTACCGCCGGCGCGTGCCTGGAACTGGGTATGCAAGGGATCTACGTGCGCCACGAGCAGGCCGCGGCCATGATGGCGCACGCCTACGCGCGGGTAACCGGGAAACCGGGCATCTGCATAGCACCGATGGGTCCGGGGGTCGCCAACCTGGTGACCGGTCTTGGCAACGCCTGGGCCGACGCTGCTCCGGTCATAGCCATCGGCGGCGCCGCGCCGATGCGCGGGACCACCCTCGACACGTTCCAGGAGATGGACCAGATTCCGATGATGCGGCCGATTGTGAAGGCTGCCTATCGCATCGATCTTGGTTACCGGATTCCCGAATATATCAGCATCGCTTTCCGTGAAGCGCTCGACGGCAAGCGGGGTCCAGTCTACCTCGACCTGCCGGGTGACGTGCTCGCCGGCAAGGTCGAGGAGGAGAGAATTCACTGGGTCGCGAGTCCCTCGCGGACCGAAGCGCGTCCCGCGGGCGACCCGGCCCTGATACGCGGCGCAATCGAGCTTCTGGCCAAGGCACGCAAACCGCTGGTCCTTACCGGAAGCGGCGTGCTGTGGTCGCGGGCAGAGGATCAGCTGAAGAAGTTCATCGACGCGACGGGTTTGCCCTTCTTCACCACCCCGCAAGGTCGTGGAGTCATTCCGGAGGACCATCCGCGTTCTTTCCCGGGGGCGCGCTCGACCGCGTTTCGCGAGGCAGATGTGGTGTTGGTTATCGGGGCCCGCGCCAACTCGATGCTGTCATTTCTGCGGCCTCCGCGTTTTTCGCCGGACGCCAAGCTGATCAACGTGAACCTCGATGGTAAGGAAATCGGCCACAATCGTGCCGCCGACATCGGCATAATCGGTGACGCCAGACTGGTGCTCGAGCAACTTACCCTCGAGGCGGCTGGCAAGTTTGATCCTAAACACGAGACCGAATGGGTTGCGCAGCTCGCCGTCAAGCATCGGTCAAACCTGGAGCGCTCAGCGCCGCTGCTGCACTCCGATGCGGTCCCGATTCACCCGCTGCGCTTATGCAATGAGGTCAAGGAAGTCATTTCGCGCGACACCATCCTGGTGGTTGACGGACATGAAATACTCAACTTCGCTCGCCAATCGATTCCCATCTACCAGGCGCGCTGCAGCCTCAATGCCGGTCCGCATGGGTGTATGGGGGTCGGGATCCCGTTCGGAATCGGCGCACAGGCGGCGCGTCCGGACCTCCCCGTGCTGGTGCTGAGCGGCGACGGGGCATTCGGCTGGAACGGGATGGAAATGGACACCGCTATTCGGCATCGCCTGCCCATCGTGGTAGTGGTGTCCAACAACGGGGGGTTCACCTCGCGCAAGACCGGCGGCAACGTGGGCCGCGATCTCGGCTTCCAGCGCTACGACAAGATGGTCGAAGCGCTCGGCGGCTATGGAGAATTCGTGGAGCGCCCCGATGCCATCCGTCCGGCGATCGAAAGCGCCATCAAGAGTCGCAAGACTGCGTTGGTCAATGTGTGCACCGATCCCGACGCGCAGGCAACCACCGATATGGGGTTTGCAGGTTACTGAGGGAGTCTGCAGCCGCAGCCGAGTCGCGATTTCGCCGGTGCCCGCTTAATCGGAAAGAGAGGGGGTGACCTCTCTCTTTATCCTCTCCACTCCAGTTCATGGCGCCTGGAGCAAACTCCGACCTCGCGCCACCTCGCCCCATTATTCGAGCTGGCGTCGCGATCCCGTTCGCAACCCGGCACACACAGAGCGAGGTTTCGGAACGAGGCAAAAATCTCAGCCACGGCCTACGAAGGGCATCTTGGTAGCCATGATCGTAATGAACTGAACGTTCGCTTCGAGCGGCAGATTGGCCATGTACACCACCGCGCGCGCGACATGCTCGACGTCGAACGTTGGCTCAGTTGCAACCTCGCCCGACGCCTGCGGCACACCGCGGGCCATGGGTGCTGTCATCTCGGTTGCCGCATTGCCGATATCGATCTGGCCGCACGCAATATCGTACTTGCGGCCATCTAGCGAGGTCGATTTGGTCAGCCCGGTCATCGCGTGCTTGGTCGAGGTATAAGGGGCGGAATTGGGACGCGGGGTGTGGGCCGAGATCGAGCCGTTGTTGATGATGCGCCCGCCCCGCGGCTGTTGTGCCTTCATGATGC
The DNA here is from genome assembly GCA_019237115.1 of Deltaproteobacteria bacterium. GTDB lineage: Bacteria > Desulfobacterota > Binatia > Binatales > Binataceae > JAFAHS01. Next base: position 11,708 of record JAFAHS010000549.1, read on the forward strand.
GAAAGGCCTCCTGGGTGCACAGGAATGCACCAGTCAGATTGGTTTCGACGACGGCCCGCCACCGTTCCACGGAAAGCTCTTCAAGCGGAACGGCCGGAGCACCAACTCCCGCATTGTTGAACAGCACGTCGAGACGGCCATACGCTTCGCGGGTCTTCGCGAACAGGTTTTTGACCGATTCCGCATCGCGCACATCCGTCTGCACCACCATGGCGGACGAGCCCGTCGCGCGCCCCTCGGCCGCGGCCGCCTCCAGCAATTCCAAGCGCCGTCCGCCAAACACGACCGCGTACCCTTCGCGCATCAGGGCGAGGGCCGCATGCTTTCCGATGCCGGTACCCGCACCGGTTACGATCGCTATTTTTTCCGCCATGTCGAATCGATCTCCTGTTGCAAGAGTTGCGAAGCTTGCTCGCATGAACTAACTGTCCGCCATATCACCAGCGCCGGAGTTAGCCCATGCCGTACGCACAATCATCGGGAGCAAGACTCTACTTCGAGGAGAGCGGAGACGGCCATCCGATCATTTTCGCCCACGAGTTCGGCTCCGACTACCGCCAGTGGGAGAGCCAGGTGCGGTGGTTTTCGCGATCCTACCGATGCATTACGTTCAACGCGCGCGGCTACCCGCCCTCCGACGTGCCCGGGGATGATTCATCCTATGGACAGGATCGCGCGACCGACGACATCGCGGCGGTCCTGAAGCATCTCGGGATCGACAAGGCTCACGTCGTTGGACTCAGCATGGGAGCTTTTGCGGCGCTGCATTTCGGTTTGCGCTATCCGGAAAGGGCCAGTTGCCTGGTCGTGGCCGGGTGTGGTTCAGGCGCCCCAAAGTCCGAGCGCGAGACGTTCCGCAAGCAATGCGAGGCGACCGCAGAGCGCTTTCTCAAGGAGGGTTCGGCGCCGGTGGCGCGGGCATTGGGTCTCGGACCGACCCGCATTCAACTGCGCAACAAGGATCCGCGCGGCTGGGAGGAATTCGTGCGGCATCTGGGTGAGCACTCTCCCATCGGATCGGCGTTGACCCTGCGCAACTACCAGGCGCTGCGTCCGTCGCTTTATGACTTGACCCCGGAACTGGCCCGAATGACGGTTCCGGTTCTACTCATCGTCGGGGACGAGGACGATCCGTGTCTCGATGCCAGCGTTATGCTCAAGCAGACGATTCCACGCGCCGGACTGTGGATGGTGCCGCGCACCGGGCACGCGGTAAACCTCGAGGAGCCGGCCGCATTCAATCACGCGGTGCAGGAATTCCTGAGCGCCGTCGAGCGGGGCCAATGGAAGCCGCGCGACCCTCAAAGCCTCGCGGGCAGCGGACTAATCGGATCGCGTACGCGAAGCTAAGGTTGGTGTCTTATGGGCCGTCGCTCGAACCGCCGCGCGTTCTCTTCTCGTTCCAGTGATTTCCACTCCGGGAGACCACAGTCTCGCGCGATCCTGTGCAGGCAGCGCGGCACCTCGTGGTGGCAGGGTCCGACCACAAAGGAGAATCGACTAAATTCCAAGGTCCAGTAAATTATAGTCCTTCAGCTCGCCTGTCTTCTCCGCCGTCCAACGATACTGCTCTTGCTGGCCGGCAAGCGGTTTATAGCGGTAAGGCTTCTCCTCGGGAAATCGCTGCTGACGCGCATC